>NZ_JBEXUI010000002.1:309855-619276 GCF_040614395.1 Nocardia sp. NPDC005998 | reverse complement strand
CCGTGTCCGGATCCACCAAAGGACCAGGCGCAGCCTGCGGAGCCGGCTGAGCAGCAGGCGGCTGCCCCGGCTGCCCCGCCCCCGGACCCGGCGGCACGACAACATTTCCCTGCGGCACCACAGCCGAACCCGGAGCAGCACCACCCTGACCTGGTTGCGCCTGCGGTGTCGCTGGCGCGCCGTTCTGCCCCGGCGCCGCTGACGAGCCGTTCTGCCCCGGCGATGCACCGGATCCCGGATTGACCGGACCGGTACCCTTGCGCGGCGCGGCCTTGTGCCCTTGCTTACCCGACCAAGGCGTTACCGGGCCGGACTGTGAATCACCGTCTCCCCCAACATCTTCAGTTGGCTCATCGACAACTTCGACCTCGTAGTCCGCAGGCCACACCTCCGCGCTCGTCACGATCCACCCCCTAGCACTCGCTTGATGCGGACATCACGGCTGGTCGGCATCGACTGCTCGACGAACCGTCCGGAATAGGGATCATAAGTCATGACTTGTGTTGCGCCGAGGGCGATTCCGGTTCGCGTCGGTGCGTTGCTGCGGTAATCCCAGAAGACCAGATCACCCGCCGAAACCGCGGCGGGATCGACCCGCTGTCCGCACGCCGCCTGGGCCGCAACGGTTTTCGGAAGCACCGTCACCGCTTTTCCGATACTCGACGATTGCCCGCACGCGACCGCCGCCGATCCCGGCTGCACCGACGTACCCCGCACGGGCGGCGCGACAGGTTCGGTGTCGTCCGGTGGCTGCGCCGCCGGATCGCAATGGCCGGTCACCGCCGCGGCCGAGGCCTGATAGATCACATCCCGCGTCAGCCCTGCCGCACTCGAGGGGCCACCCGGCGCACCGTCGACACTTCCCGCCGACGCTTTCAGCGCGCGATTGATAGCTAATTCGCGGGCACAGTCACCGAGCAATCCGCTCATGGTCGTCTGCAGCGGCGGCAATTGATACGGCGCCGTGCGGATCGAACTCGCGCAGGCACGCTGCCAGTCCGACGCGCTCGTATCATCCGGTGCCACAGTTAGTTCCGCGTACGGGTTGACGGTAGGCGCGGCGGAGGGCGCAGCGCTCGACCCTGAACCGGAGGCAGCGGTCGTGTGGGGTGCAGCTGTCTCGGTCTGCGACGGGTCCGGACCGATCGCGCTGTCGCACTGATAGTGCAGGTCGGCGGAGATAGCCGAGGTCGTGCCGCCGACCACGAGCACCATGACCACGAGAAGCGTGCCGAGTCCGGACACTGCCGCCAGCAACAACCACGCCCAGGCGGGAACCATGGCGAGGAACATGAGCCGACCGATCATCGAATACCTCTCCGCCCAGAACGAGCTATTTCACCTTTCCACAGACACAGACCTAATTAATTCAGTCCGGCCCCGGCACCAGATACTGGGCTACACCACGCATTCCCCGTCCCCAGTTCGGATGAGGCCGATTGCGCTGGTTCGGATTACCCGGCACATGCCCGACCGGCGTCACATTATTCGTAGGAACTCCAGTACCACCGTTTGCATAATAATCGGTATTACCAGCCCGCCAGAGCTCGTTCCTAAGATCACGAAGTGCCTCCGGATCGGTTACGTCATCCATGACCCTGCGGGTGAGTTCATCTGAGCGCCTGGCATGGTCGTTCCAAATCCATTGCTTCATACGATCCGCGGTCTCCACGTCCACATTGGCGGCCCGCAATCTCTGGAGTTCAGCGCTGGGATTGGTCACGTTCGTATTTTGTATAATATCGTTCAGGGCCTGCATCTTCGCCTTGGCAGTCAACGGGTCATTTTCCATGTATTCCGTGACAAAACGCAGATGCGAGAGATAAGGATTTTGGTTGTCGTCCAGCGTGACACCGCCTCTCCTGGTAAGGCGGAATTGCCGGGCGGCCTGCTCCATGGTGGCGAAATCGGCCGCCGTCTCGGCGGCGGTACCTCCTTCTCCGTTGACGAGCATGCGTGCCGAATTCTGAGCTTGCCGTACCGCAGCAGCCAAGAAACTCAGGTCATTATCCTTGAACGGCTCGTTGCTACCCATTTTACTGATCCGCTGACGCGAGCGATCCGAAAGTAGCGCCATTTCCCTGTCCTGCGCACCTGCACCGATCATGGCCCCGAGTGCATCAGCCGTCGTGCCACCGGCATCGATAACACCCTGGATCGCTGCTGAGTTGCCGCGGAACGTGTCCAAACCGCCGTAGGCCATGCCCTCCCGCCGAGCATTCGCGGCAAAGAGTGGGCGGTTCATGTACGACTGGGAATACGCCTCATGGAACCCCGGCGTGTTCCAGACCTGCGCCTGCGCCTCCGCCATTCGCTTCTTCATTCTCGACTGGGGACGCCAAGAACCCGGAATTCCGCCCATCGCCCATTCGGTCAGCGGCGAATTCGCTATGGTGCTCGCCCCGCCGAGCAAAGCCATCATACCGATGCCCGACATCTTGTGGCTCGCGCCTATTTGCCCCATCCCCAAGGCAGTCCCGCCACCGCCGCCGCCCGAGCCGGCCCTGGCACCACCGTTCTGAACGGCCAGGGCGAACCGGTTGGCAATCCAGTCGTTGCCCTTCTCCAGACCCGCGTTGAGGCGCTTCAACTGGAGGATGGCGACGATTTCCACGATCGCTCCGATGACGAACACCGACATGACCTGACCGCGCGCCTGTTGAAACAGATCGCCGAGAAACAGTTCGTAGACGCCGAGGAATATGACGAACGCAGCCATGCGCCCGGCCGAGACGAATCCGTGCACAACACAGCGAATCGTGAATGTCTGAGTCGGCCCGTATATGAATCCGCCCGCGGCGAATCCGAATATCGTCATGAATCCGTAGTAGACCGAATCGAGCGCAGCCCAGATGACCTTGATGGCCAGGAATGCTCCGAAAAGCAACAGAATCGTCCCGGACAACAGCAACAAAATTCCGGCGCCGATCTGACCGACGCTCGGATTGTCAGCCGACGCATAGGCGGAGCTGTCTCCGCACGCCTTCATGCCGTTCTTGACCCGGTCCTCATCACCGGCCATGACACCGGCCGACCACGCCGCCCGACAGGATGCCCGGTCGTCGACCACGTGCCCGAAGTTCCACACTTGCAACGGACGTCGCGCGAAGTTGTCCGCCATATCGGACTGCATCGTCTGGATCAACTGGTTCGGATTCGGATTGCTGTTGCCGTTCAACCCGGCTGCCACCGAAATCCCCAGATTCCGCCCCTGCGCCAGCAGGCCGTCCGGCGACAGCACCTCGGCCAGCGGTTCGGCCAGGAACAGCGGCCCGAGTATCGCCACCGCCACCATCGTCACGACCTGCATCGAGGCCTTGGAGAAATAGCCGCGCACGATGAACACGCCCACAGGAACCGCGCCGATCGCCACCGCGGTCACCAGCAAGATCGGTGTCGCGATCTGCCCCGTCAGAGCGTTGGCCACACCTTCCAGCGGCTTGCTGACAACGTTCAGCCACCCGAAATCCAGGGTGTCGGTGGGCAACCAGATCGCGGTAACCGTGATGACCAGCCAGACGGCGAATAGCACGATGATCAGGAACGACATCACGATATTCCCGGGGCTGAAGATTCCGCCGCGATTGGTGGCGAACAGATAGCTCGAAAGTTCTACTCCCGACGAATCTTTGATCCGCATCCAGCTGAGCGCACTGTTGGGCGCGGATACGGTACCCGTGCCGGTCTGCGCGGTGGCCAGCACCGCCATGATGCCTGGACAGATGAACAGTACGACGAGAGCGACGAGGGCCCATGTGGTCCAGCGTCGACGGCGCGTCGCGCCGATCCACCTACGACATCGCCGAAATACCGCCGACGGCCGCCACTGGACCGGATCGAAGAGTTCGGCATCCTGCCCCAGCCCGAAGTCGTCTCGGCCCGATCGAATACCGCGATCAGTAGCGAATCTCAACGCACTGCCTGTCTTTCCGAAATGGCTGTGCGGGTGCCTCCGGGAGCACTCGGCGTGCTGGTGATCGCCGCGGCGCGATCGATCCGGGCCGGGCCGAGCACCTTGCCGCGGCCGATCCGGTTCAGTGCGTCACGCATGAACATCTCGCCGCGGCGTTCCTCGGGCACCTGACGGCCGGCGCCGACCGGCGGCGAGGTCTCCTCTCGCAGGATCTGGAGCAGAAACGGCGCTTCCTCGAGATCCACGCCGAGCCATTCCAGACTGTTGCGGGCCAGCGTCTCATCGCGTTGCCGGAAGACGAACCGGTTCGGGATGAGATTGTGCGCGGCCCCCTGGAAGTCGGTCGCCGGATCATGCGAGGCCAGCCCGATCGCCGCCAGATGCTTACGGCCGTCGCGACTGAAATCCGAGGTGACCGCCGAGCCGACCTGTGTCTGCGTGAAGTGATGCGCCTCGTCGCCGACCAGCAGCCCGAACCTGCCGTTATCGGTGAGGAAGGCCTCGCGGGCGGCCACGCCGACGAGTTCGTACAGCGCGGTCCCGAGTCGTTTGGTCAGCGGCAATCGGTTGTACAGGTGCGGGGTGGTGAGCTCCTCCGCAGTCGGGAGCGCCAGTTGGTGACTGCGCACGACCGTCGCGGCGGCATTGAGTCGCAACGGTTTCAGCGCCGGATCGAACAGCACCGGTACCCGCTCGACAACGGTGCCGAGGCGTGCCGCCAGATCCGCGTATTCCTCCGGGTTTCCGGGCTGGTCGCGCAGCCGCCGCACGACATGGAACAGATCGAGCAGACTCCGGATACCGTGTTCGGCCATACCCCTGATGGTCAGCAGATTGCTGGCGGCGGCACCCGCGCCGGAGGTCGGTGACAGATCCAGCAGCGGCAGGATCGAGTCGAGCGCGCGCTCACCCGCGACCCTCGGTTCGAACATGCGCAGCGGATCCAGCGATACTGTCGGATTCGCCAGATCGATGACAACCGCGTTGTCGATCGCGGCGGCGAAGTGCTCCCACTCACCGACCTGACTTCGGTCGATGGCCAGGAACTGCCCGCCCATATCGTGGACGAGCACCGCCATCAGCTTCAGGAAATACGATTTGCCCGAACCGAGTTCGCCGGTGACCGCGAACGATGCGGACAAGTCGTGCAGCGCGGCCTCCATGATGCCGAAATGGATCGGCTCGTATTGGCCGGACAGCAGGTTGACCCCGATCACCGGGCCGCTGTCGTCGCCGATCTGGCTGGTGATGAACGGTACGAACCCGGCCCACATATCCGAAGGCACGATATGGGCGAAGTCGTCGTAAGCCCGGCGTTGCGGACTTCCGGGAATCAGCATCGACCACAGATCGACCTGGGTACCCAGCGGTGCAGTCATCTCGACCTGGAACCGCTTATAGCGGCGCTTGAGCGTATTGACCGCATCCATCGTGACATCGCGCGAGGGGCCACCGATGGCGATGACGGTCGTGAAGGAGACCTCCGACTCACCGCCGTTGACCTCGAAATGCTGGTTGTATTCGCCCAACATCTGCGCCTTCGACGTCAGCGTATTCTGCGCGAACGACACCTCTTGGTCGCGCTGATCCATCTGCTCACCGAGTCGGCGCAGGCTCAGCTCGTTGTTCTTGAGTACCTGGTCCGCGGGTTTGGTCGACACCCGCATCCCCCAGTCGACCGTGACCTCGCCGAGGCCCTCCAGCACATTCAGGAATTCGCTGCCACCGGGAAATCGCATGCCCGCGTACGGGAACGAATGCGGGGTGAGCATCGCCTGATAGGACGGGCGATACTCGTAATCCGGTTGCACGACCTTGATCACCGGAACGAACGAGGGTCGTACCCGCCGGTTGCTATCGGCCTGAGCGCCCTCGTCGAGGGCCGCCGAGGAGAACACGGCCGCTGTCGCGTCATCCAGCGCGCCGACCCGAGTCGGGGCCACCGGATCGCCCGCCGCACCACGCGACAGGTAGTGCTCCCACAGCCATTGGAACAGTGCGGCGGGCACCGGAACCGGATCGAAATCCCCGCCGATCCGGGACAGGATCTCGTTCGCCTTTTCGTCGTAGGCATCCAGATCCGCGCGGGAGATGGCGGTCGCATCGATCGTGGTGGTGCTGCCACGCCACATACGCGACAGCGCCGAAATACCGGAGTTCGCCGTGCCGACCGGAATTGTCAGCAAGTAGATCCGGGTCTGCGGTGAGATCGCGCGGACTCGCTCATACGAGGCGACCACCTCGTCGGCGTAGTCCTCGCATTCGTCGAGATCGACGCCCTCCACCATCTTGGTCAGCACGTCGATCGTGTTGAGCCGCGCCTGGATGCCGAGCAGCAATGACCCGCTCGGCAAGCTGTTGATCAGCGCATGGTGGGCCATCTTCACATCGTGCTTGTCACCCGCCTTGCGCAACCCGTAGCCGAGCGGGTTGATGAAGTAGGTCGCGGTGACCAGACCCGAATGGGTGAATTGCAGATTTCCGCGAATCGCGGCGGTGGGCTGTAGATCTCGTCCGAACGCCATCAGCGGCTCCCTTCCGATGCTGGGCCACCGTTGCCGTTGATCCAGTTGCGCAAGTCCTTGCCGCTGCCGCCGACGCCGATCACATCGAGCATCCGGATATCGGGTTTGGCGCTCGCCGCCACCTCGACCGGTCGATCCGGCAGGACCAGGACGATGGACTCTTCGATGAACATGGTGTGGCGCGCCGAATCGGCGTTGACCGGCATACCGGATGCGGACACCGGCTTGCGAAATACGAGGAGCCGACCCACCCACAGCGCCCGAGAAGTCATCCGGACGCCGGTATACGGCACCAGTCCGACGGCGAAGACAACCGCGATCGTCAGCACCAGTCCCACCACGAAGGTGACCGCCGGATTGACCGGAAATACCATCGCGCACACCGAGGTGATCACCATCAACACCACCGCGCCCGCGACCTGCGGCAGGGTGTACGGCCCGAAGGGCAGTTTCTGCCCGTTCTGGGCCTTGCCGATCATGGTGGGAACCCGCTTGATCGGCGTGAAGACCTTGATCACCTGGGTCATCGATAGCCACCGATGGGATGATCGGGGACGATGATGTTGGAGTCCGTGCGCGCGTAGTTGACCAGGGTCGGAAGTATCCAGAACAGGACCGCGGCCAGCAGCGCCGATCCGGCGACGGCGAGGATCTTCGCGGGCGAGAGCTTGGATTTGGCCGCCTCGGATATCAGCACGCCCATGCTCAGAATGGTGATCAGGATCAGGCCCGCCCAGCGGACGAACATCAGGATGTTGTACAGGATGGCGCTCAAATTACCCACGGCCGTGCCTCTTTCGTATCAGTTCTGGGTAGCCCGCGGAATCTGCACCGTCGTCGACGGCAGCGACGTCGTCGAGCTCGGCGCACTTGCGTGCGAGTTCTGCTGGTCGGCGATCACGGCAGGCGGGTTGGTCATCGCAGGAACGGCATCGACCGACTGCACTTGCCACTGGCCACCGTCGCGAACCATGGTCAGCGGATAGGCGAGCGTCGCGACCGCCCCGCCGTCGGCCTTGGGATTGACGGTGACGAGCACCTGCGCGTGCGAACGCGCTGTGCCACAACTGTTGTCGTCCGAGGTGATCGCGACGGTCTCCACGGCGGTGAACGGGGCCGGGCGCAGTGCGACGATACCGGCGTCCAGGGTGACGTAACGGCCTACATCGCCATTGCCCGTCAGGTAGGTGGTGAGAAAGCCCGAAGCCACTTGCGCGAGCGGTGTATCCGCCGTGCAGGGCGCGGCGTACGCCTGCGCCAGATCGGCGCCCCGGCTGGGCGGTTCGACCAGGGCGGGCAGCGCGAGAGCCCGCAGTCGACCGTTGAGTACCGATACCCCGACCCGATAGAACTGGCGGGTGTCCGCGCCCGCACTGTTGCTGGCGGTGGCGCCGCTGGTGCTGGTCCCGCTGGTGCTGGTCCCGCTGGTGCTCGTGCCGCCGGTGCTGGTGCCGCCGGTGGCCGACTTACCCAACCGGACCGATACGGTCACCGACCAGACCTCGAGTGTGTCGAAGCTCCCTATCCGCGACACGTACACCACGGCGGGATCGGATACCTGCCGGGCCGTCGAGGGCAAGGTGATCTGCTGGGCACTGGCTCCGACATATTCGCCGAGCCGATCCTGCTGTCCGGCAACAGAACTCAAGTAGGTCATGATGAACTGCTGAGCGAAGGACCCGGCCAATTGCGCGCGGCCGATGGTCGCGGGCGTCGCACTGTCGGATGGGGGCGGCGGATCCGAGGCGAAAAAATCGAGGATCGCGTGTCCGCCGCCGAGAACGGCCAGCACCGCGAGCACCGCGACGATCACATTGTCGCGGCGGCGGCGTGCGACCATTCGGCGAAGTAATTCATCGCCCGAATCCGTCGATCTGCCAACCATTGTCCGCACTCCCGAAATGGTAGAGAGCACCATCATTTCCAGCCCCCGTCATCGTTCCCAACATTGGGGACAGCGGGTCAGTACACAGGACTACGTTTCAAGCGATGCGCAAGCCGATACTGCAACTGATCGTCGTACCCGATCGGCGCCTGCCCCTGCGGGGTTTCCAGCGTGTGGCGCCCGGATTCCAGCATCGGCATGTCATCAGCCAGGCGCACCAGCTGGGCGATCGCGAGTTGCCGGCTCGGATAGCCCGGATACGGGTACAGCAGCAGCGATGTCGGGGTGTAACCGCCGCCGTAGTTGAGGGCCCGCACCGTGACACCCGCAGTATCGCCGGATTGCAGCCGATCACTCAGCGCTACCAAACGGACGCGGTCATCCGGATGGAAGACGTCCACCGGCCGGAACAGATAGTCCCATCGGATCCAGGGAGCCGGATCCGTGAGCCAATGCGAGATGCTGGCACGCTCGGTCTGAATGATCGCCAGATGAGTTCCGGCACGCCGGTGGGCTTCGCGCAATCCGACCCGTTCCAGCGTCGGCCACTCCGACTGCTCGTTGTCCGAGGTGACATCCTCGATCAACAACCACGCGCCCTGGGTGCGAGCGTCGTCACGGGCCCGGATGCTTATCCGCCACCGCCCCGGTCGCTCGGGACCATCGGTCACCGTGACATCGAACTGAAGCTTGTCACCGGGTTTCGGACTGTAGAGCAGATCCAGGACTTCGGCATGTCGATTGAAGGCCGAGATCCGATGGAACAACTCCGCGATCGACATCACCGGCACATGCTGCTCGGCCGAGTTCCCCGTCAGCCGAGTCGCGCCGATCGGTTGCTGAATGGTCTGGGTATTGAGATCCCAGATCGCACCAACCGCCGGCGGTAATTCGGGGCAGGTCGCCGCCGCCGAGCCCACCCACAAGCGGACCGCATGCACATCGCCACCCGGTCCGAACACCGGTCGTATCCGCAGCGCGTGCGGACCCGAACCGGTCGCGATGGTCAGATCCACATCCTCGGCCTCGTCGCGCGCAGCCCGGATCGCGTCGACCAGGCTTCGGGTCTTGAGGCTGTCGTAGAGCGCCGGAGTCCGCGACAGCAGCCGCTGTAGTACTCGCTGCCAGTCGGCGAATCCACGCGGCGCGTCTCCCACCGATGCCACCGACATCGCTTCGGGCGTCAACGTCTCGATCGTTATCCATGGATTTACTGCGCCACTTGTCATCGCACTTGCCCGTACCAGCCGTTCGTCGGAAGCCGTCACCTGTGTGACACAGTCAATGTACCGCTATATAACGGCTCATTCAACAGGTTGAGAGATGTCGACATCAGATGCAGTCTGCATGACATTGCCACCGTACGTACACCGAGCGGTCTTTTCTTAACGTCCGCTTAAGAACGCGTGCACAGACGTCAGAATTCCCACAGCTCAGCGCAGTTCGCGGACCTAAGGCAAAGCACAGCACGATGCCTGGGACCAGCGACAAAAACGCTGGTCCCAGGCCCCGATTCCACGCCCACAATCGCGACGGCTAGCTGTTCCCTCCCGCCGTCAGCGCAAGTACACCGGCACCAGCCAGCACGCCCACTTCGCCGAGTTCCGATGGCACGACCCGCAATCCGGTCAGATGGCCGAGTCGGGCATGCGTCGCGACAGCAGCGCCGAGCGCCTTCCAGAGCGAGGTGCCCGGCGCCGCCATCGTGCCGCCGAGGGCGACCAGGTCCAGGTCGAGCAGGGCGGCCACCGAGGCGATCGCACCGCCGAGCGCCGTTCCGGCCCGGGTCAGTGCGGCATCCGCCAGTTCGTCACCCGCACGTGCCTGACCGACCAGGTCGTCGACCGAAGCGCCCTGCCAGCCTTGTGCGCGTGCCCAATTCACCGCCGAGATTCCGCCTGCCACCGCTTCCAGGCACCCCCGACCTCCGCATTCGCAGCGCTCATCAAAGCCCGGCACCAGCACATGGCCGAGGTTTCCCGCGTTTCCGGTCCGACCGACCACCACGAAACCACCGACCGTGACCCCCGCAGTGATCCGGCTCGAGACCCTGACCGCGAGGGCATCGAATACCTCACTCGTCGCACCGAAGTTACGTTCGGCCA
This sequence comes from Nocardia sp. NPDC005998, assembly GCF_040614395.1. Taxonomy (NCBI): domain Bacteria; kingdom Bacillati; phylum Actinomycetota; class Actinomycetes; order Mycobacteriales; family Nocardiaceae; genus Nocardia; species Nocardia sp. NPDC005998. The sequence continues at coordinate 608,848 of NZ_JBEXUI010000002.1, read as the reverse complement.
AGCTCAGGCACACGCCGTCGAGCGTCAACAGGACTAGGGCGTCCGGAAAAAGCTTCTCCACCGCCGATACGAGTGCGAAACCCGCCGCCCACTCGGCGATTCCGGGCGGCGCCACCACACCGGCGGCCATATCGAGCGGGCCGACCGAGCCGATTCCCACCCGGGTGACTTCCTCGCCGCCGGCGACCTCGACCAGCAGGTCACGGCAGGTGTCCCAGGCCGCACGAGCCGGAATCGGGACGCGCCGGATCTCGTCCGCGCCGACATTGTCTTCCACCCGACTCGCAGCGAAACCGTCAGGCCCGATCTCCAGAGCCAACATTGTCATGAGTTACACACCGCCAGAATGAGGTCCGTCGTGAACAGTGCACGAAAGCATAGGTCAGTGTGCGCCGGTTCCGGTCGGCTCCAACCGACGGCCCAGCACAATGTGACGCCGCGGTGCCGCCGGAATCGGATCGGCGGGTGCGGGACGCGAGCCGGTGCGGATGATCCGCAGCGGCCGCTTGTGATCGACGGGGGTGATGCGATGGCGGTCCAGATCGGCGACGACCTTGCCCGCGCTGTCATAGGGCACTCCGGCCCAGATCATCGCGCGGGGGCCGGTACCGCGCTCGATGAGCGTCTGCGCCAACTGTTCACATTTCGCGAACACCGGGCAGCTCTCACAGATTCGCATCGCCGCACGCCACGAGTCCGGGGTACCCACGTCCAGATCCCAGTCGTCGGGACCGTCCGCGCAAGGTGGCCGATGGGCCGACCCACTCGGAAGCGCCGAAACCTTTGCCGTCGCAACGGTTTCCATGACAAGGGAAGATTGCATGATGCTCATAGCCGTCTCCGGGGATGCCGAGGGCGCGCCAACTCCGTTGCGCGGGCCCATTGGTCGGGCGGTCATCGGGGCTGCTCAACAGTCCCCGGAAGGGCCAGCGATGATTGCCGGCCCACGAACGTTAACCCACGATTGGCTCCTCGGCAATCGTTTCTGCCGCTACTTAACGGCACGTTGACCAACATGTGATCCTGGCGTATCGTTAGGCAACGGTACATTTGTTCGCGGGCCATCCGCTAAGGGGCGAATTGTGGTTTCCTATGGATATGGCTGTTGAGTCCGAGTACACGATCGACGAACTAGCGCGGGCGGCCGATACCACCGTGCGAAGCGTTCGCGTGTACCACGAGCGAGGACTCCTCCCTTCCCCCGATGTTCGGGGGCGCATCGGCTATTACGGGTCGGATCACCTCAACAGATTGCAGACGATCAGCCGTCTGCTCAGTCGGGGCATGAAGTTGAACGGGATTCGGGAACTACTCGAGGCCTGGGATCGTGGCGACGGATTGGCGGAGGTGCTCGGCGTCAACGACCAGTCCGTCTCCGAGCCGACGACGGTCGCTGCGCCCGGCTCCCCCCGTGCGCAGCGCGCGCAGGCACCACCGGAACTTCCGGAATACGTGCAGCAGGCACTCGCCACCACCGGCGATCCGCACGAGGCCTATCGGGTGACCAATCCGCGCTGCGGCGACCTGACCACCCGACTCGTCGATGCGGGTATCCCCGCGCGCGACGCCTTCGAACTGATCGAGCGGCTCAGAGCCGATTGCAATCAGATTGCCGATCAATATGCGACCCAGCTGTTCTACTTCCTGGCGGGCCAGGCCTATGAGCAGTCCGGGCGCACTCCGAAGGATCGCGCCAAACTCGAATCGGAGTTGGCCATCGCCCGGCTGATCGCCACGCGCGCCACGTCGGAGCTGATCGATCAGGCGTTCGCCAGACATTCCGAACTGCCGCCGACCTGATATCGAATTCCCTCGGCTCGAACGCTGCGGATAATCGGCGATGCGAACGCACATCGGGTTTTCGATGGACAATGATATTCAGCACATTGCTGAATTGATGTAGGGTCGGCAGCGGCCGCCGGATTTCATACGAGATCTATACGAATCACCCTGAGCCCAATGGGTTTTCGGTATTCGATCGACCATTATGTTTGTACGCGTGTTCGGGCGATCGGATAGTCTCGTTGGCACGCGACTCGGGTCGGGCAGGAGCGACCGCCCAGTTGCGTTGTCGGACTTGGAATTCTGGGATACGGCGCGTTGGCGACCGCGTGCGATGATCCATCGATGCGCGCACTGGTGCGGCGCGACCCGGCTGCGGCGAATTACCGCCCGCCTGCTGCTCGGCGTGTTCGTACTGTTCGTTGTTCCGATGACGCTCGGTGCGGTGGCGACGGCGCAGACCGGGACCGATACCGCCGCCGGGTCTTCGACGATCGATGCTGTCGGCTGGATGAATGTCCGGGATTCACACGGCGTACCGCTGGCCAATTATGTCTTCGCCACGAATCACGGGAACGTCTTTCATCCCGGGAATGCCGCATTGTCGACCGCGCTCGATCTGGAGTTCGCGGGGTTCATGGGCACCGAGGTCACCAGTATCTGGGTAATCGACTACGCGGTCAGCTTTCGCTGGCTCGACCTGGTCGCGGAGCCGCTGAGCCGGGTCGCCGATACGCTCGCCGGACAAGTCGGCACGCCCGTCATCCTGGTGCTCGCGGTGACCGTCGGTGGAGTACCCGTGGGCTGGTTCATCGTCCGCGGATATTTCGCCAAGGCGACGCTTCAGGTCGTGACGATGATCGGTGTCGCATTGTTCAGCGTGCCCTACCTGGCGCATCCGATGGCCGATGTCCTGTCCTCGGATGGGCTGCTCGCGCAGGGACGCGATGTTGGTGTGGCGGTAGCCGCGGGTCTCAACGGCCAATCGACCCCGAGCCCACATGTGATCGTCGATTCGATCGAGGGCACACTCGCCGACAACTTCGTGCGCTATCCACTGCAGGTGTGGAACTTCGGCCATGTCGTGGACGACTCACCAGCGTGCCGGGCAGCGTGGTCGGAGGGTGTATTGGCCGGCAGCGACGACAAGGTCACCAGCGGACTGAAACGTTGTGGTGATGTCGCGGCGTACACCAAGAGCCAGAATCCCAACGCGGGCCAGATCTGCACCGGCCTGCTATTGCTGGTTTTCGCCGCCGTGCTGCTGATGTTCGGCGTATATCTGTCCGGGAAGATCGTGGTGGCCGCGGCGGAAGCGGTCTATCACGCGTTCATGGCCATCTTCGGCTTCGCCGCGGGCGGATACATCTATGGACCGAGCCAGACCTTCTTGCTGCGCAATCTCGTTGATGCCTTTGTATCGGCCGGAAAGATGGTCGCCTTTACCCTCTATCTCGGCATCTACGCCCTCGTTCTCGGCGATGTGTTCAAACAGGCGCAGGGCCACGGCATCGCGGTGATCTTCATCGGTGGATCGTTCATGCTCGTCGGAATCGTCTTGCTGCGTCGGATGAGCCGAAGGTTGGCCGCCGCACCCGGCCGGATAGCAGGTCAGATCAGTGGTGTACTCGCGACCGGACGTGCCGCCCAACCCAGTGGCGGCGGCGCAGCCATGGCCGCAGCGGGTGGCATGTCCGGAACCCAGCGGCTGATCACCGGACTCGCGGCACTCAACACGATGAACGCATCACCGGTGACCGAATATCTCATGGGCCGCAGACGATCTCCGTTGAGTTCCCGCTCCGGGATGCGACAGCGAGCGGAGCTGGCGAATATGAAGATGGCGGTCGAGGCGGACCGGTTCGGCTGGATCCGCAACTACTACCGCACGCGCGAACAGATCATCGACTCGGCCAGGTCCGCCGCGGCGACGTATGGCCATACACCGATGGGCGCCGCGGTCGCGATCGATCGGTTGATCGACCGCGGTGCCGGCCTCGGCGATGCCGAAGCGGCTTTGTTCAGTGCCGGATTCACCGATAAGGAAATGCGGACCAACGCCATCAAGGCCTACAACTACCGCACGAGTTGGGGGCCGAATATGTGGGACGGCGACAAGCATGTCGGACAGGCCATCGCCTCGCTCGGCGTACTCAAGCTGGGCGCGACGCCGGCCAATGTCGCGCTGTTCAAGCGGACCGCGCACCGGCTCGCGGAACGTCGCTTCGCCGATCCCGACCTGCAGTTCAGCAGCTTCACCGCACCGGAGCAGCATTTCCTGCGTAACTACTTCAACAACCCCAACGAACCGGTGATCCATGCCATTCGGGATGTCGTATCGGGCACCGGGACCGCGTTGCCCGGCCTGACCGGCACCGTAACCAGGGACCGCGCCGCGTTGATGAACAGATTCATCAATGTCCATCTCAGTCGGGAATACCTGGCCGCCGCCGAGGCCGAGAACTTCGCCGGAGCCTCCGAAATCCTACAGAGGATGGCGCTACCCGAATACTGGACAGGCAGCAGCACCCTCACACCGTCCAAGGCCATTCCAACGTTCTAGCGCTCGCCGAGATCGGCTACGACCGCAAATGATTCGCCAACGACAATTCTCGGCTTGGGTCGGGCGCAAGCCCCCTCTGCCGCAGTGAGCCAGGAACCCGGTCCGGTACCACACGTGCGCAGCGGCGATATATTTTGCATCAATTCGATGACCGAAGCAGCTCACATGGGAACAACGGGGTTCTCGCCGGAGCCTACGACTAGCCGGCCGATTCGCAGTGCTCGTCGGTGGCGAATCAGATAGTTCCCGTTCTCGAGTTGGAGGGGCTTCTTCCACCGCAACCGGTTCACGTCGAGCGCGACGTAATGCGACAGATGCGGGGAAAGGCCGATGCGGTCCGCCAATTCGATGTCGGGCATAGTTCCCGGCGCGATGGTGGTCAGGAATTGACCGCGGCGGGCGCCGGGTCCCCATGACGGCCGAAGTTTGCCGCTGCGGAGAATGTTTTCCAAGCCATGGGCGGACGTGTAGTGGTACATGATGCGTGGCGGCCGTTGACCGGTACCCGCCGCCGACAGGCCTGCATACTGCTCGACGCTGCGATCCGGCCCGAAGTCCATTGGCCCCATCGAACCGAACTTCCCATCCGCCGCACGCAATGTCTCCGCGGACTCCGACGTGTATTTCGCTGTGCGACTGATTCTTTCGGCCACCGCCTTACCACCGCGCTGGAACGTCGCCGCGATATCGCGGGTAACCCGCGTCAGCAGACGCGCGATCGGCGTGCTCACGGCACCTGGCCGATCGATCGCCGTCTACTCGTCGGCCAGTGCAGGCGGGTGGCCTGCGCTCCAGCATCACCGTGACCGGCTTCGCGGTGATCTTCGGTACGGTGAGCGGCCGCCTGCATCGCCGCAGATATCCCGAGGTGGCTGTCCAGGCTCTGCTGTCGGCCCTCGCACAGTAGTCGCTTCGTCATCCCCAGGACGGAACCGAATCTGCTCAACAGCACGGTGGACATAGGCCTCACTTCCTCCTGATCGCTGCCAGACGCGTTGCGGGACAAGCAGATCGGCCGACCCGCACGACCCGCGATCCGTGGCGCCGGGCTGCCCGACTCGGCAGCTCGACAGGTTCACTATGCCATAATTTTTGCAATATATACTATGCTTGCAAACTCTATTTCATTCATCGTGTGAGCCATGTTCGTATCACTACCCGCCGTCGGGTGACCGCCCACGGAAGAAGGCATCGTGCCAACCTCGGACGATCTGCAGCACAGCATCAGCACTCGCCAGCTGACGATGATCGGTATCGGCAAAGCCATCGGCGTCCGGTTGTTAGTCGGCGGCGGCAAGGAGATCCCGCAGCGGGGCCGGACATCGCCTTTGCCTACCCCCAGCGACCTCGTCACCATCCTGGTGACACACATGCTCGCCGGGCTGTCGACGGCCGCGGAACGCACAGTGGCGGCACACACTGCCCCCTCCGAACAGTCAGCTACGGTGTGGGCCCATCCCCACCTGATCGGCGACGCTGACGGCATTTCCTATGCAGTACAGGCTCGAGCAATGGAGCTCCGGACGTGGCGATAGAAATACCGCACGAAGTCGCGCTCTTCCTCAATTTCTGTGGTGTTCAGTACCCGGATGTCAATGAAGACGATGTGCGTACGCTCGGGCGGCAGGTGCAGAACTTGGCCGCGAAAGTCCGGGACACGCATGAATCCGCAACCGGCGTTATCAACGATATGGGCTCGGTCTATTCCGGATATTCATACGAACAACTGCTCGCGACCTGGGGGCGGATGAGTGCGACGCAAATGGCGGACCTCGACGTGGCGTGCAAGGTCGTGGCGACGGCATTGGATATCGCGGCGGACGTGATCACCATGGTCAAAGTCACGGTGCTGACCGAGCTTGCCGCACTGGCGGTGAGCTACGCCGCGGTCATCGCCACACCCGCAGGGCCTGCCGCCGGGCCCACCCTCGCGGCGGCGGCGCGGCGGATATGCGATCAAATGGAACAAAATCTGTTGGGCTACCTCGTCGCCGAGGTGATCGGCAAGGCCATAGAACCGCTCGAACACACCGTCGACAGAATGATCAATGGCATCGCCTATGACGCGGCGAGCCATCTTTTGGGAGTCCCGCCGCCCAGCAGTTCGTCTGCGCTGCCACTACATGTCGAGCCCGACGAGGTCATGCGCTACGCCAAAGTCCTTGCCGCCCATGCCGATGAGATCATGCGGCACGCCGCCGACTTCGCCGACGAGGTGGCGAGGCTAGATTTCACCACCCGCGGGCCGGACGGCATCGACGATCCGAGCACTTCGGCGGCGCCGACCAACCTGTCACGAGTCGGCACCGATCCCGGCATATCGTCCGCTCCTAACGGTCCGCTGGAGTTGCCGCGCGGTATCGCCGGACCCTGGTCGATGGAGCTGCCGGCGCCCGACGCCGGACATTCGCCGGCACATCTTCCTACTGCCGACCGCGGCAGCCCCAGCGCCGCGGACATGCCCGAGCGTCGATATCCTGACAGCACGCAGCGGGAATCATATGCGCCCGTGGACGGTTCGCCGGTCTCGCACGGCGGTCATGCGAATTCGACGAGCCCGATGGCCGCCGATACGGGGACCCCTTCGGCAGCCGGATCCACGGCGAACTCGTATTCGGGCCGGGTCGAGCACGGGCATGCTCGCCTCGATGGCACACCACCGCACGGAACCACCGAAACCTCGTCCGAATACGCGTCTGCCCGACCCGACGGTCGGGCAGACCGGATCACCGCTACCGCGCCCGCCGGGACCGACGGGCGTTCTCACTTCGGCGACGGCGCCGATCGTCGCGAACATGAGTCGGCGACCGAACTGATCGCATCCGATGGCCGAGCTGGACCATTTGCGCGGCAGCCTTCTGGACAGCGGAATCCTTCGACATCGACTACCCCGTGGGCGCGCCCCGAACCTGCACCCGCACCACGCGCGACTCCCTCGAAATCGCTGCCGTCCAGCACTTCTCGGCCATCAACCGCGCGCTCGGTCGAACGGAGTCCGCTGGTAACACCATGGTCGAAGACCAAACGAACCCCCCAAGTGCCAGCCGAGAATCTCGAGCCGAATGATGCAGGACCCACCCGCCGTCGCGGCGACCGGCCATTCGAATCGGATCAGAACACCACGAGTAACATCCGCGCTGCCGGTGCGAAGCCGGACTCGCCACCACCTTGTGCGAGCAGCCCAACTCTTTGCGCACCCGACAATGCCGACCAGCGCCGCCGAGCTGAATAGCCTTATGCCACTCAGTATTCGATGGTCAGGCAGGAAAGCGCGAGGCGGAAACTACGATCCGACACGGCCATCGGAGCCGGTACACCGAATCCGCAGATGTCGTTGGGCCATCGAGTCCGCTCGCGGCGAGCGCACGGGGCGAGCCGCGTTCGAGCACAGCATGATCTTCGAATAGCGGGCCAGCGGGTCAGGTGGCGGCTAACACTCGAAAATCTATCCGCCGCAGCACCAACCGGCCGGAGATCGATCGGTCTCCCACCAGAGAAGCAGTGGCGAACTCTTGAACGCACAGCCTCCGGAGCCTGTTGGTTGCGGGTCGACCCGGGTCCGGCGCACCCACCCAGACGACGGCATGACCGACACGGTCGATGCGGAGCGGTCAGCCATTGTCATCTCTGGTGTTCTCGCGCAATACAATTCGAATATCGACCGGAACTAAGCCGGAACCGGACGCGATCACCGGATTGAAATCGAGTTCGGATATCTCCGGATGCGCGGCTACGAAATCGCCGACGCGGACCAGAAATCGCGCCAGCTGCTGCCGGTCGACCGCCGGGAGATGACGGTAGCCGTCGAGCATGCGGGCAGCGATCGTCTCGTCGACCATTTCGAGCGCCTCGAACACGGTGAAGGGCGCGGCGCGAAATGTGACGTCTTGCAATGCCTCGACCATCACCCCACCACTACCGAAGGCCACCACCGGCCCGAAAATCGGATCGTGGGTTGCGCCGACCAGCAGCTCGACTCCAGCATCGGCCATGGGAGCAACGATCATCCCATCGATGCGGGCGTCGGGCACATGCGCATGGACAGAGTCGATGATCGCCTGTGCGTGCTGGGCCGCCTCGGCGGCCATTACACCGACCTGGACCCCGCCCACCTCGGACTTGTGGATGACCTGCGGGGAAACAACTTTCAGCGCGCACGATTGCTGATAGTCAGCGACGGCTGCAGCCGCATCGTCGACGGTGCGTGCAAAAGTCCATGCGCCGAGGTCGATTCCGGCGGCGGCGACCACCCGCCGTGCGGTGGGTTCATCGAGGAGTCCCGATCCGGAGATGGCGGGGGCCGGCGGCGGAAGTACGAGCGCGGAGCGTTGGGGGGCAGTCGCCATCAGGCGACCACGCCGCTCCAGGGCCGCCACGACCCGCACGGCGTGATCGATGGAGCTGATCACCGGTATACCACCGGCCCGCAGGCGGTCGTGGTTGGCGATGTCGAGACCGGCGTAGCAACTCTGAACCACCAGCGGGACACTGTGTTCGGCGATGAGTGTGAGCAACAATCCGGCGGCGGCATCCTCGATCGAGCGCAGCACTGGGTCGAACCGCAGGTGGTAGCCGCCATAGAGGCCGATGATCAACACCAGACCGACCTCGGGATCGCGCATGAGGATATCGACGGCCTCGGCGAACACCAATGGGTCGGTGTCAGTGGCGCCGGCCACGTCGACCGGACCAGCAACGGCCGCGGTAGCGCCGAGTAGGTGCCGCAGCCGCTTCTGGGTCCGCTCGCCGAGCCGGGCCAGTTCGATGCCGCGGGCGACGAGAGCGTCGGCGGCAAGCGTGGCGTGCCCCCCACCGTCGCTGAGGATCGCGACCTTGCGCCCCGGGGCGATCGGGGCGCAATTGGCAAGGGCGCCCGCGACAACCGCGAGCTCGTCGGAGCGCTCGACGAGCTCCACCCCGGCCTGCCGCAGCACGGCCGTCGCCACGGCGTCCGATCCGGCGATCGAGCCGGTGTGCGACCGCGCGGCGCGGCGCCCTACCTCCGAACGCCCACCGCGCAGCACGACAACCGGTTTATCCGCCACCGCACGAGCGGCGGCGACCAGCAACGACCTTCCGTCGACGAATCCCTCGGAATGAATGGCCACGACGCCCGTACCCGGATCGCGGACGAATTCGGTGAGACATTCGTCGTACCGGATATCGGCCTGGTTACCCAATCCCACGCAGACGTGGAAACCGGGGCCTTTGATCGCCCGATCATCGTTGACCAGCGACAGCAGCATATTCCCGCTCTGCGTGATCACACTGATCGGGCCACACGGAACATCCTCGAGGCCAATGAGATTCGCGCCCGAGGTGACGTTGAGCAGACCCGAGGTGTTCGGCCCGATGACCCGAATGCCGGTCTCGGCGATCACCGCTGCGAGCGTGGCGGCGCGTTCGGCGCCGGTTCCCCCGATCTCTCCGAAACCGTTGGCGAGCACGACAGCTCCGGCGAAACCAGCGGCGGCGCACTGGCGCAGCGTGTCAGGGACCGCCGCGGCGGGTAACGCGATCAGCGCGACATCGATGCCGTACGGGAGCCGATCGATCGAGGAGTACACCTCGAGACCGAGGATCTTCGGTGCTGTCGGGTGGACCGGGTAGATGAGATGGGCGTAGCCGGACTGCTGCAGGGCGCGGATGGCCTGGAAGCCGCGCTTGGCCGGGTTGACGGACGCGCCGACGATGGCAATGGAATGCGGGTCGAACAGCCGCTCCAGCGCCGTGCGTGCGGGCGCCCCGAGGCTGGGCGTGCGGTCGTCGATGCTGGTCATCTCTACTTTCCCTCGAAGACGGGGGTGCGGCGTTCGGCGAATGCGGCGACGCCCTCGGCCCAATCCCGGGTGGCCATCAATGCGAGAAGGTCGCGCGGTTCGGTGGCCAGCGCGACGTCGAGAGGGTCATCGCGGTGCAGCGCCGTCTTCATCCGGGCCAGCGCGAGTGGCGCCTTCGCCGCCAGGGTTTCGGCGAGCGTTTGGGCCGATCCGAGCAGGAGGTCCCCAGGCACCACGGAGTGGGCCAGCCCCCAATCGAGTGCTTGCCGACCGGTGAATCGCTCTCCGAGGATCAGCATGTCCGTGGCCCTACGCAGACCGACCAGACGCGGAAGCCGGTTGGTGACGCCACCACCGACGAAGGTGCCGATGCTCACCTCGGGAAACCCCATCTGCGCGTCCTCGGCCATGACCAGGAAGTCCGCGCTGACGGCCAGCTCCGCGCCGGCACCGAGTGCATATCCGTTGACCGCCGCCACCACCGGGGTGGCCATCGTCTGGATCTGCTCGCAGGCGCGCTGGCCCAGCTCGATGTAGCGCGCCTGTTCCGCAGGAGTCATGGTGCCGGACTTGTGCGCTTTGAGGTCGGCACCCACACAGAACGCCCGTCCGGCACCGGTGAGGACGACACATCGGATACCCGGATCGAAGTCGGCGGCATTCAGTTCGTCGACCAGCGTCCGGTACAGCTCTGCACTGACGGCGTTGAGCCGTTCGGGGCGGTTGAGAACGAGCGTTGCGATGGAACCGGATCTGCTCACCAGCACGGTGGACATGGGCCTCACTTCTTCTTCGGCGGGTCGACATCTGCACTATGCCATACATTTTGCAGATTCGACATATTTTGCAATCCATATTGCGCCATCGTCGGTTCGGCGTGTTTTATGTCACTACTAGCTATCGGGCGACGGCCCACGGTTCATGGAAGAAGGCATCGTGCCTACCTCGGGAAATCTGAAGCACAGCATCAACACTCGGCAGCTGACGATGATCGGCATCGGCGGAGTGATCGGCGCCGGGTTGTTCGTCGGCAGCGGCAAAGCGATCTCCGCGGCAGGCCCGGGCATTGTCATCGTCTACCTACTCACCGGCCTGGTGATCATCTTGGTAATGCGCATGCTCGCGGAGCTGGCGACAGCCAGCCCCGAAACGGGATCGTTCTCGAGCTACGCCTCCCGTGAACTCGGCACGTGGGCCGGACTGTCAGTGGGCTGGGTCTACGCCTATCACTGGTGTGTCACAGTCGCTTTCGAGGCCATTGCCGGCGCGGCGGTCGCCAATCAGCTCCTGCCGTCGGTGCCGACCTGGCTATATTCCCTGATCTTCATGAGCGCCTTGACCGGCGTAAACCTTGCGGCGGTAACTTCTTTCGCGCGTTTCGAGTTCTGGTTCGCCATGATCAAGGTCATCGCGATCGTCGCGTTCATCGGAATCGGCGTCGCGGCCATCTGCGGCCTGCTTCCACACCACCAGGCGCCGGGAACGACCAACCTCCTCGGGCACGGTGGTCTGTTCCCGAATGGCTTGACGCCTTTGCTCGTGGCGTCGTTGACGGTGTTCTTCTCCTACTTCGGCACCGAGCTGGTAACGATCGCCGCGGGTGAGGCACAGGATCCGGTCAGCGCGGTGCGCGCGAGCATGCGCAGCGTCGCCGGACGCATCCTGATCTTCTACGTCGGCTCGATATTTGTTGTCGTCACGCTATTGCCATGGAACGCAACGCAAGTCACGGAGAGCCCGTACACCGCGGTGCTGGACCTGCTCGGCGTTCCCGGCGCGCGGACCACCATGAATCTGGTCGTACTCACGGCGGTGTTGTCGTGCCTGAACTCCGGTCTCTACTCGTCATCGCGGATGCTGTTCTCGCTCTCGCGCCGCGGTGAAGGCCCTCGCGTACTGGGCAGGACCGCCCGATCCGGGGTGCCTGTCGCCGGTGTTCTCGCCGCCTCCAGCGCCGGATTCCTGGCGGTCGTGGCGAACTACTTCCTGCCCACCGGAGCGGTTTTCACCTTCCTGCTCAGTTCCTCGGGTGCGGTCGCGGTCGTTGTCTACCTGTGCATCTGCGCCACCCAGATCGCGGGGCGTCGCAGTAAGACCGCGGCGCAGATCACCGCACTGCCGGTGAAGATGTGGGGCGGCACATACCTGTCGTACGCAGTCGGCGTCGTCCTGCTGGCCATCGTCGGTGGAATGGCCCTGAACTCCGGTACCCGTACGCCGCTCGCGCTGACCCTCCTGGTCACCGCGACCGCGGTCACGGCCGGCCTGATTCATCAGCGCCGGGCCGGTGTGGCGCAGCTGGCCACGGCGGATAGCTGACCGCGCCGATGTCAATCGGTGGCATAGATGCCGAACTCATCCAGCAGCTTTTCCTCCTCGAGCAGTGTCGGGCGCACTTCATGCCCCAGGATTCGTGCGACATCACCCGTCATTGCCTGGACGAGGGAGACGAAGGCGGTCATCGATCGCAGGATGCTGGCGCTGGAGGCATCGATGTAAAACGTATCGTGCGCCGACACCGCCAGCGGCGATAGGGCGGTATCGGTCAATGCGATGACATGGGCATCGCGCTGTCGAGCCCACTGCGCCGCACGCACGGTGTCGAGGCTGTATCGATGGATCGACATCGCCACGAAACAATCGCCCGCACGCACCCGGCGCAGTTCATCGGTCAGCGTTCCCGCAGCGGCATCTATCGCCGACACATCCTCGCGCAGCATCCGCAGCAGGTAGGTCAGCAGATACGCGGGGGCATGGCACTTGCGCAGACCTATCACGTGCACTCGGGGAGCGTGGGCCAGCCGATCGACGGCCGAATCCCACATCGCCTCGTCGATGCGCGCGAACGTGCGGGCGATATTCGCTTGATCCAGCGCCACGGTCTGTTCGCGCATCCCGACACCTTCGGCCACGAGGTGCTCGAGATTGTCGAAGCGGCGCAACAGTTGCGCCTGCTCCTGCAACCGTTCGCGACACAGTCGCGTCAGCCCCGGATACCCCTTCAGACCCAGACCATTAGCAAACCGCACGACCGTCGCCTCATTGACATCGACCGCGCCCGCGAGCTCGGAGACAGTCATAAAAGCCACCGCTTCGGGATCCGACAGCACCCGCTGAGCCAGCTTCTTGTGCGCGGCGGACAGCGAATCCATCCTGCGACGTATCTCCACGGCCAGCTCGTCGAAGCTCGTTAAACCCGTCGTCATCTCCGCGTTCGTATCCACCGAACCTCCTCCGCAGCCTCGCACCGCTTGCGTGCACATGCGGTTATCTGCCAAGTTAGCCGACTCCGCTGGTCCTCGAGGCCACGCAGCTTCACCACCCAGAAAGCCATGTCTTTACCCGGGTGTCCACCGACCAATGGCCCAACTGCTCATAACCGGACTCGCGGCGCTCAACACGTTGAACGCATCACCACTGGGCTCCCGCGCCGGAATCCGACAACGAGCACAGCTGGCAAACATGCGGCGGGCAGTCGAAGCAGACTGCTGTCCGCAACTACTACCACACCCGCGAACAGACCATCGACTCCGCCAGATCCGCCGCCACAACCTGCAGCCATACGCCCATGGGCGCCGCCGTCGCCAGCGACCGATCAGTTGACCGAGGCACAAGCCTCGGCGACGCCGACGTGGCCTTGTTCAGTGCCGGATCGACCGATCCTCAGAAGATTGCAATGACCATTCAGCCGACCTCGAACAACTGTGCCGCCATGCGACGGCTCGGCTTTCCATTCGGCAATTTCGGCAACTGAGTGACCAAGCGGATCTGGCCGGGAATCTGGTGGTCGGCCAGGTGTGCGTGGCAGTGCCGGACAATGTCTCGTTTGGTGGTCTGCGCACCCTTGCGCAGGTGGACGACTGCGGCGATGTCATCGCCCAGGCGGGAATGGGGTACGCGCGTGGCGAGCGAGGAGACGACATCGGGATGTTCGTCGAGCGCGGACTCCACATCGACCGGTGCGACCGTATGGTCGCCGCGGTGCGCGATTTCGCTGAGCCGCCCCAGGATTCGCAAGCGTCCGTCGCGTTCCCGACGGGCCACATCGCGGGTGCGCAACCAGCCGTCCGCGGTGAAGGCCGCCGCGGTGGCCGCCGGATTGCCGACATATCTGCTGAACAGTGCCGTACCACGGACCTCCAGCTCGTGCCCGCCTGCCAATTCGGCACCGGCCAGGCGGAATTCGACACCGGTCGGTGTGCCGACGGTGCCGGGGACCCGCTCCCACGACGGTGGATCGGCCGCCGCCTGGTGACTGGTCTCGGCGAGGTCCAAGGCCTCGACAACCGGGCAGCCGAGCAAGCGTTCCGCGCGCTCGGCCGCAAGGCGCGAGAGCGGTGCCGAGGCGGTGCGCAGGAAACGCATACCGCGCGCCCGCTTGCGCGAGGCCACCAGCCCGGCGGTGAGACCGGCCAGCTGTGCTGGCATCACGGTGAGCCAGGTGGGCGTCGCCGAATCCAGCAACCGGTGCGACTGGCGCATCTCGCTCGCGGACGGCAGCACCACCGTGCACCGGTTGCGCAGGGTCGCCATCAGGTTCGCGAACAGACCGTGGCCTTGCGCCCACGGCAGTAGCGCGATGGTGCGGTCCTCCGGTGTGAGGGCGAAATGATCTGCGACAGCGGATATTCCGGCCGCGATATTGGCCTCGGAGAGCGCCACCGCCTTTGGTGCTCCGGTGGAGCCGGAGGTGAACAGGATCAGCCGGTCGCCTTCGTGCACCGGCGGGTCGGGCACCGTCGGCGCCCATTGATGTCTGCGCGCCACCTGCGACGGGATCCATTCGATGTGCGCCGGTGGCTCGAACGGGTTGCGCCACAATAGCGTCGGCGACTCGATCGGCCCCGGGGCCGACGCGATCACCACGCTGGGCCGGGCCAGCGCCAAGATCTGGCGCTTCTCTTGCGCACTCAGCTGCGGATCCACCGGCGCGAATACCGCACCGATATTCCAGACCGCCGACATTACCGCCGCGAAGGCCGGTGAATTCGGTAGTTCGGTGACCACCACGTCACCGGAACCGACGCCATTTCTCTTCAAACACCACGCAACGGATTCGGCCCACGCCTCGAGCTGACCGAATGACAAGATCGGATCCGCATCGGCGGAAACAAGAAACGGCCGATCGAGGGCATCCATCAATTGTCCTTCCGATGGCGCGATGGATATCCCACTCCCGTTGCGGAATTCGATAATCCACAACGGGAGTGGGGTCACGAAACGGCACCCATCGCCGATCGCAGCAGTTATCCCCGGCACCTCCCGGCAAGGGGGAACAAGAGGTGAGCAATGGAACCCGAAGTCCGCGCGACCAACGCCTTCCGCATCGTGACAGCTCCAGCACCACCGTCGAGGTCCAATTCTTAGCGGCGCCAGGTGCCCAACATTACCGCCGCACCTCGAGCATGCCCACAATCCTCGTTCCCATTTTTGGGAACGGGACGAATACCTCGACACGGTCGACCGAGCCGCACTTGGTCCCGCTCATCGCGGGACTTACGCTGCTCTGTCTGGGATCAACCGGAGGGCACATGTCTGGTGAGAACGTCGGCCGCAAAAGGGATTCGGCCACGACACGAACCGCGATTCTGACCGCGGCGCAACAGTTGTTCGCCGAACGCGGCTACGAGCGCACAACGGTGCGTGAAATCGCCACGCACGCCGGGGTGAATCAGGCGCTGCTGTTCCGATACTTCGGCAGTAAGGATGAACTGTTCCGGGCGGCGATCGCCGATCGGGGACGACGCGTACTGGAGGACGGGCCGGTCGATGGTCTGCTCGGCCGCTTGCTGTCACGTGCGCTCGAGCCGAGCGGCTCGGCGGCACAGGGACATTGGCTGCAGGCGGCGCTGCGCTCCAGCGGACACGATGAAGGAGCGGCGGCGATCCGCCGCGAGTTGGGCGACGAATACGCCCGCGCGCTCTCCGCGCTCACCGACGGCCCAGATGCCGAGTTGCGCGCCGATCTGCTGCTCGCCTGGTTGCTCGGCATCGGGCTGGTCCGCTCCGTACATCGCCGAGAACCACTGGCCAGCGCCGATCCGGCGGCGGTTGCCCAACATGTGCTGCGCGCCGCGCGGGTGCTACTGGAGCGTGTAGATGTGAATTTCCCACCGCTGTAACGAGATTCAACCGTTGACGGGCCGATGCCGCCTTCCTAACATCGATTGTAAGCACTTGCTTACATGACTCGGGCGCCCACCGTCTGCGTCGCGGAAGGGAGATCGCACATGCCAGTCGACAACGAGGTACGCCGCTTCCCCTTCGGCACCCCGGTCCGCCTCGAAATGGATCCGCTCTTCGCTCGGCTGCGCCGAGAGGAGCCGATCAGCCGCATCCGGCTGCCCTACGGCGGCGATGGCTGGTTGGTGACCCGCTACGAGGACGTGAAACTGGTACTCGCCGACCCGAGGTTCAGCCGCGCCGCGGCGGTCGACCGCGAGGACATTCCGCGCGCAACGCCCGAGCCCGCGCGCCGCAACTCACTACTCAGCATGGATCCGCCGGAGCACACCCGGCTGCGCAGACTCGTGGTCAAGGCCTTCACCGGCCGCCGGGTCCAGGCATTGCGTCCGCGCGCCCAGCAGATCGTCGACCAGCGGCTCGACGAAATCGAGCGCTCCGGCCCACCCGCCGATCTGGTGCAAATGCTCGCATTGCCGCTGCCGGTCACCGTGATCTGCGAAATGCTCGGTGTCCCAGCGCAAGACCAGCACCGCTTCCGTGACTTCTCCGATACGGTGATGTCCACCACGGCGCACACCCGTGAGCAGATCGGCACCGCACGGGCGGGCCTGGAGGCATACCTGGCCGAATTGGTGACACAGCGCCGGGAGCAGCCCACCGACGATCTGCTCGGCGCATTGGTCGCCGCGCGCGATGATGAGGACCGGCTGAACGAGGCGGAGCTGGTCAACCTGGGTATCAGCCTGCTCATCGCGGGCCACGAGACCACGGCCAACCAGATCGCCAACTTCACCTATGTGCTGCTCACCGAGCCCGGGCACTGGGAATTGCTGTGCGGCAGACCGGAACTCGTCCCGAGCGCGGTGGAGGAACTGCTGCGCCACGTCCCATTGGGTTCGGGCGGTTCATTTCCCAGAATCGCCACCCAGGACCTCGAACTGGGCGGCGTCACTATCCGGGCCGGGGAGTCGGTATTCGTCAATACCCAGGCCGCCAACCGGGATGCGGCCGTCTTCGACGATCCCGAGCAATTGGACCTCACCCGAGAACGCAACCCGCACATGGCCTTCGGGCACGGCGCGCACCACTGTCTCGGTGCCCAACTGGCCAGGGTCGAGCTGCAAGTTGCGCTCGACTCGCTGCTGCGGCGGTTCCCGACCCTGCGCCTGGCGGTACCGATCGAAGAGGTGCCATGGAAGTCCGGTCTACTGGTTCGCGGCCCGAAAGCCCTACCGGTGAGCTGGTAGGGGCCTCGGCGTCGAACTCGGCCCCGCTACTGGCAGTTCGGTTCGTCGAGCCGAGTCATTGATCAAAACCGCATCCGCAACCACCAATTGACTCGCTTCGAAGAACTGAACTGCCTCGGTTACTCCGACTCGCCGAGAGCAGCGGCGACGTCGCGGAGCGATTCCAAAAGGATGTCGCGGTAGGCGTCGAGGTCGGGGACTATCCCCGGATCGCAGGCCACGGATACGGTGAAGCTATCGCCAACGCCGACGAACGAATGCGCCAGACCGATGTCCGGGTACACCGGCGGCAGCATGCCCGCGAAGCGAAACGGCTTGCCCAGCAATGACCATTCGGCGGTCGGCTCGCACCTGATGCTGGTCAGGATCGTATGTGCGAGCGCGGGCGCGTTCGGATCCGCGGGCGGCAGCGTACCGAACCTGGCCCGGTAGACACGGCTCGGCAGCCGGTCGACCAGTGCGAGTCGGCCCAGTTCCCGGCGGCTCGATGGCGAGCGGCGGCGCTCGCGCAAGGTGGCCTCGACGGCTCGCGCGCGATCGGCGAGGTCGGGCTCACCCGCGGCCAGGGCGACCGCGTCGGCACCCACGCGATTGACACCCATGACCTCGGCGTCGGGCACCGCGATGGTCACCAATGCGGCGAGATCGTCGGGGCATGTGCCATCGCGCTTTTCGAGATAGCGCTGCACGGCACGCGAGATCGCGGTCAACCCCATGGCCGTCACGGTAATCCCCGGAACCCGCACGTCCTGCAGGTCCAAGGGGATGGTGCGCATGGCGCGTCCCGCACCGATTCGCCGGTTGAGCACGGTCGGGCTGACCGGTGGTGTACTCGGCCCGCCGTCATCGCCCTCGCGGGCGATCCGGCGCATTTCGCCCCGGAGGCGGAGGTTGAAACCCAGCACCTGCAGCGGCCAGCGCAGCGCCCCACCAACGGCGGTGAGCGCCAGGTGTGGACGCGTCGTAGCAGGACCGAGCCCATCGATCCGCAACGGTGCCGAGGCGAACAAGGCCTCCGACAACGAGGTCATGGCCGGACCCGCCATCAGGGCATGACTGATATGCATCAGCACCACGGTGCCCGCGCCGCTCAGCGCGGCGATACCGACCACATTCGGAAATACGTGCAGCTGCCAGGCGCTGACCCGTGCGTCCAGCGGTTGCGCCAGAACGCGTCCCATCTCGTCCAGGCACTGAGCCCAATCCAGTTGTGCCGCATCATGAGTGACGATGTGCGCAGCGATCGGACTGTCGTCTGCCACCCAGTACGGATGCCCGAGCCCGCCCGGCACCTCGCGGATGCTGCGGCGCAACGGTGCGAGCAATTCGGCCCGCTCGTCGAAGTGGGCGACGATTTCCGCGGCGGTCGGCGGCGCGCCGGTCTCGTTATCGAACGCCCACCACATCGGCCAGTCGGTGACCCGCCCCGAGCGGGCCAGATAGTAGTAGGCGGCGTCATTGGCCACCAGCTGTGATTCATGCATGAATGTTGCTCTCGTCGATCCGATTTGCTGCACTCTGCCACCACGTTGAGCGGAACTGAAATCGGCTGTCGGCGTTGGTGGTCCCCAGCCGTGTTCGACTGGGGACCGGCGTTCGTTCCTCAGCCGCGGGACATTTTCGGCAGCAGGGAACGCCAACCACCGCTGCCTCCCGGTGCGGGAGTGCTCACCGCGGACAGTGCGGCGTATTCGTCATCGGTGAGCGTGATGGTGGCGGCGGCGGTGTTCTCCTCCAGATGCGCCACACTCGAGGTGCCCGGAATGGGCAGGATGACCGGCGAGCGCCGCAACAGCCAGGCCAGCGCGAGCTGGGACGGGCTGGCGTCGGGGCGCGCGAGAGTGTCCAGTGGACCGCCGGGGCGCGCGAGATCGCCGGTGGCCATGGGGAACCACGGGATGAAGGCGATGTTGTTGGCCTCGGCGTATTCGAGTACGTCTTCCGCGCTCCGGTTGACGAGGTTGTACTGATTCTGTACCGAGACGATCTCGGCGATCTTGCGGGCCTGCTTCAGCCCTGCGACGGATACCTCGGAGACGCCGATATGCCGGATCTTGCCCTCTTGCTGCAGCAATGCCAGCTCGCCGATTTGGTCGGCGAGGGGCACCTTCGGGTCGATCCGGTGCAGCTGAAACAGATCGATGTGGTCGACGCCGAGATGGCGCAGGCTCAGTTCGAGCTGTTGGCGTAGATATTCGGGCCGTCCAACCGAACGCCAGTCGCCGGGACCTGGCCGGGTCAGCCCGGCTTTGGTGGCGATCACCAGATCGTCGGGATACGGATGCAGCGCCTGGCGGATGAGGGTTTCGCTGACGAACGGACCATAGGAATCAGCGGTGTCGATGAAGGTAATGCCGAGTTCGACGGCGCGGCGCAGCACGCGTACGGCCTCATCCGGATCCTTCGGCTCGCCCCAGACGCCTGGGCCGGTGATCTGCATGGCGCCGTAGCCCAGGCGCTGGACCGGTAGGTCACCGCCGAGGGCGAAGGTGCCCGAGGCGGCGGCGGGACGGGACTGTGCTTCGGCGGTCATGCTTTTCCTTTCGGACTGAGATGAATGATGCTGCGTCACACACTGCCTCATCGGGATTCGACGAGGTCCTCCGGTAGGCCGTCATCGCTCGGAACCGGGAAGAAGCCCGAGTCGATGAAGGATCTGACGTAGGCGTCGAGCGCGGCAGCATCGATGGTCGGGCAGTGGATGTGCTGTTTGGCGAGTTCGGTACGGGTATGGGTGTCGTCGATCGGGGCCGAAACCCCACCGTAGTTACCGCTGACCAATGCGGCGCGCACCAGGGAGTCATCGCCCGCCGCATCACGCGCCGCGGCTTGTTCGGCCAGCTTCGTCGCGATCTCCTCGATCGAGGCGATCGCGATCGGAATCCCATGTCTGCGAATGGCTTCGAAGATGTCGCGAACTACCACCGGCCGCGTGTTCACCAGGTGGTACGCCGTGCCGATCGCGGGTCGGTCGGCCAGCGTCACAATGGCCGACACCACGTAGTTCACCGGTACCAGCGACATCGCGGCGTCGCCGGTGTCGGGGGCGAGCCCGAGGATCGCGGCCGCCCGGATCATATTCCAGAACGAGTCGTCGACGCTGTTCACACCCAGCCGCGGATCGCCGGACACGATGCCGGGACGGTAGATGCTCACCGGCACACCGCGTGTGCCCGCCTGCCGAACCAATTGCTCGGCAACCCATTTGCTGGCCACATATCCGTTCTCGGACACCTCGCCGAGGCTCAGCTCCGCATTCTCCCGGCCGATGAAATCCGGTGCGGTGGCGGCCGGAATCACGGTATTGACGGTAGAGACGAAATGCACGGGCTTGATCCGGCCGGTGGTCGCCAGGCCGAGCACCTCGCGGGTACCCGAGACGTTCGCCGCGCGCAGTCGCGCATAGGGCTCGATATGGTTGACGCGAGCTCCGTTGTGGTAGATCGCATCGATCCGTTCGGCCAGCCGCGCGTAACCGGCCTGGTCGAGCCCGAGGCGGGGCGCGGCCAGATCGCCTGCGACAGCGACAATTCGGGACTGATAGGAGTCATCCCAGATCCGGTACTTCTGCAAGGCGTCGCGGATCCGCTTGTATGCCCGCTCGTCATCGTCGCCGCGCACCAGGCACCAGACGCGTACCGGCGTGCTGGCCAGCAACTCCCGCAACAGATGTGCGCCGACGAATCCGGTCGCACCGGTGAGCAGCACGTCCCGAGGGGCCGCCGTGAGCATGGGTGCGACACCCTCGGCACTGATCTCCGGTCCGAGCACGATATCGGTGTCGATCGTCGCGCCGTCATCGGGTGTGAGCACCGCCGGGGGTTCGTCCGGATTGTCGATGCGGGCGGCCAGGCCGCGCACCGTCGGCGTGGTGAACAGCGCCGCCATGGGCACATCGATGCCGAGCCGGGCGGCCAGCGCGCGCTGCAGTGTGAAGGCCAGCAGCGAGGTG
Organism: Nocardia sp. NPDC005998; assembly: GCF_040614395.1. Classification (NCBI taxonomy): domain Bacteria; kingdom Bacillati; phylum Actinomycetota; class Actinomycetes; order Mycobacteriales; family Nocardiaceae; genus Nocardia; species Nocardia sp. NPDC005998. Next base: position 587,338 of record NZ_JBEXUI010000002.1, on the reverse strand, counting down.
CCGCCGAGTTCGAAGAAATCGTCCTCGGCACCGATCCGGGCCACACCGAGCACCTCGGCGTATGCCGCGGCGACGGCCCGCTCGGTGCTGGTCTCCGGTGCGAGGTACTCGCGGGCTCGGAAGACCGGCCGCGGCAGCGCGGCACGATCGAGCTTCCCGCTGGCGTTCATCGGGAAGGATTCCAGGCCCATGATCACCGAGGGCACCATATAGGACGGCAGCACCTGTGCCAGCGCCTCGCGCAGGGCATCGGCCGCGAGTTCGGTCGCCGGTACCACGTAGGCGACCAGCTGATCCCCGATATCCGATGCCGCGACCACGACCACGGCCTGGGCGACGGACGGCTCGGCCAGCAACGCGGCCTCGATCTCCCCCAGCTCGATCCGGTGTCCGCGAATCTTCGCCTGGAAGTCGGTGCGGCCCAGGTACTCCAGTACGCCGTCGGCGCGGCGGCGCACCAGATCACCGGTCCGGTACATCCGGGCACCCGGCGGCCCGTACGGATCGGCGACGAACCGGTCCGCGGTCAAATCCGCGCGCCGCAGGTAGCCGCGCGCCAATTGGGTTCCCGCCAAATACAATTCGCCGACCACACCGGCTGGCGTCAGATGCAACCGGGAATCCAGGACGTAGGTGCGGGTATTCCACAGCGCCACGCCGATCGGCACCGTCGTCCGGTCGCTGGTGGACGCGGGCCGATATGTCACCGAGACCGCCGCCTCGGTGGGGCCGTACAGGTTGTGCAGCCCGGCATCCGACAGCGCGGCGAAATCGGCGACGGTGCCCGGTGGCAGTGCCTCACCGATGACGAATACCTCGCGCAGCGACGCCAACTGCTCGGTCCGGGCCGCGGCCAGAAATACCTGCAGCACGGACGGAACGAAATCGGTGACCGTCACCCGATGGGTGCTGATCAGGTCGGCGATATACCCCGGATCGCGCTGGCCGTCCGGCGCGGCGAGCACCAGCCGCGCGCCCACCCACAGCGGTACGAAGAAACCCCACAGCGATACATCGAACGTGGTCGCGGTCTTCTGCAGGTAGACGTCGTCGGGCCGGAACGCGTACTCCGCCACCATCCATTCGATCTGGTTGGTGATCGCGCGGTGGGACACCAGCACGCCCTTGGGTCTACCGGTCGACCCCGAGGTGAACAGCACATACGCCGGGTGGTCCGGGTGCAGCGGCGCGCGCAGTTCACCGGCGGTGACCGGATCGGCCGAATATGCCGACAGCTCGAGGGCATCGATATCGATGACCGGCGGCCCGGAAACCGGCACCGGATGGTCGGTCATCGTCAGCACGCACACGGGCTCGGCCGTGCGCAGCACATATGCGATCCGGTCGGCCGGATGGTCACGGTCCAGCGGCAGATACGCGCCGCCCGCGCTCAGCACCGCGTACATCGCGACCACCAATTCCGGCGAACGCGGCATCGCAAGCGCCACTACGGATTCGGGACCGATGCCCTGCCCGATCAGATACCGGGCCAGGCGGTTGACGCGCTCATCGAATTCCCGATAGGTCCACTCCGTCGCGTCGTGCACGATGGCAACGGCCTCCGGCGCCGCGGTGACGGCGTGGCGGTAGCCGCTCAGCAGGACATCGCCCGATACCGGATGCTTGGTCTCGACCGCATCCGACAGCAACTGTGCGCGTTCGGCCGTATCGATCACTTCGATATCACCGAGGACGGCACGCCGATCACGCGCGATCACCGACAGCAGACGGGTGAACCGGTCCACGAAACCCTGCACGGTGGGCTGGTCGAACATATCGGTGGCGTAGGTGACCACGCCGCCGATCCCGGTCGGTGTGCCCGCGGCGTCGTAGGTGTCGCCGATCATCCAGTGCAGATCGAACTGCGATACCTCGCTGCCGATATCCAAGGTCGTGATCGCGAGTCCCGGCAACTCCAGTGCCACCAATTCCATATTCTGGAACGACAGCGCCACCTGATACAGCGGGTGCCTGGTGCTCGACCGCACCGGATTCAGCACATTGACCAGCCGTTCGAACGGCACATCCGCGTTCGAGAAGGCCTGCAGATCGGTTTCGCGCTGACGCGCGAGCAGTTCGGTGAAGGTCGCGCCCGCGTCGTATCGGGTGCGGAACACCACGGTGTTGATGAACATGCCGATCAGGTCGTCGAGCACCGCATCGCCACGCCCGGCGATCGGCGAGCCGATGGCGATATCGTCGGTCGCCGACAATCGCGCCAGCAGCACCGCGAGTGCCGTGTGCACGACCATGAACAATGTCGCACCCTCGGCCCGTGCCAATTCGGCCAGCGCACTATGAGTTTCGGCGTCGATGCGGACCGACACCTGGCCACCGGCGACGGACCGGATCAGCGGACGCGGCCGATCCGATGGCAGGTCGAGCTGATCGGGCAGACCAGCCAACTCCTGTCGCCAGTGGGCGATCTGCTGGGCCGCCACCGAATCCGGATCATCCTCGGTGCCGAGCACCTCGCGCTGCCAGATGCTGAAGTCGGCGTACTGCACCGCCAGCGGCGCCCACGCCGGTGCCACCGCGGCGGAACGTGCCACATACGCGGTCATCAGATCCCGGACCAGCGGGCCGAGTGACGAGCCGTCGGCGGCGATGTGATGCACCACCATCGCCAGCACGTACTCGCGCCCCGGCAAGGAATCCGGCGCGTCGGAGGAATCCGGGTGCGCCGTGTCGCCGAGATCGAACAGGGCGAGCCGGATGGGTACCTCGGTGGTGAGGTCGAAGACCGTCCTCGCCAGATCCGCAACCGCGTCCGCCACCTCGGCGGGGTCGACGGCGTCGATCCGCACCCGCGGTATCGCCTGCGTTGCGGGCAGGATCACCTGCACCGGAACCGGGTTGGCGTCCTCCGGGCCCGCCTCGGTGTACGGGTACACCGTGCGCAGGATCTCGTGGCGGGTGACCAGATCCCCGACCGCCTCCTGCAGTGCCGCGATATCGAGGGCGCCGGTCAAACGCACCGCCATCGGCACGTTGTAGGCCACCGAGGCGGTATCGAGGCGGTTGAGGAACCACATGCCCTGCTGGGCCAGCGACAACGGGATCCGCTCCGGCCGTGGACCGGCGGTCGGCGCGGGACGGCCGCCCCCGGCCGAATTCTCGTGCAGTCGGGCCGCGAGGGCGGCCACTGTCGATGCCTCGAACAGCAGCCGCACCGGGACTCGGGTATCGATCGCGGCGCCCAACCGCGCCACCAGCCGGGTGGCGGTCAGCGAGCTGCCGCCCAGTTCGAAGAAGTCGTCATCGGCGCCGACCGGTGTTGCGGGACGGAGCAATTCGGTGAAGATGCCCGCGACCAATTCCTCCAGCGGTCCGGATGGCGCGCGATATTCCCGCGCCCGCAGCACCGGCGCGGGCAAGGCGGCGCGGTCGAGTTTGCCGACCGGGGTCAGCGGGATCTCTTCGAGCACCATGACGGTGGTGGGCACCATATGTGCGGGCAGACTTGTCGCGGCGAACGCGGTGAGTTCGTCGGCATCGGCCACCGCACCGCTGGCGGCGTGCACGTAGGAGACGAGAATGGTTGCACCGCTGGCGATCTCGTGACCGATGGTGACCGCGAAATCGACGGTGTCGTGAGCCGCCAGCACGGCATCGATCTCGCCGAGTTCGATCCGGAAACCGCGGACCTTGACCTGGAAATCATTGCGGCCCAGATACTCCAGCGCACCGTCGACCGTCCGCCGAACCAGATCGCCGGTCCGGTACAGCCTGGCTCCGCCGAGATCGAACGGATTCGCCACGAACCGGGCCGCGGTCAGCGCGGGACGCTCGTGATATCCGCGGGCCAGCTGCGCCCCGGTGATGTAGAGCTCGCCGACGGCGCGGTCCGGCACCGGAGACAAACGCTCATCCAGCACGTACTCGGTAATCGCGCGGATCGGCCCGCCGATGGTGACGGTCTGCCCCGGTACCAGCGGCGCGCTGATATTGGTCATGATCGTGGTCTCGGTCGGCCCGTACCCGTTGTAGAACTCGCGAGTGCGCCGCCCGGCGATCGGAATGGTCCAGCGCCGCACCAACTCCGGCGGACACGCCTCGCCACCGGCGATCACCACGCGAAGTTTGTCCAGGCCGGTCGGGTCGACCGACGCCAGCGCCGCGGGGGTGATGAACGCGTGCGTCACCCGCTCCCGGCGCAGCAGCGCGGCCAATTCCGCACCGCCGTAGACGCTCGGCGATACCACCACCATGGTTGCGGCCCCGCCGATCGCCAGCAGCAGCTCCAACACCGAGGCGTCGAACGATGGCGAGGCGAAATGCAGTGTGCGCGAACTGGGCGTCACCCGGTAGCGCTCGCGCTGTTCGTCGCAGAAGCTCGACAGCCCGGCCTGTGTGACGACCACGCCCTTGGGCTTGCCGGTCGATCCGGAGGTGTAGATGACATAGGCCGGATGTTCGGCGCGCAACGGGCGCGCTCGATCCGCATCGGTGATCGGTTCGGCGCCGTAGTCGTCGAGGCGCGCATCGATATCGTCGGCATCGATGGCGAGCCAGGCCACCTCGTCGGGCAGCTCGGCGCCGACCGCCGCGACCGTAAGTCCGAGCACCGCACGCGAATCCGTGACCATATGCCGGACCCGCTCGGCGGGATAGTTGGGGTCGACCGGCACGAATCCGGCTCCGGTCTTGGCGACCGCCCAGACCGCGAGCACCGACTCCGGTGACCGCGGAATACCGACCGCGACCAGATCCTCCGGGCCGATACCGCGCGCGATCAGCAGCCGGGCCAGCCGGGTCGAGCGCTCGTCGAGGTCGACATAGTCCACTTCGGCCAGCCGCTCGACGGCATCGGCGAAGACGACCGCGACACCGTCCGGATTGCGCTCCACGGCCTCGGTCAACAGCTGCGGCAGCAATGTGACAGGTGCCTGCTCGGCCGTGTCCGTCCCGACGGATCGGACCGGCGCGGTCAATGCCCGTTCGCGTTCGCCGTCGTCGAGGAGGTCGATATCACCGATGATCGCGCGCGGATCGGCGGCGACCGCGGCGAGCATCCGCTCGAACCGCCGAACCAGCCCCTGAATCGTCGCCTCATCGAAAAGGTCTGTCGCATAGGTGAATACGACAGCCAGCTCGTCCGGCGCCCCATCGGCGCGGCGGCGCGGCTCGACGATCACCTGCAGGTCGAATTTCGCGACGACCTCGCCGATCTCCAGTGCGGAGACCGTCAGTCCGGCCAGTTCGAGCGCTGGCTGCTCGGTGTTCTGGAACGACAGCATCACCTGGAACGGCGGATTGTGCGCGCCGCCGCGCGCGGGTGCCACCACCTCGACCACCCGCTCGAAGGGGATATCGGCGTTGGCGAAGGCGGACAGATCGGTCTCGCGGACCTGTTCGACCAGGGACGCGAAGGTGGCGGCACGGTCGATATCGGTGCGCAGCGTCAGGGTATTGACGAACATGCCGACCAGATCGTCCAGGGCGGCCGCACCACGACCGGCGATCGGCGTGCCGATCGCGATATCGGCGCCGCCGGAGAGCCGGGCCAGCAGCGTGGCCAATGCGGCGTGGACGACCATGAACAGTGATGAATTGCGCTCGCGCGCAATGCGATCCAGCCCCGCGTGAATGTCTGCGGACACGACCGTACTGCTCGACGCGCCGCGCATCGACGGCCGCGCCGGACGCGGGTGATCCGGCGGCAGCTGCGCCGCCTCCGAGACACCGGCCAGCTGCCCGCGCCAGTACGCCAATTGCTGTGCGGCGATGGAGTTCTCATCGTCGTCGGTGCCGACAACCGTGCGCTGCCAGAGCGCGAAGTCGGCGTACTGCACCGCCAGCGGCGCCCAGCCGGGCGCGATGCCCGCGGCGCGCGCCAGATAGGCGGTCGTCAGATCCCGCGCCAGCGGCGCCAGCGATACGCCATCCGCCGAAATGTGGTGCACGACCAAGACCAGCAGATGTTCGTCTGCGCTCGGGTCGGAGAACAGCCGGATCCGCACGGGCGGATGTTCGGTGACGTCGAATCCCGCGCACAACAGCTCGGCTACCCGCTGGTGATCGTCGGCGGTGGCCGCCTCGACCGGCAGCCCATCGGGCAGCGTTTCGGTCACCGACAGGATCTCCTGGCGCGGCAGCCCGTCCGGAGCGTGTACGGGGAACCTCGTACGCAGCGCTTCGTGGCGCTCCAGCACATCCGCGACGGCCTGCCCGAGTGCGGGCACGTCGAGGTCACCGGTCAGCCGGATCGCGAATGGCAGGTTGTAGGAAGGGGATTCGGTGTCGACCTGGTTGAGCACCCACATGCGGTACTGCGCCAGCGACAGCGGCAGCACCTCCGGTCGGGTGGTCCGAGTCAGCGGCGGACGATCCGCACCGGCACCGGAGCCCGGCGCGATGACCGCGGCCAGTGCGGCGACCACCGGTGCGTCGAACAGCACCCGCACCGGCACCCGCGCATCCAGCGCCGCACTCAGCCGGGCCACCACCTGGGTGGCGATCAGTGAGTTGCCGCCGAGGGCGAAGAAGTCGTCATCGGCACCCACCCGCTCCAAGTCGAGTACCTCGGCGAACACCCCGGCCACGACCTCCTCGATCGGGGTGGACGGGGCGCGGAAGTCCCGGCTGGCAAAGCTCGGCCGCGGCAATGCCTTGCGGTCCAGCTTGCCGCTGGTATTGAGCGGGAACTCGGCCAACTCCACGACCGTGGCCGGAACCATATACGCGGGCAGCGTTTCCGCCAGCGCCGAGCGCAACCGCGCGGCATCGATCGAGGCGCCGGGCGCAGGCACCGCATAGGCCACCAGCTGATCACCGGGCTCCGACGGCAGCACCAGCACCGCGGACTGACTAACCGAAGGCTGGGCGAGCAACGCCGATTCGATATCGCCGAGTTCGATGCGCAGGCCCCGGAATTTGACCTGGAAGTCGCTGCGGCCCCGGTACTCGAGCACACCGCCATGCTGACCGTCGAGCGCACGCCACACCACCAGGTCACCGGTCCGGTACATCCGCTCGCCGGAACCGAACGGGTTGGCCACGAACCGCTCCGCGGTCAGGTCGGGACGCGCGACGTAGCCGCGGGCCAGCTGGTCACCGGCCAGATAGAGTTCGCCGGTGACACCGGCTGGCACCGGCCGCAATCGCGAATCCAGCACGTAGACACGGGTGTTCCACGCCGGTGCGCCGATCGGCACACCCGTGCGCTCGGTACCAGTGGCAGGCCAGCTGGTAACCGAGACAGCGGCCTCGGTCGGTCCGTATAGATTGTGCACCGCGGCATCGGAGACCGCCCGCAGCGCGAGCACGGTCTCCGGCGGCAGCGCTTCACCGGCGACGAACAGCGTCCGCAGCGTTGGGATGGCGCCCGCACGCGTGTGCGCCGCGAACACCGAAAGCATCGATGGGACGAAGTCGGTGACGGTAACTCGCTGTGCCGCAATGGTTTCCGCGAGGTAGACCGGGTCCCGGTGGCCGTCGTGGGTGGCTATCACGAGTTTGGCACCCACCCGCAGCGGGAGGTAATAGCCCCACAGCGAGACATCGAAGGTGGCGGCGGTCTTCTGGAAGTAGACGTCGTCGCTGCCCAATCGGTACTCACTGCGCATCCAGGTGATCTGGTTGTGGATCGCGCCGTGCGATACCGCGACCCCCTTCGGGCGCCCGGTGGAGCCCGAGGTGAAGATCACGTACGCCGCGTTGTCCGGATGGACCGGCCGCAGCAGTTCCTCGGCACGCACAGGGGCACCGTCGAATCCGTCCAGCTCCTCGGTGTCGAGGTTCAGCACCGCGAGCCCGTCCGGCACCGGAACGGCATCCGCGGTCGTGGTGACCACGCACGCCAGCTCGGCGCTGCTCAGGATGTGCCCGATGCGCTCGGCCGGATGATCCGGATCCAGCGGTACGTACGCGGCACCGACAGTGCCGATCGCATAGATGCCGATAACCGATTCCAGCGAACGCCGGACCGCGAGGCCGACCAGCGACTCGGCACCGACACCGCGCGAAATCAGCAGGCGCGCAAGTCTATTGACGCGCTCATCGAGGTCCCGGTACGTCAGCTCGCGGCCTTCGTAGACCACGGCGACCCGATCCGGATGCGCCCGCACCGCACGGCGGTAGCCGTCCAGGAGCGGCTCCGGTTCGACCGGATGCCGGGTATCGTTCCAGTCCAGCAGGATTCGATCCCGTTCGGCGCCGGTCAGCATGATGTCGATATCGCCGATCCGAGCAGCGGAATCGCCCAGCAGCGCCTCGAGCACCCGGATCAGTCGTGCGGCAAGGGATTCCACCTCATCAGCGGTGAACCGATCGCCCAAATACTTCCACGTCAATTCGAGCGTCGAGGCCGCGGTCACCAGCAGTGTCAACGGGTAATGCGTATCGTCCTGCAAACCGACACCGGTCACCGACACACCGTCGACGGAATCGGCGGCGGCGATCGCGTCCCGGTCGATCGGGTACGACTCGAATACCAAGAGGGTGTCGAATTGCGCTCCGGCCCCGGCGATCCGCTGGATGTCGGTGAGACCCACATGGTGGTGATCGAGCAGACCGGCCTGCTCGCGCTGCACGGACCGCAGGAACTCGCCGACCGCCAGCCCGCCATCGACCCGTACGCGCACCGGCAGCGTGTTGATGAACAAGCCGACCATCGACTCCACGCCGGACAGTTCGGCCGGACGGCCGGAGACCGTGGTGCCGAACACCACATCGTCGCGGCCGGTGAGCCGCCCGAGCAGAATGCCCAACGCCGCCTGCATCAGGGTGTTCACGGTGACGCCGAGTTCGGCGGCCTGCTCGGTGATCCAGCGGGTGCGCTCGGCGTCGATCTCGGTGATCACCTTGCCGATCTCGTGGCATTCGGCCGCGCGTGGGGGTGGCGCCAGCCGAGTCGGCTCGTCCACGCCGGACAGCGCCTGCGCCCACGCCTGCAGCGACGCCTCCCGATCCCGACCGGCCAGCCAGCTCAGGAAGGTGCGGTAGGAGGGCACCCGCGGCAGCGCGGACTGGTCCCCCCGAGTCGCATAGAGCACCAGCACATCTCGCATCAGCAGCGGCATCGACCAGCCGTCGAGCAGGATGTGGTGGGTGGTGATCACCAGATGCCACTGATCGGTGCGGTACAGGGTGAACCGCAGCAGTGGTGCCACCGACATGTCGAAGCGGGTTTCACGCTCCTGCACGACCAGCCGCCGCAGCTCCGGCAGCCGCTCGGACTCGGGCAGGTGCGTCAGATCCACCGCACGCCATGGCACCTCGACCCGGTCCAGCACCACCTGCACGGGGTGACCGTCGGCGCCGGCGACGAATGCGGTCCGCAGGTTCGGATAGCGGTCCAAGATGCCCTGCGCCGCGGCCCGCAGCCGCTCGACGTCCACGGTGCCGCCCAGGTCCACGGTCGCCTGAGTGGTGTAGACATCGACAGTCGACTCGGCCAGTAGCGCGTGGAAGAGCAGGCCCGACTGCAGCGGCGACAGCGGCCACACATCCGTCAGTGCCGGATAATCTCGTTCCCACCCTTCGATATCCGACTGGCCGACGCTCACCAGCGCCAGATCCGACGGTGTCAGGCCACCGGCCTCCGGGCGCCGCACATGCTCGGCCAGTGCGTGCAGCGCGGCGACCCACAAATCGGCGAGTTCCTGTGTCCGCTCCCGCGACAACAGCCCGCTCGGGAAGGCGAACGACGCACTGAGCTGCGGACCGTCCGGCCCGTCGGTGACGATCGCATTGATATCGATCACACCGTTCGCTGGCATGTCCGGATCCATCTCGGCATCCAGCTGCCCCAGATCTGCGACCGGCACCCAGCCCAGATCACTGAGCTGGGCCGGGATCTCCCCCGTCGACATCCGACCCAAATAGTTGAAGCTGATCTGACCGGCGTCGCCCAACTCCGCCGTGGTCTGTGGGTTCAGGTAGCGCAGCAGACCGTAGCCGATTCCCTTGTCGGGGATCGCCAGCAGCTGCTCCTTCACCGATTTCACGATGTCGCCCATGGCTTTTCCGCCCGTGAACGCCGCCGCGACATCCGCGCCCGCGAGATCCAGCCGCACCGGATAGGCGCTGGTGAACCAGCCGAGCGTGCGGGACAGATCCGCGCCCGCGACGACACCCTCTTCGCGACCGTGGCCTTCCAACTTGACCAGTACGGCGCCACTGGAGGTTTCGCCACGCCATTTGCGCACTGCCAGCGCCAGCGCGGACAGCAGGCCGTCGTTGACACCACCGCGATACCGGCTCGGAATCGCGGTCAGCACCGCATCGGTCACCCCTGCGGGCAAGGTCACCTGGACGCGGTCGACAGTGGCGAAGGTGTCCACCGCCGGATCGAAGGCGCGCGCACCGAGCAGCGGCTCCGCGGTAGCCGAAACCTGTTGCCAGAATGGCAGTTCCGCGACGCGCGTCGGATCCTGCGCCGCGTCGAGCAGGGCGTGCGCCCACCGCCGCATCGAGGTTCCGTTGGCGGGCAACGCCACCGGCTGCCCGGCCGCCAGCTGCGACCACGCCACTGCCAGATCCGGAATCAGAATCCGCCAGGACACACCGTCGACCACGAAATGGTGCGCGATGACCAGCAATACATCCCGACGGCCCCCGGACTCCGGGAAGGCGAACCAGACGAACCGCACCATCACCGCATTAGCGGGATCGAGCCGACCCAGCGCCGCGTCGTATTCGATATTCGCCCGCCGCGACAGCTCCGCATCGGAGATATCGGCGGGCATCTCGATCCGGTCCACCAGCGCATCGACGTCCAGGGCGCCACGCTCGAGCGCCTCGAAGACCCATGAGGCGCCGGCCGCAGCCGAGGCGTTACCGCGCAACCGTGCGCGCAGCACGTCATGGTGATCGAACACCGCCCCGATGGTCGCGACCAAGGTTTCGCGATCGATGCCGTCGGGCAGCGCGAGCGCCATCGACTGCGAGAACCGTTGGTGCGATGCGCCATTCGACAGCGTCGCCGCCAGCAACGGGGTCAACGGGATCTCGCCGACCCCGCCGCCCGGCAGTTCGGCCAACCGCTGCTGCTGCGAATCACCCTCGAACGTGGCGATCTCGGCCAATGCCTCGACGGTGCGATGATCGAAGACATCCCGTGCGGTGAATACGACACCGCGCGCTTTGGCCCGCGACACCAGTTGAATCGACAGGATCGAATCGCCGCCCAGGGCGAAGAACGAGTCGTCCAGACCGACCCGCTCGACACCGAGCACCGCCGCGAATATCTCGGCGATGATCGTTTCGATTTCGCGCACGGGAGCACGGAATTCGCTCGCGGCGAAGACGGGCTCCGGCAGCGCCTTTCGGTCCAGCTTGCCGATCGGGGTGAGTGGCAGGTGGTCGAGCACCACGATCGCCGCCGGAACCATGTACTCCGGCAACCGCTCCCCGACGAAGGTCGCGAGTTCGCCGGTGTCCACACTGCTCCCAGCGTGCGGCAGCACGTACGCCACCAGGACCTTCGCACCGGAGGGCAGCGTCTTGCCGAGGGTCACGGCATAGTCGATATCGGGATGGGCGCTCAGCGCATTGTCGATCTCACCCAGCTCGATACGGAAACCACGGATCTTGACCTGGAAGTCCGTCCGGCCCAAGTACTCGAGGGTGCCGTCGGTTCCGTTGCGTCGCACCAGGTCGCCGGTGCGATACAAACGTCCCCCGGGATTGCCGGTGTCCAATTCGAGCGGGCTGGCCACGAACCGTTCCGCGGTCAGTCCCGGCCGCCCGAGATATCCCTGGGCCAGCGCCGCTCCCGACAGGTACAACTCGCCGGTTACGCCCGCGGGCACCGGCCGCAACCGGGCGTCCAGCACGAATGCACCCACTCCTGCGAGCGCGGTACCGATCGTGATCGGCTCGTCCGGCAGCAGCTCCCCCAGGGTCGCCCATACCGTCACTTCCGTCGGGCCGTATACGTTGACGAACCGCCGCCCGTCGCGCGCCCAACGGCCCACCAGTTCCGGGCCGCACGCCTCGCCGCCGACCGCCACCATCTCGAGATGGTCGAGCCCGGCCGGATCCACCGACTCCAGCGCACCCGGCGTGATGATCACGTGGGTGACCCGCTCACGCCGCAGCAGCTCCGTCAGCTCGGGGCCACCCGATGCGTGCGGCGGCGCCACCACCAGCGTCGCTCCCGACGAGAAGGCCAGCAGCAGTTCGAGCACCGATGGGTCGAAATTCGGCGAGCACACGTGCAGGAGCCGCGAACCCTCGCACACCCCGGAGACTTCCCGCGCCGCGGCCAACAGCCCACCGAGACCGGCATGGGTGACCATCACGCCCTTCGGCTTTCCGGTCGATCCCGAGGTGTAGATGACATATGCGGGGTGCCGGTGATCGACCGGACGCACCCGGTCGGCATAGGAGATCGGGTGGCCCGGCCGCTCACCAATTCGCCCGGCCAGCATCGGATCGTCGAGTTCGAGCCAGTCCACACTCGCGCCGAGTACCGGCCGGTGTGCCGTCGTGGTCAACCCGAGCACCGCACCCGAATCCGCGAGGATGTGCGCGATCCGCTCGGACGGATATCCGGGATCCACCGGCACATACGCCGCGCCGGTCTTCGCGATCGCCCATACGGCCAGCACCGATTCGACGCTGCGGGTGATCCCGATCGCCACCACGTCGCCCGCACCGACCCCGCGTGCGATCAGCTCGCGCGCCAACCGCGAGGACAGTTCGTCGAGTTCCCGGTACGTCAGCTGCCGATGATCGGCTGGATCGCCCGACGGATCGAACCGGATGGCGACGGCATCGGCCGCGGATTCCACAGCGGCTGCGAGTAGGTTCCCGAAGAGCAGACCTACCCGGCGACGACTACCACGTGCGGAACGACGATCCCTAGCCACTCGGTACTACACCTTTCAACTATGCCGAAACCTGCCCACGGTGATACAACACCGGATAAGTGGAAACGCGATTCACGAACCGACGATTGATCGCGACGGGCCGAGCCCGTCATCATACGATCGAATATCTCCAACGAGGGGAGCGCACCCGAACGAATCGCGATTGCCGTCCCGTTGCGGGACGACACCACCCATAAGTCATGCAATCTAGCTATCGTGACACTGGGGCGCAAACCCTCTGTCGCACTCCAGTTTCAACGCGATCTCCGCTGACCGATCGGTACGCCCACATATCGGTATTCTCACCACCACGGCAGACAACCAGCTGACACCCAGCAACGCAATTCATCGGGCTGCCCACCCAGCGACCGGGCTGGTCGCCGCCGGGAAACGTGATAACCGCCACATATTCGTGCAGCGGGTCCGACATTGACTTCGGTCACTGAAGCTGATCAGCCGAAGTAGTAGAGCTCGAAGCAGACGGCACGGGTGGCAGGGAAGCCCGGCTTCGGCGCGGTTGCCATATCGATCACCGCACGGACCTGGTCGGCGACCGGCTCGGGGCTGAGCACCTCGAGGTAGCGGCGGTGTTCGGCCAGTGAGGCGGCGGCCTGTTCGATGGTGCCGGTGACATCGACGGCATGAGTGCCATTGGCGCCGACCACGGCGGCCAAGCGGGCCGACCACGGGGTTTCGGTGAGTTCGGGGAAGATCCACTCGTTGCCCGCATCGGAGATCGCGTCGAGTGCGGCGCGGCCGACGGCGCGATGGTCGGCACTATTGGCGTAGCCGGGCGCCCAGGTGTCACCAAAGTTGAACAGCACCACCAACTCCGGTTGATGGCGCCGGATCGCGGCGGCCAGATCGCGACGCAGGGCCAGGGATTCCTCGACACGACCGTCCGGATAGCCGAGGAATTCCACCTCGCGTACGCCGACCACCTTGGCGGCGGCGATCTCCTCGGCCTCGCGCAGGGGTCCGGCCTCGGCGGGGGGCACACCCGCGATCCCGGCCTCACCGGAGGTGACCAGAACGTAGCGAATGTCCTTGCCCTGCCCCGTCCAACGCGCGACGGCGGCCGCCGCGCCGTATTCGATATCGTCGGGGTGGGCCACGATCACGAGGCCACGCTGCCAGTCTTCGGGAAGCTGCTCCACGCGAATCATTCAAGCAGACGCCCCAACTCATACCGCGCCACCACCCGAAACGCGGATAGGCCGGGCGCCGCCCGCATCGGACGGCCGCCCGGCCTATCTCTCGACACCGCACCACCCGTAAGTCCCGGCGGGCGTGCGGCTTTGCTCCGGCGGACGCTACAGCTTGCTCACGGTGGAGTTGTCCGAGCCCGAAACCGCCTTGTACAGCAGGTAAAGCCCGAAGACGACCGCGCTGATCACCAGGATCGGAAACAGCCCCTTGATCAACGCACCGATGATGGCGAGCGCGATCCAGACGACCGCTACGACACCGATGATTTTCCACAACATGCCAGCCTCCAGAAGGTCTCGGGCGAACCGCCATCCGACGATCCGACCTCTCCATGCTGACAGCCCGAAAGCGATAAATCACCAGCTCAGCAGCGATATCCGGGTGAAGATCAGGGTTAACCCTGAGGGCAGTTCAATAATCTTGTCATTGACAAGATGCGGCAGGATGTGGAACCTTTGAGCGCAGTCGCCGCCCAGGCGCGACCAGCCCGTCGCATCAGTCGAAAGAGCAGCCCATGCCCACCCTTCCGTGGATGACCGTCAATGCCCCCACCGCACCCGAGGCGCAGTGCATGGCCTCCCGCCTCGAGGTCAAGTCCGTTTGGCACGCACCGGCATTCCTGCTGGCTTCACTGACACTGTGGCGTCAGGCCCGTCGCTCCCCCGGCGCGCTCGGTGTCGCTTTGCAGGCGGAAATGTGGAAGGGCACCTTCTGGACCTACTCCGCCTGGACCGATAAAGCGGCGATCTATGCCTACGCGGGCACCGAACCGCATAAGTCGACCGTGCAGCGCAAGCGAAAGGTCATGCGCGAGGCCACCTTCGTCTTCTTCACCGCGCCCGTCGACGAATTGCCGATGTCGTGGGATGAGATCCGGCGCCGCATCGCCGAGCAGCGCGATTCGTCGAAGTCCGAATAGCACTGCCGCCGCTGGTCACTCGGCCCGCTTGGCATGGCGGCCGACCGAGATCCGACGCACGACGGTCAGCACCGTGACCACCATGACCGTCACCAGCTCCAGCAGGTTCCAGGCAATCGGATCCGGGGTGGATTCGACCACCGTGTCCGGTGGCCGGTGTGGCGCGGCGAGGATCGGCACTTCAGGCACGATCGCGGGCGCCGGTGCGGCGGCGGTGAATTCCGACGGGACGACCGGCACCGCGGGTATCGATGGTGGCTGTGGGCCGGGTACCGGCGGGCCGAGTTGGAGGGGGAGGCCGGGCTCCGGCGGTTCCGGGGCCGGAAGTAGGAGCAGGCAGCTCAGCAGTGCGCTGCCGGTGGCCGCGCTGCCGACGACGACACTGCCGAGCGCGGATCCACTCGATCCGACCGAGCCGGTGCCCACCACACCGGGGCCCACCAATCCGCTACCGCTCGACCCCCCGCTACCGGTAGCCAATCCGAGCAGGATCATGGCGCTACCGATTACGGCGCTGCCGGTGCAGGCCGACTGGACACTGCCCGGGCCGAGCCCCAGCGCCTCGCCCGCAGTGGCCGCCGAATCGGCTCGCGGTACGTGTCCAGTAGCGAATGTGTCATCGACACCATCGTCTCGACCATCGCTGTTGGTCGCACCGAAACCGGCCGCACCGTTGGGGATCGCACCACCCGGAATCGCACTGCCGGTGACGAGGGGCGCGCCATCCCCTGGCTCGAGACCCAGAACCCCTCCGGTGGAACTGCTACCCGTCGCGCTGTCCGGGAAACCCGCTGCCGCGCTTCCTGTTCCGCCCGCGTCATAAGACGCACTGCCGGTGCCGATAGCACCGATGACCGGCCACTCGGGCGGCATCGAATCGGCACGAGCGAGCTGCCCCGCGAACAGCCCCACCGTCAGCGGAACCGCTGTTACCGCGGTAAATCCCCGTGCGGCCCCTCGTCTTCGCATCACGAACACCATCTGCCGATACCCCATCCGTCGCAGCCAGCCGGTCCGAAATGACTCGTCAGGTGATGTTCTGGTAGCGGGATATTGCGTATTCGAAGGCGTCCCGCGGGACGCTATATCCACCCGAGAACGGCCGATCGAGGTTGTAGATCGCCAGCACCGCCGAGCCGACGACGACACCGAGCAGCGCGGTCATCAGCAGACTGCGTTCGGTGACCTCGACACCGTTCAGCACCGCGGTGCACAGCAGCAGGATCGTGCCGAACCACAAAGCCGCATAAAGGAATCCGGGCAGGTGATAGCTCGCATCCATGGCTCGGTCCTGGCGCGCCTCGGCGACCGCGTCGAGACTGTCCATCGCCTTCGTGCGCAGTTCGGCGACGTCCGGATCCGTCGAGTTCACCGATGCGACAGCATCGCGCAAGCTGTCGAGCGTCTCCTGCGTCGGCTGACTCAGCCGCCGGTCCGCCTGCATGATCGGCCACTCCTGGCTGAGCACCTGATCGGTGTAGTCCCGCACCAGCCCCTGGATCCGACGGTGTTCCGGATCGGGCAGCGCATGCGCGGTCCAATAGGTGTCCACCAATGCCTTCGCCTCGGCAACGGTGTGATTGTGCGCATTGTCGTACTCCTGCCAGAGGATCACCACCACGAGGGCGACCACCGCCAGAAACAAAGTATTGATCAGTTCGAGCACCAGGGATCCCGCCGATTCATCATCGGTCTCCACCCACGACTGCGGCCGCAGTCGATCCCCGATGACGAAGATGGCCACTGCAATAACCGCGGCTACCGCGGGAACGAGGAATATCAGAACCATGTAGGGCCGCCACCTCCCAAGACGCACCGGCACACCGGATCTCGCCGCATGACCGGATCGCCGAGGTCGCCCACGGCCATCGCCAACAGCGTCGATCATCAGTTATTCGGGGCCGCCGCCCGGATGGATGACCGCCCAGCACAATTCGTGCCGAGCTGTTCGAAGACGTCCTGGAAGGTGGTGGCACTCAAGGCATATCGAAGCAGTCGCAGTCCGATGCCTTTGGAGTATCAGTCGATTTCCAAACGGTGTTGGACCGGCATCGGGACCGCGACCTAATCTCCGGATCAGGTCGCAAATATCCATTGTCAGGAGGACATTCGTGGCACAGCTATCCGCCGAGGAATTGGGACCCGCGCTCGGCCGCGGGCCGCTCTCCTTCCCGGTCACCCATTTCGACAACGAGCTCGAGTTCGACGAGCGGGCCTACCGGGATCATGTCGGATGGCTGTCGGAGATCCGCAATTGCCGCCCCGGCTACGCGGTACCGATCATCAAGGCCGGTCTCACCGCGGTCGGCAGACCATCCAGCCGGGTGCGCCCACCGCTCACCGATCTCACCGAGGCCGAACTCGCCGAGCTGACCACGCTCGTGCGGACGATCGCCTGACTGAAGGAGGCACCATGGCCGCAACTGATTCACCCGTTCTCGACCGGATCGACAGCGTCAGGATTTCCTCGGTCACGTTGCCATTGCCCACCGGGATCAGCGATGCCAAGGTCCTGACCGGCAGGCAGAAACCGATGACCGAAGTCGCGGTGCTGTTCGCGGAGATCACCACCGAGGCAGGCCTGGAAGGCATCGGCATCAGCTACTCCAAACGCGCGGGCGGACCGGGTCAATTCGCCCACGCCCGCGAGGTGGCCCCGGCGCTACTCGGCGAGGACCCCAGCGACATCGCCAAGATCTGGGACAAACTCACGTGGGCCGGAGCCTCGGTCGGCCGCAGCGGACTATCCGTGCAGGCGATCGCCGCCTTCGACATCGCGCTGTGGGATCTGAAGGCAAAGCGCGCCGGACTGCCACTGGCGAAACTGCTCGGCGCACATCGCGATTCGGTGCGTTGCTACAACACCTCCGGCGGCTTCCTGCACGCACCGATCGAAGACGTCCTCGACCGCGCGACCGAATCGCTCGACCGCGGCATCGCCGGTATCAAAATCAAGGTCGGACACCCCGACAATGCGGTCGACCTGGCCCGGGTCACGGCGGTGCGGAAGAAGATCGGCGATCGGGTGCCGCTAATGGTCGATGTCAATCAGCAGTGGGATCGCAGCACCGCACGCCGCATGTGCCGCGCCTTCGATCCGCTGCGTCTGGTATGGATCGAAGAACCGCTGGACGCCTACGATTTCGACGGCCACGCCCAACTCGCGACCACCTTCGACACCTCGATCGCCACCGGCGAAATGCTCACCAGCGTCGCCGAGCATGCCCAACTGATCCGCGCCGGAATCGATATCGTGCAGCCGGACGCGCCCCGCGTCGGCGGCATCACCCGATTCCTCGAGATCATGGCAATGGCCGACCGCGAACATCTGCAACTCGCACCACATTTCGTCATGGAGGTGCACGTCCACCTCGCCGCCGCCTACCCGCGCGAACCCTGGGTGGAGCATTTCGAATGGTTCGATCCACTGTTCAATGAACGCCTCGAGATCGCCGATGGCCGCATGCACCTGTCATCCCGCCCCGGCCTCGGTGTAACCATCAGCGACCAAGCCCGCGCCTGGACAGTCGCGGAACACACCATCCGATCCTGAAAAGGCCAGTGCCACAACAGTTCAGCAGCGAGCAGGTAAACGTCGAGAGCGCAGCGGGCCGCTGGCGTTCACCACAGGCAACGCGAGCGGTGGCTCAGACTTTGCCCGCCGCATGTGACATCGACGGAGGCGACGGGCGCGCCGCTCGATGCTGCACACCCTGGCGCGCCGCCAATGCAGCGTCGGCGAGTTGGCGGCGCCGTTCGACATCTCGCTCGCGGCCGCGTCCAAGCACATCAAGGTGCTCGAGCGGGCCGGGCTGGTGCGGCGCACCGTGCACGGGCGCACGCACCTGTGCCGACTCGATCCGCGCCCGCTCCGAGATTGCACCGAATGGATGGACTTCTACGAACGCTTCTGGCACCAGAGCCTCCGACGCCCTGGAAACCGCACTGCTGCAGGAGGATCGAGATGAGTGAATACGGCGAGGTCGTCGAACCGGGCACAGTCCGCATCGAACGGCTGCTGCCCGGACCAATCGAACCGGCAACGAAATAGCCGACTAACTCCCCTGCTGCGGAAGAGTTGGCGCGTGCTGATCGGCCACCTCGGTGAGCGCCTGCGCCCAGCCGTCCAACCGGTCGGCGGCATCCCGCAGATCCGCCACGATGGCATCGAAATTATGTCGCAGGACAGCGCTTTCGGGGACCGCAAGAATGCGTCCGGCGGCCGCGACAACCTGTTCGTATTCGGCGGCACCGCTGTCGAGGCGACCGAGCGCGAATTGAATGTTCTCGGTAAGACCAACGGCCGCAACGGATTTGGTGCGCCCCATGGCGCCGAGTGCCTGCTCCATCGCGGTGATGTCGGCGGCCAGCGCGTGCAGCGCCGCCGCACCCGATGCCGCGGTTTCGAGCATGTCGGCGAGTTCGTCCTCGGGCAGCCGGTTCGAGCGGGCGATCTGGGTGCCGAGGCCGTGCAGCGCCTTCTCCGCGCGAACCAGGCGAGCAACCGGCCCGCGTGCCGATGACCAGGGCGGCGGCTGCCTGCGCGGTACGAAGGTCGCCTGCGGCAGTGGGGCGCTGCGCAACTGAAGATAGCGGCGAGCGCTCAGTGCGGTGCCGGTGACCAATGCCACTGCTCCCCCGCCGACCACCACCACTGCCCACACCGGAGCCGAAATCACCATGAGCCCAACGGTTCCCGCCGTCGTGAGACCGCCAACGGTGCCGAGTTGGAAACTGCGTCGACGGGCCCGGCGGCGCTTGCGCAACTCCCGCTCCCGCGGGTCCGCCCAGCGCCGCACCGCGACCAGCGCGTGCTCACCCACCTCACGCAGACTGTCGGGCAGGCTCCCGGGCTGCGGGGCCAGCGCCGACTGCGCGCGCACGATGGCCGCACTACGGCGGCGGCCGGTACGACCGCGGTTGAGCTTTTCGCTATGCCCCTGCGAGTTCATCGGTTCCTCCCAGGAGCGCGAACCCGCTCAGCGCGACCGGCGGTGTCCGGACAGGGCAGGGCCCGAGCAAAACCGACGGCCGACCCGCCAGGTACCCGTGCCATGTCCTTCACCGAACCAGTCCTCGCCGAGCTGTATCTCTGTGGAAATTACCCGCTACTGCTGCGCGGTCTGGCCCTTGTTCATCTGCGGCTGTGGCTGCGCCGGATTCACCTGCGCGGCACCCGGATTGATCGCGGGCGCGGGCGCACCACCGGCGGGCAGCGCATCGCCGCGCATCGAGGCGCGGATCTGCTCCAGCTTGCTGTGTCCGGCCATCTGGATGCTGGCCTGCTGCACCTCGAGCATGCGGCCCTGCACCGAATTGCCCGCGAGTTCGGCGGCACCCAGCGCATTCGCGTAGCGGCGCTCGATCTTCTCGCGCACCGCATCCAGGCTCGGCGTGGTGCCGGGCGCGGACAGCGTCGAATCCATCCGCTGCAGCGATGCCGAGACCTGCTCCTGCATCTTGGCCTGCTCCAGCTGGCTGAGCAGTTTGGTGCGCTCGGCGACCTTCTGCTGCAGCAGCATCGCGTTCTGCTCGACCGCCTTCTTGGCCTGCGCGGCCGCCTGCAGCGACTGGTCGTGCAGCACCTTGAGGTCCTCGACGGACTGCTCGGCGGTGACCAGCTGTGCGGCGAACGCCTCGGCGGCGTTGGTGTACTGGATCGCCTTTTCGGTATCGCCCGCCGCAGCGGCCTGATCGGCCAGCAGAACGGCTTGGCGCGCATTGGCATTGAGCTTTTCGACATCGTCGAGCTGACGGTTGAGCTTCATCTCCAGCTGACGCTGGTTGCCGATGACCGATGCGGCCTGCTGCGAGAGGGCCTGATGCTGACGCTGAGCTTCCTCGATAGCCTGCTGAATCTGGACCTTCGGATCCGCATGCTCTTCGATCTTCGAATCGAAGAGGGCCATCATGTACTTCCAGGCCTTGACGAACGGATTAGCCATCGATTGATCCCGCCTCCATAAGATGCGCCGCGCTTTACCGCGACTGTAGTGCGCGACCGTCACGCACCCGATATGTGCCTATCCTCCACCATCTGGCACCCGGGCCGGGCGAACCCGGCCCAACCGACGCCTATTACAGAATCTATCCGCTTTCGGCGCCGGTCCGCAGCGCCGGTCACGGACGTCACCTCTTGTCGTCTGATCAGTTGCTCTTCACCAGAACCAGCATGTCCGCCTTGGGGGCCGGAATGACGATCCGGGTGTCCTCGGCGATCTTGGTACGGGCACCGGCCGCCGACATGCTGGCGGTCGCAGGTTCCGGCGCGGCCTCGGCGGCGGGCTCGGCCGCGGCGGTCCGATCCGACTCGGGTGCGTCGGCGGTCTGCGCGGGCGCCTCGACGGGCAGCCCGTCGGCACCGGCCATGATCGTGCTCACATCCCAGAGCACCCGCGACAGCGGCACATCAAGGGCCGCGCAGATGGCGGCGAGCAGTTCACTGGAGGCCTCTTTGCGGCCCCGCTCGACCTCCGACAGATACCCCAGGCTCACGCGCGCCGAGGTGGAGACCTCACGCAGGGTCCGGCTCTGGGCGAGACGAGCACGCCGCAGACTGTCCCCGATTGCCTCTCGCAGCAGCGTCATGTCGTTCTCCTTCAGCTCCCAGTAACCGGGTCCGCGGGCGCCTGCCAGCGCTGCGCACGCCGTCCTTTCTGGCACAACGTCGAACGCGGGTCGGTTGGTTCCCACGGGGGCAAACTCGATGCCGCCAGCATGTCGCCAGCGTCAGCGGTCGTCTCCCACGATACGACGCAACTCCCGAACCGCGCTGTGCGTAGCGCCGATTCTGATCGCCCATCGGTCACCGCGCAGTTTCCACCGCATGACCTCGGTATGCCCCGGACCCGCCAGACCGAGGAAGACTGTGCCGACGGCATGCCCGTCCTGGGAATCGGGTCCGGCGACACCGGTCAGCCCGATCCCCCAGTCCGCGCCGCAGCGCAGACGCGCCCCGACCGCCAACTGTTCGGCGGTACTCGCGGCCACCGGGCCCTCCGTCGCCAGCACTTCGTCGTCGACACCGGCCAGGCTGTGTTTGAGGTCGGTCGCGTAGACGACCAGTCCGCCGCGCAGCACCGCACTGGCCCCCGGCACCCCGGCAATGGTCGCCGCGAGCAGGCCAGCGGTCAGTGATTCCGCGGTCGCCACGGTCTGTCCGGCCGCGCTCAGCGCATGCACCAACTCGACGACCGGAGCTCCAGTTGTCAGCGGATCGGTCATGCGCCGCGGGCCCGGCCCGGACCTCCCGCGAGCCATACCCGCACCGCCTGCCCCAGATAGTCGAGCCCGGTGCCGACCGTCAGCGCGACGGCCACATACATCAAAGTCATTCCCGCGGTGGCCAGTCCCCCGTGCAGCGGCAACAGCAGCACGGCGATCGCGACCGACTGCACCAGCGTCTTCAATTTGCCGCCGCGACCGGCCGGAATCACCCCGCGCCGCACCACCGCCAAGCGCAAGAGCGTGATCCCGATCTCACGACCACAGATGACCAGAGTGATCCACCACGCCAGATCGCCGAGCATGGACAGTCCGATCACCGCCGAACCGATCAGCGCCTTATCCGCGATCGGATCGGCGAGTTTGCCGAAATCGGTGACGAGTCCGTATTTCCGCGCCAGTTGGCCGTCGAAGCGATCGGTGATCGCGGCGATGCCGAACAGCGCGGCGGCCGCGATCCGCCAGCCGCTCTGATGTCCGCCGCCCGCGAACAACGCGAGCACGAACAGCGGGACCAGCGCGATCCGCAGCATGGTGAGCACGTTCGCGATATTCATCAGCGGAACGACGGGTTCGGCCGGCGTCGGCACGAATCCGGTGCGCACCGCCGGCTCACTCCAGCGTCGATCGATCTCTTCTGGCTGCACGCTCATGCCTCCGCCTCGCTGGCGCTCGGCTGCGCCATGCGCGTGAACGGCTGTGACATGATTCGCTCGCTACGCTCCCGAATGGCCTCCGCCTCGCTGGCGCTCGGCTGCGCCATGCGCGTGAACGGCTGTGACACGATTCGCTCGCTACGCTCCCGAATGGCCCCCGCCTGGACCAGGGCAATACCCCCCGTGACGCCGCTGCAACGCATGCCGACGCGATGCGGTGAGCGGAGCGGGTGGATGTGCGGCACACGTTCAGAGTATCGGTAACCGGGCGGACTACTGTGCACCCCATGACCTCTCGGGGACCACTAGGTGGTTCGACTAGCGACGCGTATCCGGGCGCGGCACCTGCCGCGAACAAATCTGCCCCCATCGTGCGCCGCGCCCGAACCTCCGATGTGCCCCAGATCAAGAGCCTGGTCGATGCCTACGCCGGTCGGATCCTGCTGGAAAAGAACCTGGTCACACTGTATGAAGCGGTGCAGGAATTCTGGGTGGCCGAACTCGACGGTCGGGTGGTCGGCTGCGGTGCGCTGCATGTGCTCTGGGCCGATCTCGGCGAGGTCCGCACCGTCGCGGTGCATCCCAACGTCAAGGGACACGGGGTCGGACGGCTGATCGTGGAACGGCTGGTCGCGGTGGCCAGGGAACTCGAGTTGGGGCGGCTGTTCGTGTTGACCTTCGAGGTGGAGTTCTTCGGCAGGCACGGATTCGTCGAGATCGACGGCACGCCGGTGACCGCCGAGGTGTACGCGGAGATGTGCCGGACCTTCGATCCCGGTGTCGCGGAATTCCTCGACCTCAGCTATGTGAAACCGAACACCCTCGGCAATACTCGAATGCTGCTCAACCTCTGATCAGAACGGATCGATCGTGCCCATTTTCGCCGTGCACTACACCTACTCCGATGTCACCATCGAGGCTCGCGACACCTTCCGGCCCGAACACCGGGCCTGGCTGAACGGCCTGGTCGAGGCGGGTTCGCTACTCACAAGTGGCCCCTACGCGGACGGATCCGGCGCGCTGTTGCTGTTCCAGGTCGTGGACGAGGCGGCGCTCGAGGAACTGCTGCCGCAGGATCCGTTCGCTCGCGAGAACCTGATCGATGCGGTTCGCGCGGTGCAGTGGCTGCCGGTGATGGGCACTTTCGCTTCCTGACGAAACCGCCTGACCGCCGCGTGTCACGGTTCGACACCCGGCGGTCAGCAAACTTTTAGCGACACACCGATGCGGGTTGTCGGCGAACCCACCTCCGGGGCCGCAGACTCCCCAATATGCGCATATCCGCCGCGATTTTCGCGTCGATGTCGGCTGCGGCCCTTTCGCTGACCGCATGCTCATGGCCCGAGCTGGGTACCGATTCCAGCGAACCGGTAAAACCCGTCGTCGCGGGTCACCCCGTGCCGCACCCCGGCATTGCCGAGGAGCGGGAGTACCGCGCCGATGACGGCTACTACTTCCGAACCGCCGATCGCACCATCGCCTGCGGCTTACTCGATGCGCCGTTCGGGCAGCCGAGACGATCGGTCGGCTGTCAGGGTGTGACGGGCCCAGCACCGCGGGAGATGCAGGCGTGTTGGAGTAGCGACCCGAGCGCGGCAGTCGTCGCAGTCGGCGATAGCGCCGGCTATCTCTGCGTGAACCGGGGCTTCTTCGACGGACCGCCGATGGCTGGCGGACAAGCCAGCGGCGGACCGGTGCTGCCGGCCGGCTCGAGCCTGAGCGTGTACGGCTTCACCTGCCTGGCCCAGCCCGCCGGGGTCACCTGCCGCAACGAGGCAAACGGACACGGTTTCGAGATCGCGCCCGACCACCACCGCGTGTTCTAGCACCCCACCACCCACTCCGGCCGCCCGCCGAGCGTAGTCATCTGGCGGTCGATATGGCCCGGGCGACCACCGTTCGACTACATTCGACCGCCCCCTGGACATAGGGGGCGATTGGGCGGGAGCCGTCTGGAAGCGGTACTAGTCGCCGATCCGACCCGTGGCCGATCGGGCACCCGCATCACGGGTTTTGAGCAGGCTCGCCACCGTCGCAATGACCAGAATGCCGAGAATGACACCCAGCGAGACCGGTGTCGAAATCTCCGGTACCTTGATGTGCTCACCACCGTTGATGAAAGGCAAGGTGTTCTCGTGCAATGCGTGCAGCACCAGTTTGACGCCGATGAACGCCAGGATCGCCGACAGTCCGTAGGACAGGTAGACCAGCCGATCCAGCAGGCCGCCGATCAGGAAGAACAGCTGTCGTAAGCCCATGAGCGCGAAGGCGTTCGCGGTGAAAACGATATAGGGCTGCTCGGTGAGACCATAGATCGCGGGGATGGAGTCCAGCGCGAACAGCAGATCGGCGAAGCCGATCGCCAATAGCGCCAACAGCAATGGGGTCACCGCTCGTCGCCCGTCGACCCGGGCGACGAGCTTGTCGCCGTCGTATTCGTCGGTGGTCGGGAGCACCCTTTTGGCCAGCGTCACGATCCGGCTGTCGCGCTTCTCCTCCTGCTCGACCTCGTGTCCGCTCTCCCGCAGCAGCTTGACGGCCGTGTAGACCAGGAACAGTCCGAACAGATAGAACACCCAGCTGAACGCACTGATCGCGGCCGCGCCGACGGCGATGAACACACCGCGCATGACCAGCGCCAGCACGATGCCGATGAGCAGCACCTTCTGCTGGTAGATCCGCGGCACCGCGAATGTCGACATGATGATGAGGAAGATGAACAGGTTGTCGACCGAGAGCGCCTTCTCGGTGACGAAGCCCGCGTAGTACTCCCCTGCGAAGGTCGAGTCCCAGCGCCAGGCGACGAATCCGCCGAATGCCAGGGCGATGCCGATGTAGATCGCCGACCAGGTGCCGGATTCTTTGAAGGTCGGATCGTGTGGTGTTCGAACGTGAGCGAAGAAGTCGAAGACGAACAGGCCGAGGATCACCGCGATCGTCAGCGTCCACTCGAGTGCGGTTACGTGCATGCGGGCTCCGGGGCGGCAAGGTGTGTCATGACAGCAATCATGCCCGATTTGTCCGTTCTGGGCTGTAGCGGGATAGTTGCTGACCATAATTTCACATGCGGTCAGGCGGCCGCCGTGCCACAGTCGCGGGCATGACCGACGACTACCGCATTCTGAACAAGGCGAAGTGGGACGAGCGCGCCCCCGCGCATGCCGCATCGCCGGACTACGCCGTGGCCAGGTTCCTCGCGGATCCGGAGTACCTCAGCGAGGTGGTCCGGTTCGATCTGCCGCTACTCGGCGATATCCGCGGGCTGCGCGGCGTCCACCTGCAATGCCACATCGGCACCGACACCATCTCCCTCGCGCGACTCGGGGCGCGGATGACCGGACTGGACTTCTCCTCCGCATCGCTCGCCCAGGCGCGACTGCTGGCCGAAAAGACCGGCACACCCGTTGAATTCGTCGAGTCGGATGTGTACGACGCGGTATCCGCGCTCGGCACAGCACAATTCGATCTGGTATTCACCGGAATCGGCGCGCTGTGCTGGATTCCGAGTATCGATCGCTGGGCGCGAACCGTCGCGAACCTGCTGCGACCCGGCGGACAGCTGTTTCTACGCGAGGGCCATCCAATGCTGTGGGCGATGGATGAAACCCATACCGACCGACCGACCATCGGGTATCCCTACTTCGAAATGCCTGAGCCCTTGGTGTTTTCGTCTGGAACAACCTATGTCGAGACCGAGACCGAATTCACGCAGATCATGACCCACGAATGGAATCACGGACTCGGCGATGTGGTGACCGCACTGCTCGACCACGGCCTTACCATCACCGGACTGGTGGAGCACCGCAGCGTTCCCTGGGAGGCATTGCCCGGACAGATGACACGGGATGCGAATGGTGAGTGGCGGCTGACCGAGCATCCGGAGCGGCTGCCACTGACCTACACCGTCCAAGCACGCCGAGAACTCGCCGGTGGGGAATAAATGGGTTCCTCATCGCGTCTTTCGGTGTTAGCGTTATCCGGAACGTTATCGCACCCCGTAATCGGACCACGAAAGGCAAACGCAATGACCAGCACTCAGGACCAGGGACTACGCTCCCTCGCCGGTGCCTGGCAACTGCGTGCGGGCGCCTGGCTGTCGACGTTGCAGCTGCGCCTGACCTGGCCGCCGATGTCGCAGCCGCGACGGGCGAACACCCGGAGCCGCCCCTGAGGTCTCGATTCGAGAAGGCCTGAGCAGGGGCCGCTCCCGGCGAAATGATCGCCACGGAGCGGCCCCTTTTTCTTGTCCCGCGGATGTAGCTCAACTGGAAGAGCAACGAGCTCCAAATTCGTCGGCTGGGGGTTCGAGTCCCTCCATCCGCGCCAGATAACTTCACAGTGAATATACGGCAGTAGGGTTTTCGCAATACGGGATATGAATAACCCTGCTGCAGACCGGTTTCGAGCCCGTGTAGCTCAGTGGATCAGAGCTGACCCTTTCGAGCGACCTGCAAGCAGTTGCTACGGACACCTTCCGACGGCGCAGGTCGGTGGTTCGATTCCACCCACGGACACCAAAACCATTCCCTCGTAGCCCAATTGGCAGAGGCACCGGACTTAGGATTCGGTTGATGCGAGTTCGAATCTCGCCGAGGGAACGATCCGGGTCCCTTACCCGGACCAGCGCTCGTAGCTCAACGGATGGAGCACCTGTTTACGGAGCAGGCGGATGAAGGTTCGAATCCTTCCGAGCGCGCTGCTGGAGTGTGGTGTAACGGCAGCATGGCGGAGTTCGACTCGGTGGGTTCAGGTTCGAATCCTGGGCACTCCAACTGATTTCTCGGCGCTCGCCAGAATCGGGGCCGACAATCTGCACTGCACAACAACAGATCCCATCTGTATCCGATCGCGAACGGACCCCGGCCAGCGGCTGGACGCCCTCAGCGAGTCGATCTCGCACGGGCATACGCTGGCCAGTTCAGTTCGCGCGGCAAGCAGCCTTCTGCGACTGCAGACAACCCAGCGTCCACCCGAATCGACCCGAGCGTTTGATCTTCCGTCCGGGTCGCATGGCCGATTCGAACCGCACCGGTCGCGGTATGTGCGGATGCTCGTTCAGCTGGACCGTCGTAGCGAGGTGCGGAGTAAACGCGCCGCCTCCGGCGTTGTGGCACTTGTTACAGCGATCACAACGGGCTGGGCGGTGGTCCGCCCGGGAAGGGAACGGGAGCCGATGAGCCTTCGTCAGTTCGAGTACGCCCTGGCCGTTGCCGAGGCGGGCTCGGTGACGGCGGCGGCGGAGCTGATGCACGTCGCTCAACCATCGATGTCCCAGCAGATCCGCAACCTGGAGCGGGAACTCGGCGTGACACTGTTCGCCCGCACACCGACCGGACTGGTGCCCACCGTGGTGGGCCGCGCGTTCCTGCGGGAGGCGGAGGTCGCGGTGAGCGCGTCGCGGCGGGCGCGGGCAACGGCGCGCGCCGGTGCCGATGAGCTGGTGGGCGAGTTGGTGGTCGCGGCGCAGATGGGCTTCGGCACGCGGCAGCTGCCCGGCGTGCTGAGCATGCTGCGCCGCCGCTTCCCGCGGCTGGAGGTCACCGTCTTCGAGGAGCCGAGTTCCGCCGAGCTGGAGCGGCTGTGTCGCCAAGGCGTGCTGGACCTCGCCCTGATGGCGGCCTGCGAGCGTGGCCCCGCCGACGCCCACCATCTCGGCTACGAAGAGTTCGTCGTGGTGCTGGGCGCCGGGCACCGGCTCCGCACTGTGGACCGGGTCGAGCTGCGCGAGTTGGCGGGGGAATCGTGGGTGCGGTTCGACCGCGACAGCGCGCTCGACGGTGTGCTGACGGGTGTGCTCCGCGACAACGAGCTGACCTCGACCACGGCCGCCCGCGTGTCCCAGACGGCGACGGCCGTGCGCTGGGCTGCCCACGGGCTGGGAGTGACGCTCGTTCCTGCCTCCGCGGTGCCCCACGGTGCGGAGCACCTCGCACGCCCGGTGGTCCCAGTCGTGTCCCAGCCCGTCGTCGCCGTGGTCCGGCAGGACGCGGGTCCGGCGGAGACGGCCCTGCTCGAACTCCTACGTGAGCAGAGCTGGCACACGCCCGCTCAGAGCTGGGTGACACCTCCGTCCACGACGAACTCGGTGCCCGCCGCGTAAGTGGCATCGAAAGCGAGAAATGCTGCCGCCCTGGCAATTTCGCCGGGGGTGCCGAAACGCCGCATGGGATTGTCCGCGACCCGTTCCGCTTTGAACTGTTCGGCGGCCGCTGCGGTCATCGTGTTTTCCAGAATTCCCGTGTCGATCGGACCGGGGCTGATCGCGTTGACACGAATTCCGCGCGGAAGCAGCTCGCGAGAGAGGCTGCGGGCCATCGAGCGCAGCGCCGCCTTGCCCGCCGCATAGACACTGGTTTCCGGCAAGCCCATGACGTTCGCGTTCGAGGTGGTGAGGACGACGCCCGCGCACGTGCTGAGCAGCGGGGCGAGCTTCTGCACCGTGAAGAAGGCGCCCTTGACGTTGATCGCGAACAGCTCGTCGAACATCTGCTCGGTCGTCGACTCGAAGGGCGTGAGGGTTGCAATGCCGGCGTTCACGAAAAGGGCCTCGATCGTGCCGAGTTCGGCCTGCACCCGGTCTGCCAGAGCATCCAGATCGGACAGCGCGGCCACATCGCCTCGGACGGCAATCGCGTTCTCGCCCAGCCGCTCCCGCGCGGTGTCGAGTGTGGCCTGCGAACGACCAGTGATCACCACCCGGGCTCCACCTTCCACCAGCAGCTTCGCCAGCGCGAACCCCACGCCGCTGCCGCCACCGGTGATCACCACCTTCTTGTCGCTGTATTCACCCATGCCGGGATTCCTCCGCTCTTGTCTCGAAACTCGTTCAGCCCCTGGGGAATTCGCCACCGTCGACGACGAGACTGCTTCCGGTCAGCCAGCTTGCCCGCTGGGACACGAGGAACAGCACCGCGTGGGCGATGTCATTGGGCTGACCATCGCGCCCCAGCGGTGGGGTGGTGTTGTCCTGGCCCGGCCCCGCGTCGAGGCGCGCCCACTGCTCCCGCGTTGCTTCGCCGCCGGGGGTGGCGGTTCTGCCGGGAGACACGGTGTTGACCCGGATTCCGAACGGGGCCAACTCCGCCGCCAATCCCCGGCTGTAGTTCTCCAGCGCCGCCTTCGCTGTGGTGTAGTGCAGGAACGGCGGTGCCACAGTGGGGACCGCGGCCGAGGAGATGTGCACGATCATCCCCGAACGCCGTTCCCTCATCCCCGGTGCCAGCAACGAGTCCAGCCGCACCGAAGCCAGAAAGTTCAGGTCCAGTGCGTCCTGCCACGCCTGGTCCGGGATCGCCAGAGCGCCTTGGTACGGTCCCGCCCCGCCCGCGTTGTGGACCAGGATGTCCACCCCACCGAGCACCTCCTGCGCAGCCGCGGCGAGCGCTTCCGCGCCCGCCCGCGTCCGCACGTCGGCCGCCACGAAGATGGCCCCCTCCGGCACCGCACCAGACGCCGACCGGGCGGTCGTAAGTACCTCGGCACCGGCGTCCAGGAGTTGGCGCACAACGGCCGCGCCGATTCCGCGAGTACCACCCGTCACCAGAGCCCGCTTACCCGCGAGTTCTCGCGTTTCCGAACCGTTCTCAATCGTGCTCATGCCGGCGTCCTTTCGATTGCGTGTTTGTCGGCTCGACGGAAAAAGAGATCGATATGCCCCAGAGCGCGAATCTTCGGAGAACCGCTATGAGCACCTCGTCGAACTGTTTCACGGTATGTCCGCAGAAGAACGAGAGGCAAAGACGAAAATTCAGCAGGCGCCATAGGCAATTCCTATGCCGTCCCGGTCCTTTCGCTCATGGTCGACGCAGGCTGATGACGCCGAAGTTCTGAACCGACCATTTGGGCAATCCACGATGAGCTACCACCGCACCGGCGCTTCCGCGGGCCTGGTTCGATGGTCCCGTGCGGATACTCGTCACCGGAGCCAATGGCTATCTCGGCAGCGCGGTCGCGGCGACCCTGTGCGCCGCCGGACACGATGTCGTCGGGCTGGTGCATCGCGAACGCTCCCGTGTCCCGGAGGGGATTCCGATACACAGCGCCGACCTGCGCGACCACGATGCCCTCGGCGCGGCACTGCGCGAGGTCGATCTGATCTGCCATCTCGCCGGGCTGACGCGCGTTCGCGAATCATTTGCCGAGCCGCTCGACTACTTCGCAGTAAACATGGCGGGGACCGTGACACTGCTGCGGGCCATGGCGGCAGCCGGGGTGCAACGACTCGTATTCGCGTCCACCGCGTCGATCTACGGGACGCCGGAGCGGCAGCCCATGTCGGAGGATCTGATGGACGATCCGCCGCACCCGTACGCGGCCAGTAAGCAGGCCGCCGAATCGGTGATCGCCGCACAGGCCGCGACCGGTCGGCTCGACGCAACGGTATTGCGGCTGTTCAACATTGCCGGTGGCCCGGATCCGGATGACACGCGCATCGTCTCGCGGATCCTCGCCGTGGCCGCTGGTGCGGATGCGACGCTGAACGTCAATGGCGA
This sequence comes from Nocardia sp. NPDC005998, assembly GCF_040614395.1. Lineage (NCBI taxonomy): Bacteria > Bacillati > Actinomycetota > Actinomycetes > Mycobacteriales > Nocardiaceae > Nocardia > Nocardia sp. NPDC005998. Next base: position 556,020 of record NZ_JBEXUI010000002.1, on the reverse strand, counting down.
TGGCACGGCGGTCCGCGACTACCTGCATCGCGACGACGCCGCACGCGCCTTCGCCGCCGCCGTGACCGGACTCCCCCGGCCGGGCCGGAACCGTCGCTACAACATCGGCACCGGTGTCGGCACCAGCGTCAACGACCTCGTCACCGCGGCCGCGCGGGTGACCGGACGCCACATCCCGGTCGAATACCGTGCCGCGGCACCGGAACCGCAGCGCCTCATCAGCGATAGCCGCCGGGCGCGTGCCGAACTGGACTGGTCGCCGATGTCGTCCGATATCGACACCATCATCAAGGACGCCTGGGCAGTTCGGATCGGCGCCGCCACCGATGGGAAGGACCTGCTCCGGCGCTCGCCCGGTTGTGCATAGTTTCGTGAAATGCGAATTGCCTCTTCACTTCTCACCGCAACGCTGGGTGCCATGGTGAGTGCCTTCGGCGCTACCGCGGTGGCCGCACCGCCCTCGGGTTCGGCATTACTGCAACCGACATGGGACCTGCCGACCGACACCGCTGCCGCCGTACACGCCGCCGGTCTGCCGCTGCTGGACAAGATGTCGACGACCTACCACTACCATGCCCATCTCGATGTCATCGTTTACGCACAGCCGGTCGTCGTCCCGGCCCTGATCGGCATCGATGACGCCCGCAGGCTGGGCGCCCCGATGCATACGCACGATGCGACCGGGATCGTGCACCTCGAGTCGGACGAGGATATCCCGTTCACGCTCGGGCAGTTCTGCACCGAATGGGGCCAACCGCTGACCGCCGAGCAGGTCGGCCCGATCCACTTGACCCCCTTCGAGACGGTGCACCTCTACGTCAACGGGGTCCGCTTTCCCGGCGATCCGGCCTCGTATCGTTTTGCCCCGTACGACGAAGTGGCGCTGGTCGTCGGCACTCGATCGATGACTCCGGTCGTGCCAACGCATTACGACTTCCCACCTGACCTCTCGCAACACTAGGCAAAGATCTTGCGGCGCAACTAGTTTCATTGGCGAAACTCCCAATCATGGGAGCTGTGATCGTTGACACTACTCGGGTTGATCTCGAAACTCGAAGGCCTCCAGCACTTCTGGAGCCTTGTTGGCCGACATGGTGAGTTCTCAATGAATCGAGGAACCAGGCTATGACGACTACCACCGCGTCGGTGTCGACCGAAACCAAAGTCCCCCCTGCGGAATTCGATACGACTCACCTGAAGGAGAATCTGCGCTGGGGCCATCTGTTCTGGCCCGGTTCCACCGCGTTGACCGAAGAGCAGATCGATGACCGGGTCACCCGCTACCAGCGGTCGCTGGAGCGCTTCCGCGCCAGCGGTATGCAGGGCAACTACCTGCCCGATGACCTCGAGGTCGATTCGGCCTGGCATGCGCACCAGTGCGACCCCATCGGCTACGCGGAGTTCTGCAAGAGCTACTTCGGCGGCATCCTCGCGCACACCGTGACGCTGTGCGTCTGCAAATTGGTCGATCTCGACAAGAAGTAGGCATCGGACCGGGAGAAGGTAGCCCATGGACGCACTGCTGAACATGATCGCCGCGCTCTTCGCGACGCAGGGACATCTGGATATTCCAGTCCCTTCGAGGAACTGCTGACCCACGCGAGGCGCGGCCCGTCGACGATGACGGAAAGGAGGTAGCTCGTGGACGCACTGCTGAATATGATCTCCGCGATGTTCGCATCGCAAGCACATGTCGACATCCCGCAGATCCCTTCGAACCATTGCTGACCCAGGCAACAACGCGGCCCGGCCGGATACCCCGGCCGGGCCGTGCCGGTCAGGCAGTGACGGACTGATCGGTGAAGAGATACCCCTCGGACCAGATGTAGCGGGTACCACCCCACCGTGCCGCGGAGGCCACGTCCGGAAAGAACCCTCGGCCTTCGAAATTCGCGCTGGTATTGCACAACACCGGCACGCCACTGATGGCCGCGTACCCGGTCAGGATCCGGGCAGTGGCGCGGTTGGCCGATTCATCTATGGTCTGCAGCCGCGCCGTACCGTCGACATGCAGCACCGCCGGAATGCGGTCGGTCCACTCGGGGCGGGTGCGGTGTTCGAAGAGCATGTACGGATCGCTGCCGCCGGGCTGGAAGACCTCCGCTGCACGGGCGGTCAGGCAGACCGGTGCCACCGGCCGGTAGTGCGCACGGTTCTTGATGTCGTTGAGCCGGTCTTTCATCGCCGCATCCGTCGCGGGAGCCAGAATGCTGCGGTTGCCCAGCGCCCGCGGTCCCAGCTCCGCCCGACCCGACAGCACAACCACCGGCTCGCCCACCCGGTGCAGCAAACGCGCGACTCCCAACTCGTCGCAAGGCTGTCTGCGCCAGTTCTCCGGCACCCCACTGACACCGACCCGCGGACCGGAGTACACATCCCACCGCAATGCCGAACTCCGCCCGTACCGGAATATTTCACAGCATGCGGCGCCGATCGCGGCACCGGAGTCATTGGGAAAGGGTGGAATCCAGATCTCCTCGACAATGCCCTGCGTGCGCAGCAATGAGTTCCATTTGATGTTCAAGGCGCAGCCGCCGGTCACCACCAGCTTCGATGGCAACGAAGAGTCCTGACGCAGCAGCGAACTCAGCGCCCGCGCCAACCGATCCCCCAGATATGCCTGGAAGGTGGCGATGAGGTCGGCATCGGACAATCCCGGAAAGAGCTCGTCCCTATTCGCCGATGTCTTCGCACCGACCAAACGGGCCGCATCCTGCGACGGATTCGGTTGCGCCGCAATGATTTCATCGAACACCGGGTACGCCGACTCGGCCACGGTGCCCAGCCCGGCGTAGGCCATGGCCTTCCCCGGAATAGCCAGGTGCTGCCGCAGGATCTGATCCCGGGACAGACCTTCGGTTTTCGGGATGAACGGCTCGAAGTGCGAACTGAAGTAGGTGAAGATATTGCCGACGATCGGCAGCACGGTGGCCACCGCCCGGACGGTTCGGGCCGCCGCCGCGACACGGTAGACCCGCGCTGCCGTGCCGCCATCCCAGACCAGTACGAGCGCATCCTCCCCGCGCGCCGCGAACGGACTGGTGCAGTAGCCACCCAAGATGTGCTGATCGATATGGTGATAGCTGACGTATTCCTCCGCGGCGGAACCGAATCCGTGACCGCGAAAGCGATGGCGCGCGATCGGCAGCGTGCGCCCGGGGCGATCCTGGTACGGCGCGACCGCGAGTTCGATCGGCCGGCCACCGGCCAGCGTCGAGATACTCGACGGCTCCGTCGAATCAGTATCCGGCACCGCACCGTTCGCGAACCAGCCGTCGACCACGAACCGGTCGATGTCGGTGGGCGTCAGCCCCTCAGAACGTAGAATCTCGGCGACCCGGTCGAGATCACCTAGCGCGCTGTACCGGAGTCCGTTGCCGAGCTTTTCCATCTCGATGCTGAACACCAACCGGTCGTCCTCGACAACCGCGACACCGCCATCGTGCGACACCTTGATTCCGCAGATCACCATGTCGGGCCACTGTACCCACGCCGCAGTGGCCTACCGACGGTGAGAATAGTTGTCGCCGAAGCATTTTCGGCGCTATGCCTCCGGACTCTCCGGCTCCTCGGCACCGCCGCCGCGGATCGTCCACAGCAGACCCGCCAGCTCGTCGGGCTTGATGAGCACATCGCGTGCCTTGGAACCCTCACTCGGGCCGACGACGCCCCGGGTTTCCATCAGGTCCATCAGGCGGCCCGCCTTGGCGAAGCCGACACGCAGCTTGCGCTGCAGCATCGAGGTCGAGCCGAATTGTGAAGTCACGACCAACTCCACGGCCTGAACGAAGACCTCGAGGTCATCGCCGATATCGGGATCGACGTCCTTCTTCTCGCCCGCCTTAGCGGCGGTGACGCCTTCCTGGTACTCGGGTTCGGCCTGGTTCTTGGCGAAGTCGACGATCGCGTGGATCTCCTCATCGGAGATGAACGCGCCCTGCAGGCGGGTGGGCTTATTCGCGCCCATCGGCAGGAACAGACCGTCGCCCATACCGATCAGCTTCTCGGCGCCCGGCTGGTCCAGGATGACGCGCGAATCCGTCAATGACGAAGTGGCGAAGGCCAATCGGGACGGCACATTGGTCTTGATCAGACCGGTGACCACGTCCACCGAAGGCCGCTGTGTCGCGAGCACCAGGTGAATGCCCGCGGCGCGCGCCTTCTGGGTAATGCGCACGATCGCGTCCTCGACATCGCGCGGCGCGGTCATCATCAGGTCGGCGAGTTCATCGACGATGGCCAGGATGTACGGGTATGGCCGGTACACGCGCTCGCTGCCCAGCGGCGCGGTGATCGCACCCGACTTGACCTTCTTGTTGAAGTCGTCGATGTGGCGCACCTTATTGGCCTGCATATCCTGGTAGCGCTGCTCCATCTCCTCGACCAGCCAGGCCAGCGCGGCGGCGGCCTTCTTGGGCTGGGTGATGATGGGCGTGATGAGGTGCGGAATGCCCTCGTAAGGGGTGAGTTCCACCATTTTCGGGTCGATGAGGATCATCCGGACCTCGTCCGGGGTCGACCGCGCGAGCAGCGATACCAGCATCGAGTTCACAAAACTCGACTTACCGGAACCGGTAGAGCCGGCGACCAGCAGATGCGGCATTTTGGCCAGATTCGCCGAGACGAAATCGCCCTCGATATTCTTGCCGAGTCCGATCACCAAGGGGTGGTGGTCATTTCGAGTCGCGGGCGCCTTCAGCACATCGGCCAGGCGCACCAGCTCCCGATCGGAATTGGGCACCTCGATGCCGACCGCGGATTTACCCGGAATCGGGGCGAGCAGCCGAACATTCTCGGTGGCAACGGCATAGGCGATATTGCGGGCCAGCGCGGTGATCTTCTCGACCTTCACACCCGGGCCGAGCTCCACCTCGTAGCGGGTCACCGTCGGGCCGCGCACGAAGCCGGTGACCGCCGCATCGATCTTGAACTGCACCAGCACCTCGGTGATCGCCTCGATCATCGATTCATTGGCGGCACTGCGCTTCTTTGGTGGCTCACCATCGGTCAGCAGCGTCAGCGGCGGCAGCGTGTAATCGCCCTCGACCTCGCGGTCGGTGACGAACTCCAATTGCTTCGATGGTGGCGGCGTCTGGTCCTCGACCTTGGCCGGGGCACGCTTCTTCGGCTTGGGCTTCTCATCGGGGACCTCCGCCACCGCAATCGGTTTCGCATCGCGCAGCGGCGGCTCACCGATGACCTCGGTGACCGCGTCCGAGCCGCCGAATTCATCGGGCGGGTAGTTCTCCTGCGGTGTGCGACCGCGTCGCTTGGACTTCGTATTTCGATGCAGCGGAAATCCGTCGGCGTCGTAATTGGCCGGATCGAACTCGGATTCGCCGTCGAAGTCACCGTATTCGTCGCCGCCGCTGCCGGTGCCGAAATACTCGCGCAGCCGTTGCGGCACCTCGCGCACGGTGGTTCCGGTCACCAACAGCAACCCGAAGACGATGGCCAGCAATAGAATCGGTACCGACAGCCAAGCGGTGAGTCCATTGGTGAGCGGTCCGCCCACCACGAAACCGACGAAACCCGCTGCGCGGGAACGTCCGTGCGCATCGGTTGGCGCCCCGGCCGCGATATGCCACAGTCCCAGGATCGGCAACCCGGTCAGCAATCCGCCGAGTACGAGCCGCGGCCGGATCTCCGGATGCGCCTCGGTCCGCATCAGGATGATGGCGATGCCCGTGGCCACGAAGGGCAGTCCGGCCGACGCCGATCCCGCGACGGCGCGAATCGCCGCTTCGACCCAATGCCCGATCGGCCCGCCCGCGGACAGCCACACCGCGGCCGCGATCACCGCGCTGAGCGCGATGAGGGCCAATGCGGTGCCGTCGCGACGATGGCCGTGTTCGATTTCGCCCGCCCGGCTCACCGCCCGGGTGGTGGCGCCGAGTCCGCGCGCGAGCATATTCCAGCCACGGCCGAACACCGCGAGCGGTGCAGTATCGGACTTGCGGCGGACCGGGCGGCGCGCCGGGGCGGTGCGGGCGCGCGGCGCGGGCGACCGGCGTTGACCGACGGAGCGAGCCTGACCCGAACGAGATGCCGCGGTGGTCCTCCCCCGGGCCGATCCCGCCCGCGCACGAGTGTTCGTGGAGCTGCGGGACTTACCTGCCATAGCCTCAGGCTAGCCGCAAACGCCCCATCCAGACCATCAACCACACACGTATCGCAGGTCACTGATCCGCCTCGCCGAGTATTTTGCCGGCCGGAAGAGCGCGCTCAGCGCAATTGGAGAGTCGGATAAGACCGCGGCGGTCCAGTGCGCGCAAGTTTCGCGCATTCGTCGGTGCCCAACCGCGCGCTGCGGCCGCGAGGCCTCCAGGGTGACCACGACGGAGGGATGGCGTGGACGCCGAGATGACCGTCTGCGAGGCTGGAGTCGTGGATCCGTCCACAGCGCAGGCCTACGTGGTCGTCGACGAACTCGCGCGCGGGGGTGTCCGGGACGTTGTTCTGTGTCCCGGCGCACGGAACGCGGCGCTGGCCTTCGCTGTGCAGGCGGCCGATGCTGCGGGCCGACTGCGGCTGCACATGCGCATCGACGAACGGACCGCGGGCTTCCTTGCGGTTGGACTGGCGGTAGCCAGTCGGCTACCGGTGCCGGTCGTGATGACCTCGGGGACCGCAGTGGCGAACCTCGGTCCTGCGGTGCTGGAGGCCAGCTACGCGCGGGTGCCGCTGGTGGTGCTCAGCGCCGATCGGCCCTACGAAATGCTCGGCTCCGGTGCCAACCAGACCGTGGAGCAGCTCGGTCTGTTCGGCACTCAGGTCCGCACCACCATCAGCCTCGGCCTCGCCGATGAAGAGTCCGCGTCCGCCGACTGTGCGTCGTATGGGCACCAGAACGACGTGTGGCGCTCGGCGGTCTGCCGGGTGCTCGCCGCGGCCTGCGGCGCCCGCTCCGGCAACGCGGGCCCGGTGCAGTTCGATATCCCGCTGCGCGAGCCGCTGGTGCCCGACCTCACCCCCGGCGAGTGCGCGCCCGAGGGACGCGAGGGCGGACGGGCCTGGACGCTCACCCAGCGCGCAATGCTCGATGTGCCGCTCAACGTCGACCTGACCCCCGACACGGTCGTTATTTCCGGCCACGGTGCCGGGCTCCGGCCGGAACTGTCCGAGCTGCCAACCGTCGCCGAACCCACGGCCCCCATGCACGGCCCCGCGCTGCACCCATTGGCGCTGCCGCTGCTGAAGCCGCGCCAGGCCATCGTCACCGGCCGTCCGACCCTGCACCGTCCGGTAGCCAAGGTGCTGGCCGATCCGAATGTCACCGTGTACGCGGTCACCACCGGGCCGCGCTGGCCCGATGTCTCCGGCAATGTGGTCGGCACCGGCACTCGGGCGATTGTCACCGGCGCATCGCGCCCGGAGTGGCTGGCACATTGCCGTGAGCTCAGCGCGCGGGCGACCGAGCTGGTCCGGGCCGAACTCGCCGTGCACCCGAAGCCGACCGGCCTGCACGTGGCGGCGGTGGTGATGGACTCGCTGCGCGAGGGCGACCAGCTGCTGCTCGGCGCGTCCAATCCGGTGCGCGACGCGGCCCTGGTGTCGTACCCACGGCCGGGTATCACGGTGCTGTCCAACCGCGGTGTCGCGGGCATCGACGGCACCGTGTCCACGGCCGTCGGCGCTGCGCTGCACCACGACGGCCGCACCGTCGCGCTGCTGGGTGATCTGACCTTCCTTCACGACGTGTCCGGCCTGCTGATCGGGTCCGACGAACCCCACCCGGCCGATCTGACCATCGTGGTCGCCAATGACGACGGCGGCGGCATCTTCGAGCTGCTGGAACAGGGTGAGCCGCGGTATGCCGGAGTATTCGAGCGGGTGTTCGGCACCCCGCACGGCATGGATCTGGCGGCGCTGTGCGCCGCCTACCGCATTCCGCACCGCCAGGTCGATCTGGAGCAGTTGGCCGTCGAGTTGGCCGGGCACGCACACGGCATACGGGTGCTCGAGGTGGTCACCGAGCGGTCGCACCTGCGCGAGCTACACGCGACGGTGCGCGCCAAGATCGCGTCCTGATTCGAGCTACTTCGCCCGTGGCCGGACAGGCGCGGTCACGCGTCGAAGTCGTCGTCCAGTGGCAACGGGATGGATTGTTCGGCGAGGTCGGCCGCCGGAACCTTGTCCACGACGCTGCGATCGGCCCGGCGTTCTTATCCAGCACTTTCGAGCCGGGCCACCGCGTGGTCGGTGAGCCACCGTATCTCCTCCTCGCTCATCGCAATTGCCGCGTACGCGACGTTGAGGTCGAGGCCACCGAGCCGCTCGTTGGCGATTACAAACAATGAGGGGCCGAATATGTCGACCGAAACGGCCCTGGTGACGTCCTCGAGCGTGTAGGCGCCGTAGCTGGTCTGAAGGCCGGACTCGTCTGCCGTGGTAACAGCAAGTCCGTCGATGCGCCGGTTGTTCCGGAGCGTTGGGCCGACTTCGCGCCGATACACTTCCCATTCGGGAAACTGCATAATCGAGGCGGACTCCTGGTCCTTTGCCAGCGCAGCGATCAGCTTGAACGAGGCATCGCGGGCGGTTGCCCAGAAGTCGTCGGTTATCAGGTGCTTGGTACGCAGGATGTCGACGTAGCAACCGCAGGTCTCGCGCGGCAGCGCGAGTTTACTGAGGCGACGGAGGTCGACCGTGGCCAACACGGTCATGGCGTCGAGCCTGTACCGCTCGCGCATGGCAAGCAGGAAGGCCGCCGTTAGCGCACCGTGCAGCGTCGTCCTGTTGGCTTTGATGGCATCCCTGAGCGTTGCCGTTATGGTGGGCCCGAGGTGACGCGCAAGTACTCGCGTTTCTTTCTTCGGATCGCGTACCTTCTGCTTGGGTAGCCGAATGGCTGGCGTGTAGGTGGCCTTCTTGCCACCGCCAGACTTGTTGCCACTGCCAGACTGGTTGCCACTGCCAGACTTGTTGGGCAGGCCGGCCTCGATCGGCGGGGGCAGGGCGGTGTGAAGCGGCGGTTTCAGTTCCGCCCTGGCTGGATCGGCCAGGAATTCGAGAAGCTGGCGAGCGAGCATGTTGGCGGATAGGGCGTCGAGCGTCGCGTGATCGGCGCACATGACGATGTGGTTGAGGTCGGCGTCGGACGACTGCCGCACTAGCGTTATCCGCAGGCGCGGATGGTCGCCCTTCGGGATCGGCGTGCGGAGGTCAGCGGCAAAAACCTTGCGCCAAGCGTCTGGATCGGTGTCGTCGAACACCTTCAACGGGATCTCCGTTGTGCCCTCGGTGTCGAACCAGCGCTGGCGATAGGCGAAGGGCGGCACGGGTCGCCAAATAATCTTGCCGTAGCGGATATGAGCGCGAAGGATGGGGTGCTGGGTCTGTAGCCAGGCGAGCGCGCGCTTCACCAGCGCCGGATCGAGGCGGCCGCGCACGTGCAGCACCTGCATGGCGATCAGCCCGCCACTGGCATGTAAATGGTTGAGCAGTTGTTCCCGTCCGCCCAGCGGGCGCGTTTCGCCCAAAGCCGTCCTCCCATGTTTTCGAACACCATTTCAGGTCGCGATGAAATTGGCTATTATGCCGACTACATAAGGGATTCGAGTCATGAACGATATCGAGCAACCGATAATTGAGTATATCTCCGCCATGGTGGCCGAAACCGGCGGAGCGTCGGTCGATCGCGAGACGCTTTTGCTCGAGGCCGGCCTGCTGGACTCGATCAGTCTGGTGAAGCTGGTTCATTTCCTCGAGGAGCGATTCGAGATCAGCATCCCTGACTCGGAGATACGGGCGGACCTGTTCGAATCGCCTGCGGACCTAGCGGCCTATGTTTCGCAGCGAGCGGCTCAGCCTGCCTAAAGCTCGCGCAGCCGCGCGCGGAGCACCTTGCCGGTCGGGCTCCGCGGCAGTGCGTCGATGAACGCTATCTCGGCCGGGACCTTCTGAACTGACAGCCTTTCGTGGGCATAGCGAATCAACTCGTCGGCCGACACATCCGCCCCTTTCACGACAAACGCGATCAGCCGATTGCCGGCGCGCGAGTCTGGGAGACCCGTTACTGCGGCTTCGGCGACGGCGGGCAAGGTCATGAGCGTCTCCTCCACCTCGATGGGGTCGATCTTGTAGCCGGATACCTCGATCAACAGCTTGCTGCGGCCACGGATAAAGATGCGACCTTCTTCATCGAGCGAGGCAAGATCGCCGGTCCTGAACCAGCCCTCATCGAACGCCTGAGCATTGGCCACGGCATCGTCTAGATAGCCCCGCATGAGCGAGGATGATCTCAGTTCCATTTCGCCGACGGATGGGCCGAATTCGGTGTCGAACGGAACGATGCGGACCCTGGCGTCGCCCGCCGGCTTGCCCACCGAGGCCCAGCTTGCGTCGGGATCGGCGGAGTCATTGTGCGAGACCATGCTGGCCTCGGTCGAGCCGTAATCCTGACGAAGTGTGACACCAAGGCGCTCACGCACCGCTTCGAAGACCGGCCGCTTCAGTGTGACACCGCCCGAGAAGGCCATGCGCAGCCTGAGATCGAAACTGCCGGGCTGACCGGCGACGATTTCGTACATTGCCGGAACGGCACCCATGACGGTGGCGCGCTCGCGGACCATGGTGTCGAGCAGCTTCTTACGTGAAAGCGCCAGCGGCAGGGGATCGCTCCAGTAGAGCGTCGTTGCACCGCCGGCAACGGCTTGCGTAGCGGCCATTAGGAAGCCCAACGAGAAGTTGCCCGGCAGAATGTCGAGGACGATATCGTCGGGTTGAATATCCCAGGCGGTGCTCGCTCGTTCACCATCAGCGACGAGCTCGGCATAGGTGTGCGGCACCACCTTGGGCAACCCGGTCGAGCCGGACGAGAAGAGGTAGAGCGCCGTTGTGTCGCCTGGCAGTTTCGGCAGCTGGGTGGTTGCGCTTCCTTCGGGCAGGGTGCCCGTCAGGAACAAGGGAATGCCGGGGGCCGCATCTGCGATCAGCGTCTCGGCAGCAGCGGCAAGGCCGGGAGTTGCGATGACGGCGTTGGGTCCGGTCTTTTGCGCGAGCGTGGCAAGTTCGGATCGCGTGGCCGTCTCGCCCAACGGCATCGCGATGGCGCCGATGGCGAAGAGCGCGTGGGCAGTTACGAAAAGATCGGGTGAGTTCGGAATCAGTAGGGCAACGGGATCGCCGCTCTCGATGCCACGTTCGATCAAGCCGGCGGCGAGTCGGCCGATCCGCTCGACCAAAGCGGCGTAGGGCGTAAATACCTCCCCCTGCCGCAATCCGCTGGTGGTCGGTGCCCGCGCTGTCAGTGCGAGCAGATTGTCGTAGATCATCTCTACTCCGCGGGGTCCGCCCCCTCGCCGTAAGGATAGGAGTGGGATGCGGCATCTACAAGGCGTCAGCGATCCCCAGATCCTGATCGTGTTCGACACCGGCACCCGATCTGGTCACCGTGACTTCACCGCGCGGGCCCCGAAGCGGCCGTGGGTGGCCGACGCGACCCGGATCCCGACCGGTGAAGGCGTGTCCTGGACGGCCGCGGTCAGGGATGCGTTGTCCAACCGGATCGTGGGCTGGAAGCGCTCGGACCGCTGCGATACCGAGCCGATGCTCGGGGCGCTCGAGTATGCGGTGTGGGCGCGGGATATGCGTGATGGACAGCTGGCCCATCGTTTCGACCGCGGCTCGACCTGGACTGCAATACGATTCGCAAATCGGCTGGCCGACAACGGGATTGCCCAGCACATCCAGAAGAAGCCGGATCGGCGATCACCGGACGACTTCGAAGCCAGCTGTCACGGATTTCGGCCGGAACCAGATAGTCCGCTGAGTTACCCATGTACGGACGAAATCGGTCGTCGCGAAATTGTCATCGCAGTGGGCATGTCGCCCGGCAGGGCACCGGCTACACCGAGCGATCGAGGCTCAGCACACTCCGGACGGCATCGGGATCACCCGCGGTTTCGATCCGGACCTCATCGCGGCCGAAGGCGTGCAGCAGCAGTTCGGAGGGCTTGCCGGTCAGCGTCACCTTCGCGGTTCCGGATTTCGTATGTACGACGGCGTTCTTTCCATCCGGTGTGGCCAGCTCGACGGTGACCGGCGATTTCCGGTAGGCCATCTTGCCCATGCGACGCAGCGCCGCCCACAGGCTGGCCTCATCGGCTGCGGGCAGCGCACGCGGCTCCCAACCGGGCACGGCGCGGCGCACATCCTCGTGATGGACGAACATCTCGGTCAGGTTGGCGAGCGCATCGACCGGCTTGAGCGGCGACCACCACGGCGGACCGGTCCGCACGTCTTCCAGCAGGTCGGGGAAGGGCCGCCGTGCCGCCTTGGTCTGTACCGACTCCAGGTATCCGGCGAGCGGCTTCAGCATGATTCCCGGGGACGCGTCCGGGCGGCGTTCACGAACGACCAAGTGCGCGGCCAGATCTCGCACGGTCCACGCGCCGCAGAGGGTCGGCGCATCCGGTCCGACGGCGGACATCGTGTCGACCAGCGCCCGGCGTTCCCGCTGTGCCATGTTCACACTGCCGAACATAGCCGACCAGCTCCGGCAATTCGACGCCTGTTAGCTCCGGTTCTGCGGCCATAGCCCCCAATCCGGCGGGCGCACTACCTATCCCCGCCCAAGAAAGTCATGGTGTGCAGCTCCGACAACAGCCCGTCGAGCTCGGGTTCATGCGTGACGAGCGCGCCATCGAGTGACGGCTTCGAAAGCAGCACCAGTCATGACAGGGCCCGGCGCCGACCGCGACCACGCGACTCGATCTGTCCGAGCCAGAACGTGAAAACCGCCGGGTGACAATGCCATCCGGCGGTTTCACAGCAGTTGTCAGACCCCGATAACCGTCGGAACGATCATCGGGCGGCGGCGGTAGGTCTCGGCCACCCACCGGCCGACCACGCGCCGCACGCTCTGCGCGATCCGATGGGTATCGGTGACACCCTCACCGGCCAGTCGCAGCAGTTCGGCCTCGACCAACTCCGCGGCGTCCAGCAGTGCGGTCGGATCATCGGAGAATCCGCGCCCACTGATCTCGGGGGTGCTGACCGCCTTGCCCGTGGTCGAGTCGACCGCGAGGGTGATCGAGATGAACCCGCCCTCGCCCAGGACCAGACGATCCGACAGCGTCGACTCGCCGACATCGCCGACGGACAGACCGTCGACATACACATGCCCGACCGGAACCCGGCCCACGATCGAGGCAATCCCGTCGACCAGGTCGACCACCACGCCGTCCTCGGCGAGCACTACCCGATCCTCCGGCACACCGGTCGCCACGGCCAGCGCGGCATTGGCGCGCAGATGCCGCCATTCGCCGTGCACCGGCATGGCATTGGTTGGCCGCACCGCGTTGTACAGATACAGCAGCTCACCCGCCGACGCGTGCCCGGAGACGTGCACCTTCGCGTTTTGCTGGGTGATCACCGTGGCGCCGAGCCGGGCCAGACCGTTGACCACCGCGAACACCGAATTCTCATTGCCGGGGATCAGCGACGAGGCCAGCACCACGAGATCGTCGGCGCGGATATTGATCTGGCGGTGTTCACCGCGCGCCATCCGCGACAAGGCCGAAAGCGGTTCGCCCTGTGATCCGGTGGAGATCAGCACCAGCCGATCGCCCGGCAGGGTGGCGGCGACATCGAGATCGACGACCACACCGTCGGGCACCGTCAGATAGCCCAGTTCCTGTGCGATCTCCATATTGCGCGTCATCGACCGGCCGACGAAGCACACACGGCGCCCGTACTTTTGGGCCACATCGACCACCTGCTGAATGCGGTGCACGTGGCTGGCGAATGATGCGACGATCACCCGGTTGCGGGCCTTGCCGATCACCGTGTCCAGTACGCCGCCGATCTCGCGTTCGGGCGTGACGAAGCCGGGCACCTCGGCATTGGTGGAGTCCACCAGGAACAGGTCGACGCCCTCGTCACCGAGGCGGGAGAATCCGGCCAGGTCGGTGAGGCGACCGTCCAGGGGCAGCTGATCTAGTTTGATATCGCCGGTGTGCAGCGCGACGCCCGCCGGGGTGCGAATGGCGACGGCGATGGCGTCCGGAATCGAGTGGTTGACAGCGAAGTATTCGCAGCCGAACGGGCCGTGCGTGGTGTGCTGGCCCTCGATCACCTCGACGAGTTTCGGGCGCTGCCGGTGTTCGCGACATTTCGCGGCCACCAGCGCGAGGGTGAATTTCGATCCGACAACCGGAATATCGCCGCGCAGCCGCAGCAGGAACGGCACTGCGCCGATGTGATCCTCGTGGCCGTGGGTGAGCACGATGGCTTCGACATCGTCCATCCGGTCCTCGATGGGCCGGAAGTCGGGCAGGATCAGGTCGACGCCGGGCTGCTGATCCTCCGGGAACAGCACACCGCAGTCGACGATGAGTAGTTTGCCGCCGTATTCGAAAACGGTCATATTGCGGCCGATTTCGCCGATGCCGCCCAGGGCGAAGACACGCAGACCGTGCTTGGGGAGCTTCGGCGGTGTGCCGAGCCGGTCGGTGGCGGCGCGTTCGGCGGGGGCCGGAGGCTGCTCACCGCGTCCGCGGCCACCCTGCTGACGGCCGCGGCCCTGTCTGCGGGGCTGCTCGGCCCTGGCGGCCGGAGCCTTCGCGGCCGGAGCCTTCGCGGCCGGAGCCTTCGCGGCCGGAGCCTTCGCGGCGGGAGCCTGCTGGGCAGGCGCCGATTCGGGGGATCGCGATAGCTCGCCAGCTTCGGATTGCGCTGCCCGATCGGACTTTTCCGAGGCGGCCGGACGCTTCGCCGCGGGTTCGGGCGCGCCCGCGGCTCGGGTCGCGCTCCGCCGGGGTCTGCGGCCTACTGATTCAGTCATGACTGCACCTCACCTCTGGTTGGTTCGATCATGTCTGACAGTGCGGTGTCGTTGATTCGCTTACTCCTCATGAAAGCACCCCTGCCAGCCGAAGGTCGGCGGCCAGGGCGTCGAGTTGTTCGGTGGTCGGCATCAGTTGCGGCAGACGAGGTTCGCCGACCTCGATGCCGAGCAGGCGCAGACCGCCCTTGCTCATGGCGACGCCGCCCAGCCGCGACATCGCGGCGTTCAATGGCAGCAGAGTCGCATTGATCTCACGGGCGCGCACGACGTCACCGGCGGTGTATGCGTCGAGCAGGGCGCGCAGCCGCTCGGGCACGAGATGTCCGATGACGCTGATGAATCCGGTCGCGCCGACCGAGAGCCAGGGCAGATTCAGCGCGTCGTCGCCGGAGTAGAAGGCCAGATCGGTATTCGCGATGAGGTCGGCACCGGCGTTCAGATCGCCCTTGGCGTCCTTGACCGCCACGATGCGCGGATGTTCGGCGAGCTTGCGAATGGTGTCGCTGGCGATGGGAACCACTGAGCGCGGCGGAATGTCGTACAGGGTGACCGGCAGGTCGGTGGCGTCGGCAATGGCGGTGAAGTGCGCGAGCAGGCCGTCCTGGGACGGGCGGGAGTAATACGGAGTCACCACGAGCAGGCCGTGCGCGCCCGCGCGCTGGGCATTGCGGGCGAGTTCGATGGAGTGCGCGGTGTCGTAGGTGCCCGCACCGGCGATCACGGTGGCACGGTCGCCGACGGCGTCGACGACGGCGCGCAGCAGGTCCGCCTTCTCCGATTCGGTGGTGGTCGGCGATTCCCCGGTGGTCCCGGAAATCGCCAGCAAATCGACGCCGCGGTCGACCAAGCGTGCCGCGAGCGCGACCCCGGCATCGACATTGAGCTTGCCGTCGGCACCGAAGGGGGTCACCATCGCGACACCTACTGTGCCGGACGCGCGCAACTCCGTTGGCGTCGATTCACCGTTCGTCATGGTCAGAAAGGCTACCCGCTCCAGGGAACGCCCTCGACACCCCGACCGCCGATCGGCTTGCCCGGGCAAGTGATTCGCCTCCCACTCTATGATCATGGTGTCAAAACTTCCTTGAATGACATCACAAATGGCGTCACACTGATGTCATGGATTTGAATAAATACACCGCCCGGCTACGCGAGGACCTGATCGCGGCCGCCGCACTCGGTGATGAAAAGACCCAGGCCACTGCCGCCGCACTGGCGGCGGCGACGGAGAGTTCGGCGCGACTGGCGCTGCTGGCGGCGCTGTCGGATCTCGCCGCCGAGGTCAGCACCGAACTCGGCGACCGGACGGTACATGTCTCGGTGGACGGCACCGATGCGACCGTGGACGTCCGCAAGAACCCGCCCGCGGAGAGCGAACATCCGAGCTTCGAGGAAATGACCGGCGATATCAGCCGGGTCACCCTGCGGTTGGTCGAGCAGATGAAGGCCAAGGCGGAAGAGGCGGCCGCGGCGAGCGGGGTTTCGCTGAACTCGTGGCTATCGAACGCCGTCAGCGGGGCACTGCGCGATCAGATGCGCGCATACGGGCCCAAGCGCGATATCTGACCGGGGCGATACCCGATCGATAGCGATTTCCCTCCAACGTTGCGGTGAGTTCGGGTACCGCCAACTATTGCAAGCAGCGTTGCGTTGCAGGCGGACGCCGCCGAGGTATTGGTGGCCGATGCTGCAGCGTATTGCGCGGCATTGCGCGCGGCGACTGCGAGGTCCAGCTGTGGCGGGGCAGGTTCCACATGTTCCCGCTGCTGCCCGAAGCCAGGGACGCACTCGATCACGTCGAGCGGTTCGTGGCACGGGTGGAACACGCAGCCACGCGACCCCGAAATCGGCCTGAGTGCGACCGTTCACAACAGCGGCGCGAGATCGCCGCGTTCGCCGATCACCACCTCATCGAGTTCGAGCCAGTCGGCCATCTCTCGCAGCGCGTCGGTGAGCGCTCGGGCCGTCTCCGGAGTGCGGTGGCCGGGCTCGGCGAACGCACCGGGCACCAGCAGCCGTCCGGCCGCACGCTCGGCCCGCAGGTCGACGCGGCCCACCAACTCCCCGTTCAACAGGAATGGAAAGACGTAATAGCCGTGCACCCGTTTGGCTTCCGGCGTGTAGATCTCGATCCGGTAGTGAAAGTCGAAGATCCGCTCGGTGCGGGCGCGGAAGAAGATGAGCGGATCGAACGGGCACAGCAGCGCCGCACCCTCGATCCGGCGCGGCGTCGACGCACCGGCACGCAGATAGGCGGGCTTATCCCAGCCTGTCACCTCGACCGGCGCCAACTCCCCCGCATCGACCAGATCGGCGATCGCCGGTTCGGTTTGTGATCGGTGCAGCCGGTAGTAGTCGCGCAGGTCGGTTTCCGTCGCGACGCCGAGTGCGGTCCCAGCGCGCAATACCAACTCCCGCACCGCGTCGGTCTCGGAGACATCGTGTGCCAGGATCTCCGGCGGGATCACCCGCTCGGCCAGGTCGTAGTGCCTGGCGAAACCGACCCGCTTGTCGACCGAGAGGTCACCGGCGGCGAAGAGCTGTTCGCAGATCATCTTGGTATCGCTGAGATTCCACCAGGACCCTTTGGGGCGCGGCTTGTCCAGTTCGAGATGACGCTCCACCTCACCGGCGGTAGCCGCGCCGACCTCGGTGATCACATCGAGAATGTCCTTGCCGAGGGTGGGGTTGCGCTCCTTCGCCCGGCGCACGCCATCCCAGCGACCGTGCTCGTATCTGCGCATTCGCCATCGCATCAGCGGCCAGTCCTCGACGGGGATCAGCGCGGCCTCGTGCGCCCAGTATTCGACCAGTCGCCGGGGGCGCCGCACACCATTGCTCCAGGCGGCGTCGTCCAGCAGCGTGCGGTCGTATCCGCCGATCCGGCTGAAAACCGGCGCATAGTGCGCGCGCACCACCGCCGATACCGAATCCAGTTGCAGCAGTTGCGTTCTCGCCACCGCACCCAGAACCGACTTCCGCGTTGTCGTGCTGGGCCGCCGCGCCGCGAACCCCTGCGCGGCCAGCGCCGTCCGACGCGCCGTGGCCGCACTCATCTTCCGCATGCGCACGACAATGCCATGGGGGTCCGACAGATCACGTCGAGACCGAGACCTCACCCGCGGTATCGATCTCGGTGCGCCGATCGCAGTCCGGTGCGTTCGCGAGCACCGTGGCGAGCACCCGCCGTCCCATCGGCAGCACCCGGACGGTGACCGAACCGACATTGGCCGCGTCCAATTCGCGGGTCGCGGATTCGATCACCTGCTGGCGCACCCACTTCGGGACCCCGGCGAAACCGCCGTCATCCAGCAGCACCACCTCGACCCCTCGTGAGCGCGCGCCGCGGGCGGCACTGCTCAGCTCGTCGGTCACCAGCTGGGGCGCGCGCAATCCGTCGCGCAGTTCGGCCTCGAGCAGTCGGCACTCCTCCCGCTCACATGCGGTGAGTTCCGCGCCGTCGGCAATGCGTTCCAGAATCGGGCGGGCCACCTTGTCGAGCCGGGCCAGTTGCCGATCGCGCTCACCGTTCTGCGCGGCCATAGTCGCCTCAGCGGCCGCGCGCATGGTCGCCTCCTCCCGCAGCAGCCGCAGCGAACGCTGCATCGGCCGCATGACCGCCGCGCCGATCGAGACCCCGGCCACCGTGGCGATCGGCACGATGGATCCGACCACCACGCGCAGTCCGGTCGTCGCGCCGACCACCGCGATCACCGCCGCGATCCCGGCCACACCCCACCACGCCGCACCCAAACGGCCGCGCAACACCAGCACCGCGAGCACATAGGACGAGGCGAATGCGGTCCAGACCTGTTTGGACGCGCCATGATCGATATCGACGGTGGTCAGCGCGGTCGCGAGCGGCCCGGCCGCGGCCACCGCGATCGCTGCGGGCAGTGGCAGCGGGTCGACCGGAATCACCAGGACCACCACCCCCGCCCCGACCAGCAGCACCAGCGCGATCAGGGCCAGAATCAGCGGCGATTCGGCGAAGTTGCGCGTCATGTAGAGCAGGATCGTCGCCTCGAAGATGACCAGGAACAGCCATGCCGACCGGTCCCGCAGACCGAGCAGGTCGCGCAGACCGAATTCGTTACCGGTGTCAGCCATCGCCACCCCAGACCAGGGTCACCGTGGTGCCCTCCCCCGGTTGGGATTCCACGAATCCGGCCCCACCGGCCAGTTGGCGCATCCGGCCGAGGATGCTCACCGAGACACCGAGCCGATCGGCGGGCACCCGATCCAGATCGAAACCCGCTCCGTCGTCACGGAATACGACCCGGATACCGCCCGCACTGATCGTCACCGTGACGGTGCGCCGCACATCGCGGCCCGCAACGGTGGCGTGGCGCAGACTATTTCGCGCCGACTCGGCGAGCGCGGCGGCGATGGTGCCAGCGGCTTGCACGGGCAGTCGCAGATCATCGAGTCCGGCCCAGCGCCGCGCGGTGAAGCGGATTGCCGGATTCACCTCGTACACTGCTGCGCGCAGGAAGCCGATCGCCGATTGCGCGTCCAAACGGTCGGGTTCGGTATTGGCGCCGCGACATTCGTCGAGTTGTTCGAGCGTGCGTTCGGCCTGACGGCGCAGTACCGGCGATTCGGCACCGGCACGCGAGGCATCGAGCAGCGTCGACAGCACCGCATCGTGGATGAGCGCGGCGAACCGGGCGCGCTCCCGATCCCGGGCCGCCGCACCGGCCACCGCAGCCGCACGCCGACTCGCGATAACCGATTCACGGTCCACCCGCGCGGCCGCCGCCAGCGCGTAGATACAGCACCAGAGGAAAAGCGCGCACAGGCCAGCGGCCCTGGCGAAGTCGTCGATCAGTGACCACACCGTCGCGTCGGGCACCACATACCGGTTCGCCAGCGCCGCGGCCGCGGCGGCAACCAGCAGATAGGCCACGGCCAGCGCCGGAGGCCAGGCCAGCACCGCGGCCAGCACACCGAGCGCGAGCACTCGATACATCCACACCGATGCGGTATCGGTCAGCGGTGCGGCGTAGATGAACGGCATGGTCGCAAGCGCCGCAAGGTAACTCACCGCGGCCGCGGCCGCCACCACGCGGATCACCCTGGTGCCCATCGCGATCGATACGACCGCGAGCACCGGGAACCATCCCAGCGCCACGCCGACCACTACGCTCGCCCACGGGCTGGAGACGAATTTGACCTGGTCGGCGATATCGGGCAGTTCGACGATCGCGACGATCACTCCGGCGATGCCGACGGCCAGACCCATGCGGCGCAGAATGCGATCCGAGGCCGCCTCGACAATCTTCTGCCTGGACACCGCGGCCCGCCCACGGCGCCACCGACTCGCCCGGAATGGGTCGAGCGCGGCCGAACTCGCGGTTGGTGATGAGGTGTCCAGCATGCTGGACGCGGTCATCCCCGGGTCTGCCGCTCGGGAACTGGTAGCCATCCGTCCTCTACCGCCCGCTTGTAGAGGTCGGTTTTGGTGGGAGCCGGACGCCCCGCATCGGCGTACTTCTGCCGGATGCGCCCCAGATAGTCGTTGACGGTCTGTTCGGAGAGTCCGGTCAGCCGCGCGACGCGGGAGGCCTTCTCACCGGAGGCGTAGAGCGTGAGCACCTCTTCCTGGCGCGGGCTCAGACCCACGTCGGACAGCTGCGGATCACCATCGAT
Organism: Nocardia sp. NPDC005998; assembly: GCF_040614395.1. Taxonomy (NCBI): domain Bacteria; kingdom Bacillati; phylum Actinomycetota; class Actinomycetes; order Mycobacteriales; family Nocardiaceae; genus Nocardia; species Nocardia sp. NPDC005998. Next base: position 535,577 of record NZ_JBEXUI010000002.1, on the reverse strand, counting down.
GGCGGCAGCCCAGTCGGTGGTCACCACCTGCTCACCCGAGGCGGCGCGACGCACCGCCGCGACCACGGTCGGCGCATCCTCGGACTTGCGCACCACGCCGAGTACACCGGCCTTCGCGGCGGCACGCACCAGGAACGCGTTATCCGCGCCGGTGAATACCAGGACCTCCACGCCGCGGTTGCGCAGCGCGCGCACATTGTCTTCCGGCGAGGATCCATCGGCCAATCGCAGATCGAGGACGACCAGATCCAGCGGCGCGCTATTCGCCGCCGCCGCAAGTAGTTCCGGTACGGTCCCCGCTGTCAGCACCAGATCGAGATCGGATTCCGGCGCCAGCATCGCGGCCAGCCCGATCGCCACCGATTCGTGGTCCTCGACCAACCCGATTCGGCGCGGTGTTGTTTCGCCCCCTTCGGCCCACATCACCTCGACACTCCGTTCCCGAGCAAACTCGTCCACATCCCCACCGTTACAACGTCATCTCGTAGTATGCCCGGCTGCCGCGGCGACCTGTCAGACACCAAAATTCGGGGGCCGTCACGCCATGAGGTGCGCCGCGACGGTCGCCCCGAGCTCCCAGCAGCGCTGAAGATCGTCCTTGGAGGGCGGGCCCATCACGATAACCGGCGCCGCGACCTTCTCCCAGCCGAGCCCGTTGGTCACGCTGACCACTCCGCGTTCGGCCCCTTCGGTGCCCTCATTGCCGTGCAGGTAGAAGCCGAACGGCCGACCACGCGTCGAGTCCAGACACGGGTAGTAGAAGGTATCGAACGCATGCTTGAGCGCACCGGACATATAACCGAGATTTGCCGGGCTACCGAGCAGATAACCATCCGCGCCCAACACATCGCTGGCGGTAACCGCCAGCGCCGCCCGGCGTTCCACCTCGACACCCTCGATCTCCGGATCTGTCGCACCGGACACCACGGCCTCGAACATCGCCTGCATATGCGGTGACGGAGTGTGATGAATGATCAGCAGCCGAGACACATCCAGCAGCGTACTGCGGCACTCGAGTTAAGGGTGGGACGCCAGCACACCATTGAGCCAAAAATCGGGCGTATTCCAGGGCGTCTAGCTATTGACTGGCGACAAAAGTAGAGGAAAATTAAGGGTTACACCGGAATACCGGAAAGTGCCGAACTGTCGGACGAAGACGTTCGTAGACATCGGAGACACCTTCCAGGATCTGGCCAGGCCCCCGGCAAGTCAGTCGAATATCGGAGTAATCAACGACGGTTGAGACTCACGAATTCGATGGAGACTACCGGGGACTGATCTGTTCGGGGGTCTTCGTTCGGCAGTCGCGTGATCAATCCGCGCGCTGATCGCTTTCGATCTTCTCCAGCGCGACTGCGCGCCGCATGGTTTCCCGGGCGCGGCTGCGGTCACCGGCGTAGTCGTAGGCGCGGGCGAGGCGGTAGGAGACGCGCCAGTTGTCGGGATCGGCCTCCCACTCCTGTTTGACCTGGTTGAACAGTTGGTCGGCGGCTTCACGTTCGATGCGGCCGGAGGGGCGGCGGGGTAGTTCGGAGGTGTCGAGTTCCAGGCCCTCCTCGTGGATGCGACGGGCCAGATGCTGGTGGGCCATGGCAGCGCGGACGGTGGCCACGACGATCCAGACGCCGAGCAGCGGCAGGATCAGCACACCGACGCCGATGATCACGGCGGGCGCGTCACCGGAACCGATCAGGCTGATCGCGATGCGGCCGAGCAGCACAAAATAGAAGCCCAGCACGACGACCAGGACCGCGATGAACAAGACGACCTTGCGGACCTCGGTGCCGCGGCCCGCCTCGACCGGTTCCGGGGCGTTCATGACTCCACCTCGCTGCGCTCGCTCACAGATCCAGGAAGGGGTCGAGCCCGACGGTCAGGCCGGGGCGGTTCGCGATCTGGCGCACGCCGAGCAGCACACCGGGGGCGAAGGAGGAGCGGTCGATGGAATCGTGCCGGATGGTGAGGGTTTCGCCCTGGGTGCCGAACAGCACCTCTTGGTGCGCGACAAGTCCGGCCAGGCGCACCGAATGCACCCGGACGCCGTCGACGTCGGCGCCGCGCGCACCGTCGAGTTCCTGGGTGGTGGCGTCGGGGCTGCGGCCGACTCCGGCCTTGTCCCGGGCCGCGGCGATCAGGCCTGCGGTGCGGTAGGCGGTACCCGAGGGGGCGTCGAGCTTATTCGGGTGGTGCAGTTCGATGACCTCGACCGAATCGAAGAATCGGGCCGCCTGTTCGGCGAAGCGCATGGACAGCACCGCGCCGATGGCGAAGTTCGGGGCGATCAGCACACCGGTCTCCGGTTGCCCGGCCAGCCAGCCGCGCACCTCGTCCAGGCGCGCCGCGTCGAATCCGGTGGTGCCGACGACCGCGTGAATCCCGCGTTCCACCAGAAACTTCAGATTCCCCATCACCACATCGGGATTGGTGAAGTCGACGACCACCTGCGTCCCGGACTCGGTGAACGCCTCCAGCGAATCGTCCTTATCGACGGTAGCGACCAACTCCAGATCGCCCGCCGCCTGCACCGCCTCGCAGATAGCCTGCCCGACTTTTCCGCGCGCACCGAGCACTCCGACCCGAATGGTCACCGCACCTCCTCATTCGCCTGCTGTCCCCGCAAGCCTATCGACCCTGCTCACATCCCCCTCCGCTGACCTCCCGCCGGGTACGCATGACTACGTTTCACTGCTAGGCGGCCATATTTTCGGCCATCCTTTCGAGCAGGCGGACCGTCTCGCCGTACTGCTCATCGGTAATGCCGTCGAGCATGGCGCGGCGGCGCTTGCCGATCAGGGCGAAGGCTTCCTGATGGGTGGTGCGGCCCGCTGCGGTGAGGGCCAAGGTGCCCGAATCGTCGGTGATGTCGCCGCGATCTACCAGATACGCGAGTTGAATGTCCCACTCCGACAGGTCGTTCCAGAATGGCGCAAGACCGTCGCGGACATCGGCGGCGGGGCGGGGGCCTTCGGCCAACGAGTTGAGCATCTGCCAGTGCCGACGAGTCAGCCCGGCGGCGGCCAGGTCGTCCTCGAAGCGGGCATTGATCAGGCGATCGAGTTCCTTGAGCCAGTAACCGATCGGGCGTTGTGCGGCCATGATTCCTCCGATACATGTAGAATTACAACTACATGCAATATGACATGAAAGTGGAGAGAATGGAAGAGCACGATGTAGTCACCGAGGCCGTCGAGGCGGCAATGGTCCGGATTCGGCGACGTCAGACGCGGGGGGCACTCGGCAAGGATTCGCCGGTGCCCATCGCGGTCTTCCGGGTGCTGGACGCGGTGGCCGGTACCAGCGCAGCTAGCGTCGGAGCCCTCGCCCCCACGCTGGGCGTCGATCAGCCGCGCGCGAGTCGCCTTGTCGCCCAAGCGGTTTCATCCGGACATCTCGAACGGGTCGCGGATCAGCAGGACGGCAGGCGAGCCGTCCTGCGGCTGACCCCCACCGGGCACGCCGTCGTGACCGCGGCCCGCAATGGCCGCCGCGCCGCAATGGCGGCCGCGATGTCGGACTGGACCGATCGCGAGCGCACCGAATTCGCCCGCCTGCTGGGACAATTCGTCGACGCACTGGACAGGCGGGAAACCTGAGCATCCCGATCGCCGCCGTAATCCAGCACACAGGCCAGGTAGCGGGTGTCCCGAAAGGGCACCGCGGGTGGACTACTCGAACACGATCACTTGCCGCAGCGCATGCCCTGCGGCCAGTTCGTCCATGGCATGGTTGATTTCGTCCAACCCGACATGGGAGGACACCAGCTTCTCGACGGGCAGGCGACCCGCGCGCCACATGCGGACGTATTCGGGGATGTCACGCGATGGGACTGCCGAGCCGAGATAGCTGCCGATGATGGTGCGCCCCTGGGCGACCAGGGCGAGAGGTGAAATGCTCGCGCGGGCATCGGGGGCGGGCAGGCCGACGGTGACTGTCGTACCGCCGGGTCCCGTTGCGGCGATGGCGGTTTCGAAGGCACGGACATTGCCCGCGGCCTCGACAACGACATCGGCCACGATGCCCTGTTCCGCGATTTCGGCCGGTGTGTAAGCGGCGGTTGCGCCGAGTTCCTTTGCAAGAGCGAGCTTTTCCGCGACAGTATCGACGGCGATCACCTCGTGCTCGCCCAGCGACACCGCGACGAGCACCGCCGCCATCCCGACGCCACCGAGCCCGACCACCATGATCCGGTCGGCCGGACCAGGCTTCACGGAATTGAGCAGCGCCCCGCCACCCGTCAGTACCGCGCAACCCAACACCGCCGCGACCTCCGGCGGCACATCGGCATCGACCGGCACCACCGATCGGCGATCGACGACGGCATGCGTGGCGAAGGCGGACACCCCGAGATGATGGTGTACCTCAGTACCCGCGCGGTGCAGCCGCCGCCCACCATTCAATAGCTCACCTGCATTATTGGCCGCACTGCCCGGCCCACATGGCGTGCGGCCCTCGCTGGCGCAGCCCGCGCACTCCCCGCAGCGCGGCAGAAAGGTCATCACCACGCGCTGCCCCATCGCGAGATCACTGCCGCCGGGCCCCACCGCCTCGACAATGCCCGCCGCCTCGTGCCCGAGCAGCATCGGCACCGGTCGCACCCGGTTTCCATCCACCACCGACAGGTCCGAATGACACAGTCCGGCGGCCTCGATGCGCACCAGCAGCTCCCCTGGCCCCGGCTCGCCGAGGTCCAGTTCACAGACGGTGATCGGCGCCGACTCGGCGAACGGCACGGGCGCTGCGATCCGCTCCAGGACCGCCCCTCGAATCTTCATCCCACGACGCTACCGCGCGGCATCGCAGCCAGCGAAGTGGGTCACAGCCGGAAACGCGCTCGACGAATGATGGTCCCGATCACTCGAGGGTGGCACGGTGGGAACCGATTCGCTAGCCTCGACGCCCGTGACGGTGCTCCCGTAGGCCGCCTTGTACCGAGCCCGGGGTCGGGACCGTCACGACATAAGGAGTAATCCCCTGTCAGTACAGTTCAATCACACCATCGTCGGCTGTCACGACCATCGAGCGTCCGCCGAATTCTGGTCGGACATCCTGGGTTTGGAACTGGGCAAAGAGTGGGGCCCGTTCATCCCGCTTCCCACGGGTAATGGAGTCACCTTCGACTTCGCGAACGTGCCACCACACATCACCGAAATCCAGCCCCAGCACTACGCATTCCTGATCTCCGAGGCCGAGTTCGACGCGGCCTACGCCAAGATCCAGCGCTACAAACTGGAGCACTGGGCCGATCCACGGCAACAGGGCGTCAACGAGATCAACCACAATGACGGCGGTCGTGGCGTCTACTTCCTCGACCCCAACGGTCACTTCCTGGAGCTGATCACCGTCCCGTACGGCGGTTGGCCGACGTAGTGCGCCCGTCGGGGCAGCCGCGCACGCGGGTGCCCCGACACGACACCAGAAGACCCACGATTCGGCGCTGCCGCAGCACCAGTGATCTCGCGCATCCAACTGAAGCCGTCTACGAGCTGATCGCAGGCAAGATCGCCGACGATCTGCTCGCGAAATACACACTGGGCCATCTGAACGCGCAGTCCTGGCCTGCCGTGAAGCCCGACGCACGGGTGAGCATCACCCCGCGGCGGTCGGCGGCCAGGGATTGGGTTTGACGCTGGTCGGTTTGCGAGTGGGCACGTCATCCCAGTCGAAATGCGTGCCCACCCAGGCCTTCGGGCGATCGAAGTGGATTTCCTGGGCGGCGAAACGGGTGCCGAGGAACGAGATACCGCCGAAGAAGTCACCCTCGGTGAAGTCGACCATGCGCCCGCCGAACACGGTCCGCGGGAACCTGATATCACCGTGGAACTCCGCCCGCGAGAAGTCCGTTTCGCGGGTGCCCCGGTTGCGTAATCGATTCGGCGTGCCCACTCTGGCCTCGTCAAAGGCGGTGAGCGTGGCGTAGAACTGTGCGCTTTTGAATGTGACACGGGGACTCGTGAATTCGGCGCGGTCGAAGGCGATGTGGTCACCATCGAAGGCAGCCCGCTCGAACGAGGTCAGCTCGGCCCGGAACTTCACGTCCTGGAACGAGGTTCGGGCGCCGAGGAAACGTACGCCGCTGAAGTCGGTGCGCGGACCCCGGAAGGTCGCGCCCTCGAACGATGCCGGATCTTCGAAGGTGACCTCGGCGAAGGTGGTGCCGACACCTGCCGGTTCACGCCGCTCCATGCGATCGGACCCGAACCCCGCGCGATCGAACAGCGCCGGACCCGCCCGAAAGGTCGCGCCGCGGAAGGTCAGATGCAGCCCGGCGAAGCTCGCGAACTCGAAGGTGGTCGGTCCGATGAAGGTCGCTCCGGCAAATGACGTATGCCGTCCCCGGAACACCGCATACCGAAAGTCCGCCTGCTCGATCACCGCGTTATTGAAGGTGAATGTGCACGCCGACCACGAGATCTCCGCCGACGGCTTCAGATGTTGTGCGATCACTCGCACGATCGCGCGACGCACCTCCCGATCATTGCGCCGGAATTCGTAGACCCGCTCGACCTTGACCCCGGCTTCCTCCGCCGACTCGGCCCGCGAGACAAGATGATTCGCCCCATCGGCCGGTTCGTACGGCAGCTGCAGATATCCGCACATCACATCGATGCACTGCTGTCTTCGACTCGGTGCCGAGAATTCGTCCGCTACCCCCGCCATCGCATAGACCCCGGCGATCCGAACCGCCGCATCCGCATCCCCCAACTGCCGTGCCGCCGCCCCGAACAACTCCGCGAACCGTCCCCGCTCCAGATCCCGCTGCCGCCGATACGCCACCACCAGCGCGACCGCCCCGCCAACTCCGGCCGCCACCGATAGCGCGATCTTGGTGAGGTCCAACTGATTCGGGGTCTCGGCCTTCGCACCCAATAGCCACCACAACAACCACCAGGTCAGCCCGGCGATCACCAATCCGCCGACCACCGCACCGAACACCGCGAGCAACAATGCCGCGCGGTGTAGTCGGTCGCCCAACCGCCCCCATCGCATCACCGCATGTTAGCCGGATTGTCGCTCGCCCACTACCGGATGAGATCGGCCGAGTCTGTGCCCCTTGGGTTTTCGACTACCGATTGCGCCGCAGACCCAGCCCCGCTGCCACCAGGCAGGCGAAGGCGACCGCACCGACGAACCACGGGAACACTTCGCTCAGCCCCCACTCGGTCGCCGCCCATCCGGCCAGGATGGTCGGCAGTGCCATGGCCGTGTAGGCGAGCAGGTAGTACGCCGACATGGTCTCGCCCCGCTTGTGCTGCGGCACAACCTCGGACAGATGCCGCAGCGAACCACCGAATCCGAGCCCGAAGGTCGCGCCGAGCAACACTCCGGCCAGCAGCACCACGACCCAGTTGCCGGTGTGCAAGGCGGGCACCGTCAACACCAGCGCCACCGCCATGCCGGTATCGCCGCCGATCGCCGCGCGCCGCGCCGGAATTCCGGTCGCGAACAGCTGAGCCGTGGCACCGGCCACCGCGGTCGAGGCGACGACCGCACCACCGAAGACCAGATTGTGAATGCCCGTCTCCGCCGAAGCGAGCGAAGGATACAGCGACAGCAGCACACCGAGCACCGACCAGGCCGCCATGACGCCCAGTGCCGAGAACCAGAAGTCACCGCGAATCTCCTGCGGCACTGCCGGTTTCGCGATCCGGATGCGTCCGGCCACCCGCGCGGTATGCGGTTCGCGCAATGCGATGACGCCGAGTCCGATGAGCAGGCACACCACGGTGATCACGACGTAGGGCGTGCGCAGCGGATGCGGCGCGTACTGTGCCAGCACCGCCGACCCCAGAATCGCCACGGCCATACCGACATTGAAGGCAACGCCACTGAGCTGCCCCGACCGCGCACCGTGCTTCGGACGCAGATCGAGCAGCGCCGCGGCACCGGCCACCACGGTCGAGCCGACCGCCAGTCCGTGCAGCGCCCGCGCCACCAACAGCATCGCGACATTATCGGCCAGCAGGAAGACCACCAGCCCGATGATCATGGTCGCGAACGCACCGAGCAGCACCGGCTTGCGGCCGACCACATCGGAGATACGCCCCGAGACCAGCACCGCGGCCAGCGCCGCGAATGCGTAGACCGCGAAGACGAATGTCGTCGTCAGCGGCGAGAAATGCCATTCCTTCTGGTACATGCCGTACAGCGGCGCGGGCACCCCGGAGACGCCGAGGGCCACGCCACTCGCCACCAGAATCAGCGCGTAGGCCCAGCGCTGAGAGGTCTGCTGGTCGGCCGCCACCGTCATTGTCGCTGCCATCGGAACCCCGATCAGGTAAGTTTGATGATGATCGAACCATAGAGACGATACAGCCGGTACGATGGTCATCAAACCACTGTGAGGTAGATCATGACCGAAACTAAGGAATCGGCCACCGAGGCACCGCCGGTTGCCTCATTACCCGCCGTGCTCGGAGCACTACAGGATCCGGTGCGATTGGAGATGGTCCGCCGACTCAGCAATGCGGGCACCGCCATGCGCTGTGGTGCGCTCTACGAGGTGATCAACAAATCGACCGCGACCCACCACTTCAAGATCCTGCGCGAAGCCGGTGTTATCGAGCGACTGATCATCGACGGCCAGACCTGCCAGCGCCTGCGCTCCGAGGATCTCGACAATGCCCTGCCGGGCCTGCTGCCCTCGATCGTCGACGCCGCCAATCGCGCCCGCAGCGACTGATCCGCGGTCGGCCGACCGCCCGTCGTCGCTTCCGACACCACGGCGAACATAGAGCGCCGCGCCAACCGCACAAGCGTCGAAACGTGATCGCGGACCCACATTTGCAGATCGAGGACCGGAGCGAATCACTCCGGCCCCCAGGGATCTACTTCAGCTCTCGACCAATCGCCGCACCGCGGCGGGCAATTCCCGAGTCCGCCGGTACGGCCCGGCCACGGAAGCCGCGAACGGCCGCGCCAGCAGGGTGCGGGCGATTGCCGAAACCTCCTCGGTGGTCACCGCATCGATGCGGGCCAGCGTCTCCGAAACGCTGCGGTGATTGCCGTAACTCAGTTCGCTGCGACCGATCCGGTTCATGCGCGACGCCGAATCCTCCAGCCCCAGCACCAGTCCGCCACGCAACGAACCCTTGGCGCGCGCGCATTCCGCATCGGTGATCCCGTTGGCCGCGATCTCTTCGAGCACGCCGCGCGCCAGTGATGCCACCTTGCCGAGATTTTCCGGCTGGCAGCCGATGTACACCGAGAACGCACCGGTATCGGCGAAGGTGTCCACGCTGGAGTACACCGAGTACGCCAGCCCGCGCTCCTCCCGAATGCGTTGGAACAGACGCGAACTCAGCCCGCCGCCGACGACGGTATTGAGCACCGACAGCGGCCAGCGCCGCTCCCCCTCGTGCCGCCCGAAGGCACGCACGCCGAAGGCCAAATGCGCCTGTTCGCTGTCGCGGTGGCTCCAGTGCAGCTGCGGCACGCTGTGCGGTCGAAACCGGCCCTCGCGCCGTCGGGCGGGTTCGGCGGACGGATCGAGCCGAGGGGCGAAGGCACGGTGTACCAGTTCCACGGTGTGGTCGTGCTCCACATTGCCCGCGACCGCGACGACCATCCGGTCCGGCCGATAGCGACGCAGATGGAAACCGCGCAATTGCGCGGCATTCATCGCCTCGACGGTTTCGACGGAGCCGATCACCGGACGCCCGATCGGATGATCACCGAAGAGCGCGGACAGGAAGGCGTCGCCGACCAGATCCTCCGGATCGTCGTCGCGCATGGCGATCTCCTCGAGCACCACCTGTCGTTCGACGTCCACATCCTCGGCCCGGCACAGGCCGTTGAGTACGACATCGGAGACCATATCCACGGCCAGCGGCAGATCCTCGTCGAGGACGTGGGCGTAGTAGCAGGTCTGCTCCTTCGCGGTGAACGCGTTGAGTTCGCCGCCGACCGCATCCATCGCCTGCGCAATATCGAGCGCCGAGCGAGTCGGAGTCGCCTTGAACAGCAAGTGTTCTAGAAAGTGCGCCGCGCCCGCGACCGTTGCGCCTTCATCGCGCGAGCCGACCCCGACCCACACACCGATCGATGCCGAACGCACGCCGGGCACATGTTCGGTAACCACACGCAGACCGCCGGGTAGCACGGTCCGCCGTACTCCGGAGTCGCTGCCCCGCATCTGATCCATCCGCAGCTCCGGAGACGAACCCCCCTGCTCGCCGCGGAGCAGAGGGGTTGCCGTCTTCTTCTTCGTCACAGAGACAAGTACTACTCGGTCTCCGCCGGGCCCGCATCAACGGCGTCGGCCGCCGCAGGCTCGTCGGCGTTCTCATCGACGGGAACCAGCGAAATCTTGCCGCGGTTGTCGATATCGGCGATCTCCACGCGCAGCTTGTCGCCGACGTTCACCACGTCCTCGACCTTGGCCACGCGCTTGCCGTTGCCCAGCTTGGAGATGTGCACCAGGCCGTCGCGGCCGGGCAGCAGCGAGACAAACGCGCCGAAGGCGGTGGTCTTGACGACCGTGCCGAGGAAGCGCTCGCCGACCTTCGGCAGCTGCGGGTTCGCGATGGCGTTGATCTGGTCGATCGCCGCCTGCGCCGCGGGGCCGTTGGTCGCACCGACGTAGACGGTGCCGTCATCTTCGATCGAGATATTGGCGCCGGTCTCCTCGGTGATCTGGTTGATCACCTTGCCCTTCGGGCCGATGACCTCACCGATCTTGTCGACCGGGATCTTGATCGCGGTGACGCGCGGTGCGTACGGGCTCATCTCGTCCGGAGTGGCGATGGCCTCGGCCATGACCTCCAGGATGGTGGTGCGGGCATCGTGCGCCTGGCTCAGCGCGCCGGCCAGCACCTGCGAGGGGATGCCGTCCAGCTTGGTGTCCAGCTGCAGCGCGGTGACGAAGTCCGGGGTGCCGGCGACCTTGAAGTCCATATCACCGAAGGCATCCTCGGCGCCGAGGATATCGGTCAGCGCGACGTAGCGGACCTCCGCCTCACCCTTGTCGTTGGTGATGGTGTCCGACACCAGGCCCATGGCGATACCGGCGACCGGCGCCTTCAGCGGCACACCGGCGTTCAGCAGCGACAGGGTCGAGGCACAGACCGAACCCATCGAGGTGGAACCGTTGGAGCCCAACGCTTCCGAGACCTGACGGATGGCGTAGGGGAACTCTTCCTGACTCGGCAGCACCGGGATGAGCGCCCGCTCGGCCAGCGCGCCGTGGCCGATCTCGCGACGCTTCGGCGAACCGACGCGACCGGTCTCACCGGTGGAGAACGGCGGGAAGTTGTAGTGGTGCATGTACCGCTTGGAGGTCTCCGGGCCGAGCGAGTCGACCTGCTGGGCCATCTTCACCATATCGAGGGTGGTGACGCCCATGATCTGGGTCTCGCCACGCTCGAACAGCGCCGAACCGTGGGCGCGCGGGATCACGGCGACCTCGGCCGACAGTGCACGGATATCGGCCAGACCGCGACCGTCGATGCGGAAGCCGTCGGACAGAATGCGCTGGCGCACCAGCTTCTTGGTGACCGAGCGGAATGCCGCGCCCAACTCCTTCTCACGACCGGTGAAGTCGTCGGCCAGGCGGGTCAGCACATCCAGCTTGATCTCGTCGATCTTCGCCTCGCGCTCCTGCTTGTCCGCGATGCTCAGCGCCTCGCCCAGCTCACGCTTGGCGGTGCCCTCGACGGCCTCGTAGACATCGGCCTCGTACGGCGGGAAGAGCGGGAACTCCTCGGTCGGCTTGGACGCCAGCGAGGCCAGATCCTGCTGTGCCTTGCACAGGCGGGCGATGAACGGCTTGGCGGCCTCGAGGCCCTGCGCCACCACGGCCTCGGTCGGCGCCTGCGCACCGTCCGCGACCAATGCGATGACCTTATCGGTGGCCTCCGCCTCGACCATCATGATTGCGACGTCGCCGGACTCGACGACCCGACCCGCGACCACCATGTCGAAGACCGCGCCCTCGAGCTGCTCGACGGTCGGGAATGCGACCCACTGGCCGTCGATCAGCGCGACGCGCACGCCGCCGACCGGGCCGGAGAACGGCAGGCCCGCGATCTGAGTGGACGCGGACGCGGCGTTGATGGCCACGACGTCGTACAGATCGTTCGGGTTCAGGCTCAGCACGGTGACCACGACCTGGATCTCATTGCGCAGGCCGTCGACGAAGGACGGACGCAGCGGACGGTCGATCAGGCGGCAGGTCAGGATCGCGTCGGTGGAGGGGCGACCCTCACGACGGAAGAACGAACCCGGAATGCGGCCCGCGGCGTACATGCGCTCTTCGACGTCGACCGTCAGCGGGAAGAAGTCGAACTGGTCCTTGGGGTGCTTGCCCGCGGTGGTCGCGGACAGCAGCATGGTCTCGTCATCCAGGTAGGCGACGACGGATCCGGCGGCCTGACGGGCCAGGCGACCGGTCTCGAAGCGTACGGTGCGGGTTCCGAAGGTGCCGTTATCGATCAGCGCGACGGACTCGAACACACCGGGTTCGACCTCAATGGCCGACGATGTAGTTGTCTCTGACATTTTTCTGCTCTCAACCTCTCGTCTTCGCTGGATCGAGCGCATCGGGGCGCGATCCAGCTCTCGTCAGCCGTACCGGATACGGACGCGCAGCAACCCTCCTGGTTGCGACGCGCACACCCGGCCGAATCCCCTTGGAAACGGCGACGCGGAGGCGGTCATCGATCGAAGCCCGCCGACGGCATCGCGCCTGTCGGGAGGCCACTACCGAAGACCGACGCCACGCAGGCGGGTGCATACGGCTGTGCAATGTTGTCGTGCAAACGGGGCGTGTATACCCCTCATACACAAATAGCCAACGGGGAGATTGTACGTCTCCCCGTCGGCTACCTGATCGACCGCCTCGGGTAGGTAGCGTGTCGAACGCTTCCGCGCCCGACCCGGCCACCGCGGAGCGAGTCCTATGAGCGACGTTCGCGGCGCTGCGGGCGCTGCGAATCGCGCGAAATTACCGGCGCAGGCCGAGGCGCTCGATGAGCGAACGGTAGCGGTGGATGTCCTTGTCCGCGAGGTACTTCGACAGCCGCTTGCGACGACCGATCAGCGCCATCAGGCCGTGGCGGGTGTGGTGGTCGTGCTTGTGCTTCTTCAGGTGCTCGGTGATATCGGCGATCCGCTTGGACAGCAGCGCGATCTGCGCCTCCGGAGAACCGGTGTCCTTCTCGTGCAGGCCGTACTCGGCGAGAATCGCCGACTTCTGCTCGGTGGTCAGCGCCATGGGGCATCCACTCCTATTTCTCAGTTCCGCGCTCGAGGATTCCGGTCAACCGGCCGGGTGCCGCCGCGGACCGCAGCAAACCCGAGGATCCACCTTACCGGATTCGGTTCGCCGTACCGAATTCAGTGCGCCGAGCCGAATCGCGCGAGCAAACTCGCTGCTGGGAGCGTCAGTCGATGGTGGTAAGGACCTTGCGGGCGTTTTCCACGTCGCGACCCATCGCCTCGAGCAGTTCATCGATGGAGTCGAACTTGCGCATGCCGCGCAGGTGCTCGACGAAATCCACGGCGACATGCTGGCCGTACAGATCGGCCTCCCGGTCGAGGACGTACGCCTCGACGGTGCGGGCCCGCCCGGAGAAGGTGGGATTGGTGCCGATCGAGATCGCGGCCATGGCCCGCTCCCCCGGCGTCACGGTGCCGATGGTCGGACCGGGACCGAGCACGGTGAACCAACCCGCGTAGACCCCGTCGGCGGGGATGGCGGCATACATGGGCGGGGCGATATTCGCGGTCGGGAATCCGAGCTCGCGGCCGCGGCCGTCGCCGTGCACGACCACGCCCTCGACGCGATGCGGACGACCGAGCGCCTCGGCGGCCGCCGCCATATCGCCCGCGTCGACGCAGGCTCGGATGTAGGTCGAGGAGAAGGTGACCGCGTGCTCGCTGAGCAACTTCACACCGTCGACCTCGAAGCCGAAGCGCTCACCCAGTTCGCGCATGGTGTCGATGGTGCCAGCGGCCTTCTTGCCGAAGGTGAAATTGTCACCGACCACGACCTCGGCCACATGCAACCGCTCGACCAGGAGATCGTGCACATAGCTCGCCGGGGTCAGCTTCATGAATTCGTGGGTGAAGGGCATCACGCAGAACACGTCGACGCCGAGTTCCTCGGCCAATTCCGCACGCCGGGTCAGGGTGGTCAGCTGCGCCGGATGTGAACCGGGACGCACCACTTCCATCGGGTGCGGGTCGAAGGTCATCAACACTGCCGGAACACCCCGCGCGGCAGCGGACTTCACCGCCCTGCTGATCAGCTGCGCGTGGCCGCGATGCACACCGTCGAATACACCGATCGTGAGTACGCACCGCCCCCAGTCCGCGGGTATGTCGTCGAGGCTTCGCCATCTCTGCACAGTCCGCAGCCTACGCAAAACAGGTGTCGAACAGTATTCGGAGGTGCCGATCCACACACGATTCCGTGCCGCTCGTGTACACCCGGTGAATCGCTGGGTGCACTCGAGTGGCGTGATGTGTGAATCGCCCGTCATATGCATAAGCTCGAACATGTGCCCGGTAAACGAGACATCGCAACCCGACGCGAGCTGGCCGACACCGCAGCGCAGCCGACCGAGACCACAGGCCCCCACGGCAGCACCGCAACGATTGCGCCGGAGCTCACCTCGGTCGCCCAGGACTATTTGAAAGTGATCTGGACCGCTCAGGAGTGGTCACAGGAAAAGGTGTCGACGAAGCTGCTCGCCGAACGGATCGGCGTCTCGGCCTCCACCGTCTCCGAGGCGGTCCGCAAGCTGGCCGATCAGGGCCTCGTCGAACACGCCCGATACGGGTCCATCACCCTGACCGAGCACGGCCGCCGCGCCGCCGTCGCCATGGTGCGTCGGCATCGGCTGATCGAAACCTTCCTCGTCAATGAACTCGGCTACGGCTGGGACGAGGTGCACGATGAGGCCGAGGTGCTCGAACATGCAGTCTCCGAACTGCTGATGGCGCGCATCGACGCGAAACTCGGCTATCCGGACCGGGATCCGCACGGCGATCCCATTCCGTCGGCCGACGGCGCGGTGCCCACCCCACCGGCCCGCCAGCTCAGCGACTTTCGCGCGGGCGAATCCGGCCATGTCGCACGGATTTCCGATGCGGATCCGGATATGCTGCGCTACTTCGATTCCGTCGGCATCGCGCTGGATACCCCGATCGTGGTGGTGGAACGCCGAGACTTCGCGGGCACCATTGCAATTCGCATCGCGGACCGGACCATTGATCTGGGCAGCCCGGCGGCCGAGGCCATCTGGCTCAGCACCCGGGACTGAACAGGTCGGCGGAAATAGTGCTGCCGGCTGTCGGCCGCGACGGCTTCGGGGCGCAGGCAGGCTTTGCCCCCTCGGAGGACCCGACGAAAAGTCAGCGGGACAGGAAATCCAGCAGCGCACGGAATTCGGACGGAGACAGGTAGCCATCCCCGTCGGTGTCCGCGGCTGCCAGCAATGATTCGGCGGGCTCGTCGATCAGGCCCGCACCGATATGGCGGATGAGGGATTCGAGTTCTTCGACCGAGATCTTGCCATCGCCATTGATATCGAAAACCCGGAAGGCCGCGTCGGCATCGGTGACCTCGATACGCCCGCCGACCAGTGCGGCGTCGAATTCGGCCCGGGAGACCAGGAAGTCACCGTTGGTGTCGGCGGCGGCGACCATGCGTTCGACGGCCTCGTCATCGACTTCCAGTCCGAGCGAACGGATTCCGGTGGTGATGTCCTCGACCGACACCAGACCGTCGCCGTCGCGATCCCAGAGTTCGAACGTATCGACGGGTTGTTCGCTCATTACCCCACTGCCTTCTTCGCACTGTCCACCGCGGCCGCCGCAGCACACCGGGCTGCGCACGGCCACGGCCCACTGTACGGATTGCCGTGCCAGCGAACGACTCCAGCCGATGGGTTCCGATTCAGCCTGCGGCGGTGACGCGCTCGACACCGGACGCCGCGCGCTTCTCGTCGGCGGTGGCGAGCCAGAAGAAGATCGGTGGTAGCACCAATTCGATTGCGGTCAGCACGATTTGGAACCAGTGCGGCCAGCCGTAGACGGCGACGGAGATCAGCCGAGCGACGCCGCTGAGCAGGAAGATTCCGGCGAGCCAGTGCACCGCAAGCGCCGGGATGGGGACCTGGCGCGCGGCCCAGATCCAGGCGACGCCGTAGCCGACGAAGATACCGCCGAAGAAGCGGGTCTGACTATCGGCGGTGACGCCGGAGGAGCCCATATCGGGGATGCCGTCGATACCGGCGGCCATGTGGAAGATGCCGATCCCCACGATGGCGATGCCCATCGCCATGGACAGCCATTTGAGTGCCGTGGCCATGAATTCCTCCCTTCACTAGTAGACGTTTGTCTACTAAGCCAAATACTACGACCGTTAGTAGACAAACGTCAACTAAGCTTCGAGGGGTGACCCGCCGCCGCCTCGCCCCCGACGAACGCCGCCGCCTGCTGCTGAACGCGGGCGCGAAATTGTTCGCCGAACGCGCCTACGACGCGGTGCTGATGGAGGACGTCGCGGCGGCGGCCGGGGTCTCGCGCGCCCTGCTCTACCGCCATTTCCCGACCAAACGCGATCTCTTCGCCGGCGTCTACCAACTGGCCGCGGATCAGCTGCTGGTCGCCACCAAACTCGACACCGAAACCCCGCTACCCGAACAGCTCGCGGCCGGACTCGACGAACACTTCGACTATTTCGAGGCCAATGCCAATACCGTGGTCGCCGCCAATCGCCTGCTAGCGGGCGATCCGACGATCCAGGCGATCATCTCGGGCGAACTCGGCGAACTTCGCGTTCGCCTACTCGATGTGATGGGCGTGGAAGGGCCCACCCGCGAGCTCACCTCATCGATCCTGACGAGCTGGCTGACCTTCGTCCGCGTCCTGTCGGTCGACTGGCTGGAAAACCGCACCTGCACACGCACCGAACTCCGCAATATCTGCGTCGGCGCCCTGCTCGGCGCTTTGGAACCGCTCGGCGCATTGGAAGCGCGTGGTGCGGTTACAGATTCGAAGGACGCACGACCATAACCGAGGCCGCGCGCTTACCGCTCTCCCGCAATAGCGCGATCGCGCGTCCGGCGGGGTCGATGGCGGCGTAGACGCCGGTGATGCCGACCGGTTCGAGCCACCGGCCGTTGCGCAGATCCTCGGCCTGCTCGTCATCGATATCGCGGCGTGGGAACGCGGTTCGGATGGCGTCGTCGATATCCAGACTCAACAGCGATTCCTCGGACTCGGCCGCCGCGGCCAATTCGTCCAGGGTTCTGGCGTGTTCGAGGGTGAACGGCCCGACCCTGGTGCGGCGCAGCGCGGTCAGATGCCCGCCGACGCCGAGCGAAGCACCGAGATCGCGGGCGAGGGCACGGATGTAGGTGCCGGAGGAACATTCGACGACCACGTCCAGATCGACGAATGTCGAACTATCCCGGCGGGCCAGGATATCGAAGCGAGAGACGGTGACCGGTCGAGCGGCGAGCTGCACCTCCTCACCCGCACGGTGCCGGGCGTACGCGCGCTCACCGTTCACCTTGATGGCGCTGACCGTAGCCGGAACCTGCTCGATGGCACCGGTCAATTTCGCGGTGTACGTCGCGATTTCGGCATCGCTGAGATGGGTCGCCGATGTGGTCGCGAGCACCTCGCCCTCGGCATCGTCGGTGCTGGTGGCCTGGCCGAGCCGGATGGTCGCGGTATAGGCCTTGGTGGTCAAGGTGAGCAGGCCGAGCAGTTTGGTCGCGCGCTCGACGCCGAGCACCAGCACACCGGTGGCCATCGGATCGAGCGTCCCGGCATGTCCGACCTTCTTGGTGCGCAGTAGCTTCCGGCACTTCGCGACGACATCGTGGCTGGTCCAGCCGCCGTCCTTATCGACGATCAGCAGACCGCCCAGGGCATCGATACGCGTGTCGGCCATCAGGTGTGCACGATCGCGGTCAGGATGAGCCCATCACCGATCATCCAGCGGCCGTCGAAGGAAACCAGTGCCGCGCCACCGTCATTGACCTGGCCGGGTACCAGGATCTGGCTGTGGAACGTGCCGGAGCCGGCACCGTCGGAGCTCTCATCGATGGTGAAGGTGATGTGGGCGTCCTCGAAGCCGAGCCAGCGCGCGGTCAACGGGAACCATGCCTTGTAGGTGGCTTCCTTCGCGCAGAACAGCAGGCGGTCCAGGTGCAGGCCGGAGCCGTCGAGGGTGGACAACCAGTCCCGCTCGGGCGGCAGGCTCACCGAACCCAGGACGCCCTCGGGCAGGGTGCCGTGCGGTTCGGCATCGATGCCGATCGAGCGGAACCGCAGTTTGTGACCCAATGCCGCCGCCCGGTAGCCGTCACAGTGCGTCAGGCTGCCGACGATCCCGCGCGGCCATATCGGCACACCGCGTTCGCCCTTGCCGATCGCGACCGGTGGCTCGCCCAGCTCCTGCAGTGCGAGCCGGGCACAGTGCCGCGCACCGATGAAGTCGCGGCGACGCTTCTCCACCGACTTCTCGATGAGATGCGCCTCCGCCGGGTGCGGCTGCAAATCCTCCGGGTACGCAAACAGTTCCGCCGAAGCAACACCCGCGGGAAGAATTTTCTCGATCATCACCGACGAGCCTAGTCGAGCCGCCCAGCCGACAGTCGCCTCGGGAGGCACGGAGCACCTCTCGGCGCAACGGCGCCGTCAGGCTCACACACCACGACGGCGCTGGGCCTTTTCTCGCATCTCGGCGGCCGCGGCCTCCATCTCGGGCGTGACCTCGAAGTGGCCGCCCCACTTGTTCAGCGAGCCCGGCGGATACTCCGGCGTCGGGAGGATTTGACGCAACAGGCGGTCCGGCAGCCCGCGCCGCTGCCATTCCCGCGGATAGCCCAGCGACACCTCCTCGAAGCGCACGCCGTCGTAGTGGGAGGTGCGCGGGATGTGCAGGTGGCCGTAGACCGAGCAGACCACGTTGTAGCTGGTGTGCCAGTCGGCGGTCAGGTCGGTGCCGCACCAGAGCGCGAACTCCGGGTACCACAGCACGTCGGTGGGCTCGCGGACCAGCGGGAAGTGATTGATCAGCACGACCGGCGTCTCCGGTGCCAGCGCGTCGAGTTTGCGCTTGGTCACCTGGACCCGGGCGTGGCACCAGGCGTCCCGCGTCAGATACGGGTCCGGCGACAGCAGGAATTCGTCGGTGGCCACCACATTGCGCTCACGCGCCAGGGCCAGTCCCTCGGCCTTGGTCCTGGTGCCCTTGGGCAGGAACGAGTAGTCGTAGAGCAGGAACATCGGGACCAGCGTCACCTGCCCGCCGTACGGCTCCGAACCCGCGCCGGTCCACACCGGGAACGGATCCTCCGGTGTGATCACGTCGAGGTCCCGGCAGATCGACACCAGGTACTCGTAGCGTGCGACGCCGTGCATCTGCACCGGATCCTTCGCCGTGGTCCACAACTCGTGGTTGCCCGGTACCCAGATCACCTTGGCGAAGCGACCGCGCAGCAGCTCCAGCGCCCAACGAATATCATCGGACTTCTCCGCCACGTCCCCGGCCACAATGAGCCAGTCCTCGGGCGAATCCGCCCGAATCTGCTCGACAACCGGCCGATTCCCCTGGTGCCCGACGTGAATGTCGCTCACCGCCATCAACTTGGGTATCACCACACCTACATTGGCACATCCACGCGGGTTGCCGCCGTTCGGCTCGATGATCATGGGCGATGCCGATCCACTACCGGCCGCGTTCGTATGGTCGGTCCGGGGCTTCGATGCGCCGATAGTCGCTGACGACGAAGGTCGGCGTCCGGTCCGGATCCCGCTGGGCACTGCCGGTTTCGACGACACCCCGAACCTCGAGCCACGCGTCGTCCTCGATCACCTCCCGCATCCCGGCCAGATGTACGAGCACATATCGGGCATCGGCGACACAGCAGGTGATGACCACGCGCGCCAGATCGGCATCGGGCGCGTCCGGATGCTGTTGTTCGAGGTCCTTGGGCCGGATGACGAAACCTCTGATGGTGACCTCGCGACCGTCCAGGGAATGGCTGGAGTCCTGCAGGGCCCGCTCCACCAGATCCACGATCGGAAGCGCCGGCGCGGGCTCCGGCGGCAGCGGCGGGAATGCCAACAGCTTCGGTTGCGCCGCAGGTAGATCGCGCGGAGCGACTTGGACGGGGGAACTGGTCACCGCCGCGCCTGCGCCCAGGGCGGGCGGGGCGATCAGCAGGAGCGCGGCGGCCGGCGCGAGCAGCAGCCATTGCGCGCGGCCGGAGCCGTGCTCATGGCCGTGGTCGCCGTGCACCTGGCCACGGCCGTGAATGTCGCTGGGGCCGTGGGTGTCGGTGTGGGCGAACATATCGCTGTGGCTGCGCGCGTCTACGCGGCCGTGCGGATCGCTGAGGCCGTGCTGGTCCGCGTGGCTGAGCACATCGCCACCGCCGAGTTCATCACCGCGACCGAAGGCGTAATCCCGCTCGTCAAATGCTTTGCCGCAGTGGATATCTCGTATGATCGCCACCATCGCGAGCAAGACGAAGCCGACGCCGCTGACTAGTAGGTACAGGTAGAGGCTCGGTTTCACATAGCGCAGGTAGCTCCCGTCCAGTGTGATCCACAGCACCGCGGCACCGATGAGCAGCAACAGCAGATTCTGTGTCTCCCGCTTCATCGGGCACCTCCCAGGAAGACATATCCGGCTACCGTGCCGCAGGCCACGGCGACCACGAAGGTCAATGGCGCGAAGCGCAGGGCGAACCGCCGTCCGAAACTGCCCGCCTGCATGGCGAACAGCTTCACATCGACCGCCGGTCCTACCACCAGGAAGACCAGCCGCGGCAGCAGGGGCAGTGTCGACATGCTCGCCGCGACGAACGCGTCGGCCTCCGAGCACAACGCGAGCACGATCGCCAGCACCGCCATGACCAGGATCGCAATCACCAGCTGCCCGGCCAACCGCTCGTACCAGGCGGGCGGAACCAGTACATGCAACGCCGCGGCCGCCGCCGCGCCGAGTACGAGAAATGCGCTGGCCTGCAACAGATCGTGACGCGCGGCCTCGGTGCAGACTTCCCACCGGGTCCGCCCCGCCACGCAATGCTCGCGACCGGAGCCGCGCGGCAGCAGCCAGGCCGGACGCCCGATCCGCGACCAGATCAGCCCCATCACCACCGATGTGGCCAGCGAACCGGTGAACCGCGCGCCCACCATCCCGGGCTCGCCGGGAAACGCCACCGCCGTCGCGATCAACACCACCGGATTGATCGCGGGTGCCGACAGCATGAACGCCAATGCGACCGAGCCCGGTGCACCCTGATCGGTCAGCCGCCGCGCCACCGGCACGACACCGCACTCACATCCGGGCAGCGCCATCCCGGCCAGTCCGGCCATACCGATCGCCGCTGGCTCATTGCGCGGCAACACCTTTCGCAGCACCGCGGGTGATACGAAGGCCGCGATGCCCCCGCTCACCAAAACCCCGAGCGCGAGAAATGGCACCGCTTGCACGAAGACACCCGCGAAGATGGTCACCGCGGTCTGCAGTCGTGTCGAAGCCCCCACCGCCCGCACCAGCGGCGCCTGTAGCACCAGTCCGAGGATGATCAGCGCGGCGAGCACGTACGTCGAGGACACCCGTGTCCGTACCGAATTCACAGCGTTCTGTGCGAGCACGTCCCCCATCCTGCCTGGTTCGATCGATAAATCCCGGCTATCGGAGCTCACCCCGCGTTGCGCCGCCCGCCACCGGTATGTCGCGGCGCAATAGGCGGCGCGCCCATTCCACTCATGCTGCCGGCGCGTCCGCCCGACGGGAATCGGAGAGCCGCACGAGGCATCCGTGCTCGGCACACGCCGGGCAGCCTTGCCGAATTCCCAGCGGCAGAGCCGAACCCGATCTCGCTCGGCTATCCGAACCAGTGGATTCTCGCGGTCGCCGCGAAACCCGCAGCGACAGTGAGCTTTCCATTCGGCTCGCGGCGGCAGGATGCGATGGCGATATGGCAGGGGCGCGGAATATCGGACGGAATTCGGACGCCGCCGTCGATTTCATAGCGCATATTCGTGACCTTCCAGGAGCGTGCCCGAGGGTCGTCCGGTGTGGTCGGTGGCTGGTCGGGACGCACTACGGCCATGACCTCGGTGACGCCGACGGGCCAGGTGAAGATCAACAGGCCCGCCCGTTCGGCGAGCCCGCTGACGGCGGGGATGCCGCTCGGCGCCGGGTCGTCCGGCGGCGATTGTTCTGGTCCGTCTTGCGGTTTCACGGCTGGGCCGGTATCGGATCGGGTGATCTCGGAGTATCGGCCCGCAATGGCGGCGGCCACCGCGTACACCGGTTGCCCAACAGCGGGCGCAGCACCGTCCTCGAGTTCGGTCGCCTGGGTGCGCCCGACGACCCGCCACGACCCGTCCGGCTGCAACCGGGTCACGCGGTAGGCGACATTATTCGTCGACGATGGCGACCACGCGACGAGTACCGATCCATTCGCCAGCCGGGTGGCCTCGACCCGCGGTGGCGCCTCGACCGGCGTTTCCGCGAGCGCGGCGACCGCACCGGCATGATCGGCGCACACCGCCACCGCCGCGAGCAGCCCGGGCATCCTGGCATCGGCCGGTCCGGCCTGTGCCGCGGCGACGAGCCGATCCGCTTCGGCGATGGCCTGCCCGGCTTCGGCGAGCAACTGGTCGATGCTCGGCACCTGGTTCGGCGGAAGCAGATCGGATGCGGTGCGCCGCAGCTGCTCCAGGTGCGCAAGCGCCTCGGCATACCGCCTGCCCGCGCAGGCGGTCGTCGCGCTGCGCCAGCGCCCCTCCGCCTCGGCCAATACCCGGTCCACCTCGTCGGATACCGAACGAATCGGGGTGCGGCCCGTCCCATCGGAGCCGACAAGTCCGCGTGCCTGCTCGACATGCCGCGCAGCCTCCCGCGGGCGACCACCGCGCAGCGCCGCCCGTGCGGCCTTCAGCGGTGCTTCCCAGAGTCGCAGCGGCGGTGGGGGCGGTATCGGCACTGCACCCGACGGGGACGCGGTCGGCACTGCCGGTGGCGAATTGTCTACTCGCGCACCGAGTTCAGTGGCGATATCGGTGAGAACCCGGGTCGCATCGGCCCGATCCAACCCCAACCGCATCGCCTCGTCGAGCAGATACCGGAAGTCATCGCCGACGAGTTCATCCTCCACGAGCACGGCCGCCCTGACCTTCGGCCGCAGTTCGTTGGCGACCTCCTCGGCCACCGCGCGAAGATACTCCCGCAGTGTCGCCGCACCTGACTCGAGCACATCGTGGATGTGAATGAGCAACTCGTCCAATATCACTCGGATGCGCCCCGGCGGCAGCTCACGCGACCGTGCCCGCAATGCCTCCGCGCGCAGCCGAATCTCCTGGGACTGACCGGCTTTCGATGGATCGACGCGCAGCAGGGCGAACAGCGTCGGCGTCGGTTCACCGTCGACCAGTCGTTCCCATTCACTGAGCAACTGTCGAATCTGTTGTCTGCGTTGCTCGGTGAGCACACCGACGGGCACGGGCTTGTCTTCGATGACCCGATGTCGGCGCAACCTGGTCGCGACCTCGGCGGCGCTGAGCCCGCCCATCGCGCCGATCTCCTCCAGTCCGGAAACCTTCCCGGCCGGTACCCCGCCGTGTCGCTGCACCAAGCGCGATATCGCCGCGTCGAGTATCTCGTAGCGATCCGCGTCCCGCTGGGCACGCACCTCTCGGACCCGCGCCGTCTGCACGCGACGCACCGCGGAGTCCAGCAGCAGGCGCGACAACGTTGAATGCGCGTCGACCAGCAATCCAACGAGCACCCGATACTTCGGATGATCGCGCTGCCGCTGCCAGAAGCCCCAGACCTCCTCGACCCGCGCGGCGACCTCGGCATCGCTCAGCGACTCCGCTTCCTCCAGTGGAATGTCGTAGAGCTCGAACGGATCCGACTCCTCGATCCCGCCGCGGCGCTCGACCTCGGCGAGCACTCGCTTGCGGTAGTCGTTCGGGCTGAACGGCTGCATGGCCGCGGCTCAGCTATCGCGACGGCGGGTGCGCTGGACCTGATCCAGTTCGCGTGCCACATCCGCTTGGGACAGGGTCGCGCCGGTCTGCGCGGTCAGCGTCAGCGGGATATCGGCGTCGACGTGATGGCAGGTGACGTGCAGGACGCCGTCGAACCCCATCTCGAAGGTCACCCGCACCTCGCTGCCCTCGGGATAGCCGGCGGGAATGCCGCGAATGCGGCCCTCCACCAGCACCTTCGTATCCTCTGGCCGCAGCGATGCCGCTTGGCCCTGCTGTTCGACGATGGTCAGCGCGATCTCGTCCTGGTCTGCGCGCACGGTGCCGAACGAACGGCGCACCTTCACCGGCAGGGTCGCGTTGCGCTGCACCAGCCAGGTCGCCGCCAGCCCGTACTGATAGTCGAGCGCGAGCACGCCGAAGCCCCGCGAAACGACGGTATCGACCTGGATCTCGAGCATCCGGCGCACCGTAGCGACCGGCTGGCCGAAGGATGCGGCGACGCGTGCGATCGACTGGTCCAGATCGGCGGGTGCAGCATCGTGGATATCCGCGCCGTCGCGCAGTCGGCCGCGCGTGGTGAGATCGGCGAGGATCAGGCGTTCCATCTCGAGCTTTTCGCCATAGAGCGCCGCACCGCGCGCCACCGAAAGGTCGGGGTCGCGCAGTTCGCCCGCGAGGCCGAGTTCCCTGTGCAGTTCGCGCGCCACCATCGGCATGCGTGACGAGCCGCCGACGAGCAGCAATCGATCGACGGATGCGACGCCGCGCTTACTCGCCGCGGCCAGGCAGGCGCGGGTGAGGTCGATGGTACGGCGCATCAGCGACGACGTCATCGCATCGACTTCATCGCGCGTCAATGGAATCACGGCTCGGGCGCCATCGTGCACGATGACCACATCGGTGCGGTCGGCGTCGGTCAGCTCGCGTTTGGCCCGCTCGGCGGCGAGCACCAGCATCTGCGAGCCCGCCGAATCGTCCAGTGGGTCTTCGGCATCCGGATTCGCTTCGCAGAACTTCTGCGACAGGTACAGCGCGATGCGCTCGTCCCAGTCCGCACCGCCGAGTTGGTGATCACCCTCGACCGCGAGCACCGAAATGCGACGGTCGGCCAACTCGATAACGGTGGCGTCGAATGTACCGCCGCCCAGGTCGTAGACCAGTACCGTCTCCCGCGCCCCCTGCTTGCCGACGTCGATATCGGATTCGCGGTACTCCCCGGGCCCTACGTCGGCCTGCCCGTCGCCCGCCACCCGCAACGGGCGGCCTGCGGCCGACTCTGCTCCCGCCTCCGGACCCGTCGCTCGCACCGCATGGCTACCGTCGAGTCTGCCGAAACCGTACGAGAGCGCGGCGGCGATCGGTTCGGACAGTACACCGGCGACATCGAAGCCCGCATAGGTGCCCGCCTGGATGGTCGCGCGCCGCTCCTCGTCACCGAAATAGGCGGGAACCGTGATGACCACACGTTTCACCGGCTCGCCGCCACCGAATTCCGCATCCGAGGCAAGGCTTTTCAAGATGAGCGCCGAAACCGCGGGTGCCGACCAGGTCTGCCCATGCGCGGCAAAACGCCAATCGGTATCGCCCATCCGCCGTTTCACCAGCGCGCACACATGCTCCGGATCGAGACGGGCCTGCCGGCGCGCACCCTCGCCGACCAGATGGTCGAATGCGGAGGCGAACAGGACAACCGACGGCACGGTCGCCTCACCGTTCAAACCGATCATTACTTCAGGTCGACCGTCGGCGTCGATCCGCGCGATTGCTGAGTTCGTTGTGCCCAGGTCGATCCCGTAGACCCCCATGAGACGCGATGGTAGCAGCCGAATCCGACACCCGACCATCGGTCGATCCGCGAATCCGGCTGACGCCCAATCCAATCGGCTCGAGCTCGGGTTATGGTGCGATCATGACCGAATCAGCGGCCCAGCGGACCGATGCTTCCGCGCAGTCCGAAGCACGCTCGGCCGAGCTGGTGCCCGACGGCGCGGCGCACACCATCGCGCACTTGGTCGAATCCCAAGCACGGCTCGGTGAACGAATCGAAGACCTGGGCCGCGTGATCGCCCGCCAAGCCGCGACCATCGAACGTCTCACCGATGCCGCAAGGGCGCGCGCCGAACAGGGCCGCGCCGGTGCCGATCTCCCCCTCATAGTCGAACTTTTCGCCCTGCACGGCGATGCCGCGGCCTGTGCGACGACGGCCGAATCGGTCCGTGAGCGAGACGCTTTCGCGGCCATCACCACCCGAATCGAACGACTCATCATCGGCCGGGGCGGCAGTCTGGTCACGCCCCGCGCGGACGACGCCTTCGACGCACTCACCATGGAGGCCGCGGACACCACGAAGACCGACGATCCGGAGTTGGACCGCACCGTGGATTCGGTCATCCGGACGGGTCTGATCGTCTCCGGTCGATCCGTCCGTCCAGCGGGTGTGGTGGTCCGCCGCTACCGGGCCCCGGCGTCCGCGCCCTAGGGCTCGAGCGTCTGTCGCCCGCTGGCTCCGGCGTCGAGCATCGGGTGGATATCGCAGGTACAGGTTTCAATGGTGGGACAGGTACACCGCAGGCCCCATTCGACGATCGCTCGGGCCTGGGTGAGCGCGGCGATGCGGGCATCGATATCGGCCAGTTTCGCCGCGGCCAATGCCCGCGTTGCCGGCCGGCCCGGTGTTTCATCGGCCAGCAGCACCTTGATCTCATCGAGGGTGAATCCGGATATCTTGCACAGATCGATCGCCTTGAGCCTGGTCAGCACCGATTCGTCGTACATGCGCCGA
Source organism: Nocardia sp. NPDC005998 (assembly GCF_040614395.1). Classification (NCBI taxonomy): domain Bacteria; kingdom Bacillati; phylum Actinomycetota; class Actinomycetes; order Mycobacteriales; family Nocardiaceae; genus Nocardia; species Nocardia sp. NPDC005998. The sequence goes on along the minus strand of NZ_JBEXUI010000002.1, from coordinate 508,819 downwards.
CCGCCGAGCCGGGTCGGCGGCCGGAGCAGACCCAACTCTTCGTAGTAGCGCAGCGTGGTGGCCGCGGTACCGGAACGCCGAGCGATCTCACCGATGGGCAGCTGTGATCTCACGGTATCGATCCTGCGGCGAGTACGCACTTGACTTCAAGTCGACTCTAAGTCGTTGAATTCCGGCATGACAGCTCATACCTCCTCGTACCCCACATCGGCACTCGATTCGCTGACCGGCGCGCACTATGCGCTGTTGCGCAGCTACCGCCGCGACGGCACCGCGGTCGATACGCCGATCTGGTTTCGGATCGATGGCGACGCCCTGACCTTCCGAACCAAATTCGGTCCCAAGACTCGTCGATTGGCCGCCAGCCCACAGGTCGAACTGCGCCCCTGCGACTACCGCGGCCGGGTCGCCGACGGTGCCCGCGCGGTCACCGGGCGAGCCACGATTCTCGACGGCGAGACCGCTGAAGCCGCGAATCGTGCGCTGCACCAGCGGTACGGCTGGCAGTGGAATATCGTCCCACTCATCAAAGTGCCCGGTGTGGTCAATGTCCATCGCGAACTCGGCCTGCGGGAAAGGCTCCGCAGAGCCAGGTCGAAGACGCTGTGGCCGGACAGCGCCATGGTGCGGGTCGACCTGGACCGCATCCCGTAGCCGAACCGAGCGGCCACTGTTCGCTCCCCAACGACGCATTCGATCCCACGAACAATCCACGTTCGCAGTGGCGGCCAGCACCATCCCGGCGTCATCGAACCGACACGCGGCCGACCGCGTCAGATGACCTGACGCGGAATCTCGGTGCCCACCCTGGCCCAGCGACCGGATTCGGCGCGCCAGACGACCGCGATCAGACGCAGCACCATGAATGCGACCAACCCGGTCCAGATTCCGGCGATGCCCCAATCGAAGATCAGGGCAAGCCAGATGGCGGGCAGGAATCCGAACAGGGCGGCTCCGAGCGTGGTGTTGCGGAGATAGGCGGCGTCGCCCGCGCCGAGCAGGACGCCATCGAGGGCGAAGACAATGCCCGCGATCGGGATAATGGCGACGAAGAACCACCAGGCGATATGGGTGCGGTCCAGAACGGCGGGGTCGTCAGTGAACAGCTTCGGGATCACGCTGGCGCCCGCCGCGAAAACCGCCGCCAGCACCAGCGCGAATGCGCCCGACCAGCGGGTAATGCGCCGCGCCAGTCCGCGCGCGCCGGATGCGTCGCCCGCGCCGAGCGCCGCGCCGACCAGGGTTTGGGCGGCGATCGCGAGCGAATCCAGGGTCAGGGCAAGGAAATTCCAGAGCTGCAGGACCAGTTGATGCGCGGCCACCGATGCCGCACCGAATCGGGCGGCGACCGCCGCCGCGGAGACGAAGCTCGCCTGGAAGGCGAGGCTGCGGGCGATCAGGTCACGACCGAGCACGAGCTGAGCCTGCATCACCGACCAGTGCGGCGCCAGCGAAACAGGTTCGCGTACCAGCGCACTCAGGAACAACCCGGCCGTCACGGCCTGGCCGGCGACGTTCGCGACCGCCGAACCCGCCAACTCCAATCGCGGTGCACCCAGCAATCCGTGCACCAGCATCGGGCACAGCATCCCCGAAACCAGCAGTCCGGCAATAACGAACAGCAGCGGCCTGCGCGTCTCCTGCACCCCGCGCAGCCAGCCATTGCCCGCCATCGCAATCAAAATCAACGGCACACCGAACAACGCGATCCGCACCCAGACCAGCGCTGCCCCGGCGATATCCCCACCACCCGCGATCACATTCGTCAGTGGAACCGCAACCGCCTGTCCCACAACAAGAATCAGCGTCCCGGCGAAGATGGCGACCCAAGTCGCCTGTACCCCCTCCCCTATCGCACCGCGCTCATCACCGGCCCCATGCCGCCGTGCCGCCCGCGCCGTGGTCCCATACGACAGAAACGTCAGCTGCGAACTGACCTGCGCCAGAATCAATCCGCCAACCGCGAGACCAGCCAAGGCCAATGCCCCGAGCCGCCCCACCACCGCCAGGTCGAACAGCAGATAGATGGGTTCGGCCACCAGCACGCCCAAAGTCGGCAGCGCAAGCCCGATAATCCGTCGAGGGTCCACCCCACCAACCGAATTCGGCACATCCCCAGTGACCTCCGGGGCAGCCGCGGACTCCGGTATCCGATCCGCCACCGAATCGAGGCCATCCCCCGCTGCTCCGGGCGAGGAATCGGCTCGTATCTCACCCATCAATGCACCGTTCCGACCCCGCAAGATCCCAAGATCGCCATCCACTCCGAAGCGAGAACTCGGCGACCGTGCGCCCGGACAGCACCGATGTGTCGTGCCCCTGCTCGACCGGACAGTCGACGGCCGCCGTGCTCACCCGAGTTCGGCCAGTAGAGCCGCGACTACCGACTCCGATGTGCCGGTCGTGGTGTAGCCGGCGGCGAACCGATGCCCACCACCGCCCAAAGACGTTGCGACCGTGGCGACATCGACGCCGTCCTGCGCACCGGGCGCACTATCGCGCGAACGCAGCGAGACGGTCCACCGATCGGCGACGGTGCGAGATTGTTTGAACACCGCGGCGACCCCGGCTTCGGCAGTGGTGCGGACGATATCGACCACACTCTCCACCTCTTCCGAGCGCACCCCATCGACATCCTCGCGGCGTACAAAGGCATACACCAACCCGGTACCGCCACCCGCCTGCGGCTCCAACCGCGCCGTACCGAGCACCCGCGACAGCATCGGCAACCAGCCGAACGGATGCGTATCCATCAGTGACCGGGTGATTTCGGCGCCGTCGATGCCGGTGGCCAGCAACCGTTCGGCCAGCTGATGGGTGCCGGGCCGGACCCAGCGGAACGATCCGGTATCGGTGACCAGTCCGGCGTAAAGGCAATGTGCCACTTCGGAATCGATCGGCACCTGCCAGGCATCGAGCAGCCGGGCGATCAGACTCGTCGTCGACTCCGCGCCCGCGTCGATCACATTGATCGTCCCGAACCGGGTATTGGAGCGGTGATGATCGAGCACCAAAGTCGTTCGGGCTCCGGCCAATCGATCGGCGAGCGCGCCGAGCCGACCGGCACTACCGCAGTCCACGGTGACGAGCAGATCCACCTCCGCCGGTACGTCGCCGGGCGGCACCAGGTGCCGCACACCGGGCAATGTCCGCATCGTGGCGGGCAGCTCGGCGGGTTCGGCGAACGACACCCAGACCGGAATGCCCCGACGGTGCAGCACCAATGCCAAGGCCAGCCCGCTGCCGATGGTGTCGGCATCGGGCTGCACATGACACAGGATGGTGACCGAACGGGCCGCGTTCAGTGCGGCAACGGCCGGTCCGAGCTGGACCGCCGCATCGAGATCGACCCCCCTGGTACCCGGGTCGGCAGGCATCGTCGTCATCGCCTACCGCACGTCACTCGTCGGATTCGCGTTCGACCTTGTACGGGTCGGCGGCACCGGCATGGGTGGCGGTGGCCGCCACCTTCGCGACCGCGTCATCGGCGGCCCGCGCCCTGGCCAGCAGCTCCTCCATATCCCGCGCGGCGTCGGGCACCTTGTCGAGCACGAACGCCAACGTCGGGGTGAATTTCACACCGGTGCCAGCACCCACCTTGGAGCGCAGCACACCCTTCGCCTTCTCCAGGCCCGCGGCCGCAGCCGCGTAATCCGGTTCCACGTCGAGGGTTTCGCCCATTACCGTGTAGTACACCGTCGCCTCGCGCAGATCGCCGGTGACCTTCGCATCGGTCACGGTCACGAAATTCAGACGCGGATCCTTCACCTCGTATTCGATCGCGGTCGCCACGATCGCGGAAATCCGCTTGGCGAGTCGGCGTGCCCTGGCTTGATCCACCATGGCTGAACCCTCCTCACTACTAACTCGTCAGTCCTCGGGTCCGAAGATCCTGCGGCGCACTGCCAGCAACTCTAACTCCGGACGTGCCGCGACGTGTCGTTCACATTTGTCGAGCACCTCGGTCAGATGGTCCATACCGGAACTGACCATGGCAACCCCCAGCAATGAGCGACGATGGCGGTCTTGTTCCCCACCCTCAGCGGCACTCACACCGAAGCGCTGCAATTCGGCCAGCACGGGCCGGATCACCGAACGCTTCTGTTTCAGCGAGTGCACATCTCCGAGCAGGATGTCGAACTCCAGTGCACCCAGGTACACCCAAGCCTCCTGTATCGGTACCTACGAAATGATCGTCTCGGTGGTCCGGCACGGCATCGATACCGTGCCGGACCACCGGCACACGATCAGTCGCGCGGCTTCTCGCGCAGTTCGTAGGCCTCGATCACATCGCCTTCCTTGATGTCGTTGTAGGTCAACGTCATACCGCATTCGAAGCCCTCGCGGACCTCGGTGACGTCATCCTTTTCCCGCCTCAAGGTGGAGATCGTGACCGTCTCGGCGACCACCACGTTGTCACGGAGCAAGCGCGCCTTGGCATTGCGCTTGACCGAACCCGAGGTGACCATGCAGCCAGCGATATTGCCGACCTTCGACGAACGGAAGATCGCGCGGATCTCCGCCCGGCCCAGCTCGACCTCTTCGTAGATCGGCTTGAGCATGCCCTTGAGGGCCTTCTCGATCTCGTCGATGGCCTGGTAGATCACCGAGTAGTACCGAATGTCCACGCCTTCGCGGTTGGCCAGCTCGGTCGCCTTGCCCTCGGCCCGGACATTGAACCCGATGATGATCGCGTTCGATGCCGACGCCAGGTTGACGTTGGTCTCGGTGACGCCACCGACACCGCGGTCGATGACCCTCAGGCGCACCTCGTCGTCGATCTGGATGCCGAGCAGCGCCTCCTCGAGGGCCTCGACGGTACCGGAGTTATCGCCCTTGAGGATCAGGTTGAGCTCCGAAGTCTCCTTCAGCGCGGCATCCAGATCTTCCAGGCTGATCCGCTTGCGGCTGCGCGCGGCCAGTGCGTTGCGCTTGCGCGCATTGCGGCGGTCGGCGATCTGGCGAGCGATCCGGTCCTCGTCGACGACGAGCAGGTTGTCACCGGCGCCGGGCACCGACGTGAAGCCGATGACCTGAACCGGCCGCGACGGCAGCGCTGCGGCGACATCGTCGCCGTGCTCGTCGACCATGCGGCGGACGCGACCGTAAGCGTCGCCCGCCACAATCGAGTCGCCGACGCGCAGCGTGCCGCGCTGGATAAGTACGGTCGCCACCGGGCCACGGCCACGGTCGAGGTGCGCCTCGATGGCGACACCCTGGGCGTCCATATCCGGGTTGGCCCGCAGATCCAGCGCCGCGTCCGCGGTCAGCAGCACCGCCTCGAGCAGCTGCTCGATATTGGTGCCCTGCTTGGCGGAGATGTCGACGAACATGGTGTCGCCACCGTATTCCTCGGCAACCAGGTTGTATTCGGTCAGCTGCTGCCGGATCTTGTCCGGGTTCGCGCCTTCCTTGTCGATCTTGTTGACCGCCACCACGATCGGCACATCGGCCGCCTGCGCGTGGTTGATCGCCTCCACCGTCTGCGGCATGACGCCGTCGTCGGCGGCGACCACCAGGATCGCGATATCGGTGGCCTTCGCACCACGGGCACGCATGGCGGTGAACGCCTCGTGACCCGGGGTGTCGATGAAGGTGATGAGCCGGTCGCTGTCGCCGAGGTGGGTGAGCACCTGGTAGGCACCGATGTGCTGGGTGATGCCACCGGCCTCGCCCTCACGGACGTTGGCCTTGCGGATCGTGTCGAGCAGTCGGGTCTTACCGTGGTCGACGTGACCCATGACGGTCACCACCGGCGGACGCTGTTCGAGGTCTTCCTCGCCGCCCTCGTCCTCACCGTAGGTCAGATCGAACGATTCCAGCAGCTCGCGGTCCTCATCCTCGGGGCTGACCACGTGCACGACGTAGTTCATCTCGCTGCCGAGCAGCTCGAGGGTCTCGTCGTTCACCGACTGGGTCGCGGTGACCATCTCACCGAGGTTGAACAGGGCCTGCACCAAGGCAGCCGGGTTCGCATCGATCTTCTCCGCGAAATCCGAGAGCGACGCGCCACGGGCGAGACGGATGATCTCGCCGTTGCCGCGTGGCAGGCGAACGCCGCCGACCGCGGGCGCTTGCATGCTTTCGTACTCGGCGCGCTTCGCCCGCTTCGACTTGCGGCCACGACGAGGCGCGCCACCGGGACGGCCGAACGCACCGGCCGCACCGCCACGGCCACCGGGACCACCCGGACGACCGCCACCACCGCCACCGGGACGACCACGGAAACCACCGGCCGCCGGAGCACCCGCACCGGCACCGGGGGCACCCGTGCCGCCGCCGCCCTGGCCACCGCGGTAGCCACCGCCACCGCCGCCGCCACCACCGGGACGACCGCCGCCACCACCCGGACCGCCACCGGGACGACCCGGACGGCCCGCACCTGCGCCGCCGCCCGGACCCGGACGGGCCGAACGTGCGGGCATGGCACCGGGATTCGGGCGCGGCGGCATCGAGCCGGGGCTCGGCCGCGGACCACCGGGACGCGGACCACCTTGGCCGGGACCCGGACGCCGCTCGCCCTGGGCGCCACCCGGACGGGGACCGGGACCGCCCTGGGCCGGACCCGGACGCGGCCCCTGGCCGGGACCGGGACGCGGGCCCTGGCCGGGACCCGGACGGGGTCCACCCTGACCGGGGGCCGGCCGCGGCGCGGGACGCTCACGATCGGGCGCGGAGGAGAAGGGATTGTTGCCGACGCGCGGGGCCTTCGGACCCGGCTTCGGTCCGGCCGCGGCCGGACCACCAGGACGCGGACCACCCTGCGCGGGTGCACCCGGACGCTGCTGACCGGGACGTGCGCCACCCGGCGTCGGGCGGGGTCCGCCCTGAGCCGGAGCGCTCGGCGACGGAGCGGCCTTCGCGGCCGGAGCCGCCGGCGTCTCCTGGACCGGGGTGGTGTCCCGCGGGGCGGGCTTGGCCGCCGGACCGGGACGCACGGCCGGGCCGGGCCGGACCGCATCGGACGGACGGGCAGCCGGAGCCGCCGTCTCACGGGCGGCCGGAGCCGCCGGGGTCGCCGCCTGCGTAGGCGCAGGGGTACGTGGACCGGGACGCGGACCGCCTGCGGCGGGCTTCGCGGCCGGAGTGCTCGACGGTGCGGAACCGGAGCGCGCCCCGGACTTCGCAGCGCCGTTCGCCGGGGCGGACTTGCCTGCCACCGACTCGCGCAGCCGACGTGCGACGGGTGCTTCCACCGTCGAGGACGCCGACTTCACGAACTCGCCCTGCTCCTTGAGCCTTGCGAGTAGTTCTTTGCTCGTGACACCGAGTTCTTTGGCCAACTCGTGCACGCGGGCCTTGCCTGCCACTGCTCTCCTCACTGAGAGGTCGAGCAGTGCCTCCGCCTAGGGATGGCGGGCCCGCACGACCTCGGGTTATCTCCGATGGACGTTCATCGTTGGTGCTTCACGGTGTGCTCATGAGTGCTCGTGCCTGTTCTCGAGGTACTTCTCCAGGGCTGAGATATCCAGATTTCCGGACACTCGTAGTGCTCTGCCGAATGCTCGGCGTCGTTCTGCGGTGCGCAAACAAACCGAAACGGGGTGCAGCCAGGCACCCCGTCCGGGAAGTCTGCGCTGCGGATCGGGAACTATCGCAACAACCTCGGAACCGTCACCGGTCTCACAGTCCTGCGCCACGATCCGCAACAGATCGACGGCCAGCTCGCGCTTTCGGCATCCGATACACGTCCGCACCGGAGCTGCTCGACGTCGGTGCGCCGGGACTTGCTCGGTGGTGCGTTCGAACATTGGAACCGAAGGCTCGCGCTGAACCTGACACCACTCTACCGCTGTCCCGCTCGGAACACCGAACCCCGTCCCTTTCGAAGTTACGAACATGTCATCCGATGGGCCCGATTGGCGGGAATCGGTCAACTGCGATGCGCCTCCGTCCGCACGCTGCCGCTGCCCGTATCCGGTGCGGCATCGCTGCGGATATCGATCCGCCAGCCGGTCAGGCGAGCCGCCAACCTGGCGTTCTGCCCTTCCTTGCCGATGGCGAGCGAGAGCTGGAAGTCGGGCACGACCACCCGGGCCGCACGCGCCTCCGGATCGACGATGGTGACCGAGACCACTTTCGAGGGCGAAAGCGCATTGCCGACGAAGGTCGCCGGATCATCGGCGTAATCGATGATGTCGATCTTCTCCCCGGCCAGTTCGCTCATCACATTGCGCACGCGCTGCCCCATCGGGCCGATACAGGCACCCTTGGCGTTGACACCGGGCACGGTGGTGCGCACGGCGATCTTGGAGCGGTGCCCGGCCTCGCGGGCGACGGCGACGATCTCCACCGAGCCGTCGGCGATCTCGGGCACCTCGAGTGCGAACAGGCGGCGCACCAGATTCGGGTGGGTGCGCGAGAGGGTGATCTGCGGACCGCGCGGACCACGGGATACGCCGACGACGTAGCACTTGATCCGGTCGCCGTGCTCGTAGCTCTCCCCCGGCACCTGCTCGGCGGGCGGGATCAGCCCCTCGGTGCCGTGCAGTTCGCTGCCGATGCGCACCACCACGGTGCCGCGGGCATTGGCGCGGGCATCGCGCTGCACCACACCGCCGACGATGTCGCCCTCGTGAGTGGAGAACTCGCCGAAGGACTTCTCGTTCTCGGCATCACGCAGCCGCTGCAGCACCACCTGGCGCGCGGTGGTCGCCGCGATTCGACCGAAACCCTCTGGGGTGTCGTCCCATTCGGAGATCACATTGCCGTCGATGTCGAGTTCGCGGGCCATCACCCGGACCACGCCGGTCTTCTGATTGATATCGATGCGCGCGTTGGGCTGGTGGCCCTCGGTGTGGCGGTAGGCCGTGAGCAGTGCCGACTCGATCGCGGAGATCACGGTCTCGATCGAGATCCCTTTATCGGCGACAATCGCGCGCAGGGCTTCGATTTCGATGTTCATTCCACGATCCCTTCGGTCGGCGCATCGGACGCGTCTAATGATTCGGTTGGTGCATCGGTTGTTCCATCGGCGGCGAGGTCCACCGCTTCCTCTTGTCCCGGCCGCGGACGGCCGGGCGCGACTCCGCCCGCGAGTTCCAGTTCGCGCGCGCCGGGTGGGTTGAACTCCACCTGGACGACGGCCTCGGCGATATCGGCCACCGGAACGTGCACCCGGTGCGGCTTGTTCTTGCCGCCGAGCACCAACGCCACTGTGTCGTCGGTGAGAATGCCGACCCTCGCCTCGAACTTGTCCGATGACTTGGGATCCGGTGACGGCGCGCCAGCGCGGAGTTTGATCCGCACCTTGCGGCCCTGCGCGCGGCGCCAGTGCCGGTCGGCGGTGAGCGGACGGTCGATGCCCGGGCTGGTCACCTCGAGCAGGTAGGGGGTTTCGCCGAAATCGCCCGCCTCGTCGAGGACCTCGGACAGCTCGGCGCTCAGTTTCGCGATCGAGTCGAGATCGGAGGCCGCGTCGCTGTCCACGATCACCTGTACCCGAACCCGCGCATCCACATGTGTGCCCGTCGTCGAGATCTCGACACCCTCGAGGTCGAATCCTCGGCGCTCGACGAGTCCAGCAACAAGCTGGCTCACCCTTTCCTCGGTCGGCATGGGCATGTGGGGCGGCTCCTGGTTCAGTTGTCAGACGGCTGATCTGTCCAGCGAACTGTGGGCAGTCGCTGGCGGAAAAATTTCTCTACCGAAGATCTAGCGTAACGCGCTCCGAGAGTGTAATGGACCAGCGGCCTCGAGCAAGTTTCCTGGCCACACGCCTGCGACACGGCGCGGCGGGTGCCGCGCCGACCGGACGGTAGGCGTGCGGCCGACCGCGCGGTAGATGCGCAGCCGGCGATGCGGTGGCCGCTTGGTCGGTGGCGCCTCGTGAATCTGGCACGATGGTGCCGTGCCCATCCGCCTCCCCGCCCCGCCGCGCGCCGGGTGCACTTCCGGCATCCCCGAAGACCGGGACCGAGTCCAGCACAGCGACGCTGGCGCCGGTCGCCCGAACATCGTCGACCGCCGGACCGCGCTGCGGCTGGCAGGCGGCGGTGCGGTGGGCGCGCTAGCCGTCGGCGCGGTGGCCGGGTGTACGGACAAGAAGGTGTACGAACCCGATCCACTTGCCGCACAAGAGGTTCTGGCCCGTGCCGACGCCGCGGCCGCGACCGCGGCGATCGCCGTGACGCCACAGCGGCACGCCGCGCTGACCGCGATCGCCAGCGAACGCACCGAACACGCCGACGCGCTGCGCGCCGAAATCAACCGCGTCATCGGCGTTTACGGCGATGGGACCACCCCGGCGCACCGCACCCGCCAACCCGCCCCATCCGCCGCCGTCCCTGCGGCGTCCGGTACCGAAACAACGCCCACCCAGCCGGCGAGCATCGACGAGCTGCGCACGCGCCTCACCAAATCGCAGCAGTCCGCAGGCGATCTCGCCCGCACCCAATCCGGTTACCGCGCAGGGCTATTGGCCTCCATCAGTGCGGCATGCGCGGCCCAGGCGGGGGTCTTGCTCGCGTGAATCGTGCCGAAGACCAAGCCTTGTCCGAAGCCGGGAACGCGCCCCCGACCGACATCGCCCACCGAGCTGCTGCCCGCGTTGCGCACGGCTCACCTCCTCAGGCAGAGATGAGCAGATGACCGAAGCCGAACGCCACGCCTTGCTCGACGCATTGCGCGCCGAATACTCGGCGGTATACGCCTATGGGGTGATCGCGGCCTATGCCGCCGCCGAGCGAACCCGGTTGGTCGCCCAGGACACCGCCGCCCATCGCGCCCGCCGCGACACCGCCATCGATGCGCTGCAGTTGGCCGGAGTAGCGGCACCGCCGCCCGACGCGGCCTATGCCACACCGTTCCCGGTGAACGACCCGATCCCAGCCGCGAATCTGGCCGTCACGGTGGAAACCGACACCGCCGTCGCCTGGCGCTCGGTCGTCGAAAACGGCACCTCGGACCCCATCCGCCGGATGGCCGTCGACGCCCTCACCGAATGCGCCGTCCGCCTGGCCACCTGGCAGTCAATCCTCGGCACCAACCCGCCCACCACCGCCTTCCCAGGCAAGGCCTGACACGCTCTCCCAGCGCCACGCACCAATTCGCCAGACGCGGCAGGCCGAAGCAGACTCGACAACCACATCCGACGCGGTAGGCCGCGCCGGGCACGTTGTACCGAGCCAGGCGCGGCCTACCGCAGTTGGGCGGGGAATGTGGGGTTATGGGCGCATTTCGTAGGTGCCGTCGTAGGCGGCGACCTGGGTCCAGATGCGGTCGAAGCGGGGGCGGTCGGTTACCGGGGGACGCAGGGAGGAGGCGGCCCAGGCCTGTTGGTCGGGGGTGGCGGAAGGCTTGCCGTAGAGGGTGGTGGCGTAGCCGTTGAAGTCGCGGATCTGGAAGTCGAAGATCTGGTCGAGCATGTCGCGGTCCAGGCCGGTGATCGCGGCCTGCTCCAGGATCAGCTGGCCGTAGACCACCAGGGAGAACAGGTGGCCGATGGTCAGCATGAAGTCCAGGTCCTGCTGCTGGCCGGCATCGGGTGCGGCCGTGGTCAGCAGGGTGCGTAGGGCCTGGGCCTGCTCGTAGAAGCGGGCGACGTTCGGTACATCGGTGTGCTTGTCGTAAACCGTGGTCCAGTCGGCGAACTGCACCTTGCCTGCGCCGCGAGCCGGGCCCTGCCGGAAGAAGAACTCGTCGTCTGCCGCGTCGTGCCGGGTGCCGATCTCCGGGTAGTCCTTCGGGTTGAACAAGTAGTTCGGCATGAACTTCAGGATCTGGCCGACATTGACGTGCACCGTGCCCTCCAGCCGGGGCAGCGTGCCGATATAGCGGGCGACCTGGGCGAAGTAGGTGTTCTTCTCGAATCCCTTGGCGGCCAGCACATCCAGCAGCAGCGTCATGACGGTCTCGCCCTCGGAGGTCACCTTGGACTTCGTCATCGGGTTGAACAGCAGATAGCGCCGGTCCTCGAGGCTGGCGCTGCGGAAGTAGTCGACGGCGCGGTCGCTGAACAGCTTCATCGCGACGATGCGCGCGTAGGCATCCACGAAATTCGTTCGCACATGCGGGAATTCGGTGACGGCCTGGCCGTAGAGAATGCGGTTGTTGGAGTGCGTGATGGCCTCGTAGAACGAGTGCTCGACCATGCCGATGCTGCCGTGGCACAGGTTGAACTTGCCGACGTTCACGGTGTTCAGCGCGGCGGAGAAGGCCTCGGGACCGGTGGACAGGATATCGGCGGCGGTCACCGGGTAGTCGTGCAGCGCGAAGGTGCTCACATACAACTGGCCGTGGATGACATTGTCGATGAGTTCATAGCTGTCCTGGCGACTGTCGGCGGCGAACCAGATATAGCCGTCCGCGCCGTCGATATCGGCGCGACGGGAGAACACCGACACCATCGATGCGACATTGCCATTGCCGATGTAGTACTTGACGCCGTTGGCGCGGAAGAGAATTCCGGCTTCGGCGTCCGCGCTGCCCGGTTCGGTCGGCGTCAGGATCAGATCGGTGTTGTAGATGTCGGCACCGTGGTCACGCTCGGACAGGCCGAACGCCATCACCTGACCGTCGACGAGATCGGCGGCGGCGCGCTTCTTAGCGGCCTCGTTATCGCTCTGCCAGATCGGGCCGAGGCCAAGGATGGTGACCTGTTCGGCGTACCAGTACGCCAACCCGTAGAACCCGAAGATCTCCGACAGCGCTGCATTGCGCGCACCGTCCCAGCGCCGGTTCTCATCGCCGTCGGCGTAGGCGGCGGGCGTCAGGAAGGTCGCGAACAGCTTCTCCTTCTTGACGAACTCGAGGAAATCCGACACCCACACCGCATCGGCATCATCGGCCAGCAACTGCCGCTTACCCCGCGATTCGAACCACTCGATGGTCGCCTTCAACAGCCGCCGCGTCTCGGCGTCGAACTGCTTCGGGTCATAGGTGGCGGGGTTGAACAACAACGCGTCGGTACTCGTCATGGGTGTTAACTTACCAGCGGGTAACAGCAGCCTGGAGTGGGTCCGGCAATACCGCTGGCCACGAATCGTGCCTACGGAACCGTAGGTCAGGGCGGATATGAGAAGCCCGGACGACCCCGGCTGCTGTCATCATCAGCATTGCCGCAGTCGCCCGGGCTTCGCTATCGGTCGCCGAAGGCGGACCTATCGTTCGCCGCGTACCTGCGCGAGCACCGATTCGACCACCGCATCGGCGGGGACCTCAATGGACTCTCCGGTGAAGCGATCGCGAATCTCGACCTTGCCCTCGGCCCAGCCGCGACCGACGACCACGATCAGCGGAACACCGATCAGCTCGGAATCCTTGAACTTCACACCGGGCGAGGCCTTGCGGTCGTCGAGCACGACCTCGAGTCCGGCCGCATCCAACAGCGCCGCGACCTGTTCGCCACCCTCGCGCGAAGAGTCGTCCTTATTGGCGATGACCGCGTGCACGTCGAACGGCGCGACCTCGCGCGGCCAGCGCAGGCCCTTCTCATCGTGCTGCTGTTCGGCGATGACCGCGACCATGCGCGAGACCCCGACGCCGTAGGAGCCCATGGTGAGCCGCACCGGCTTGCCGTTCTCGCCGAGCACGTCCACCTCGAACGCGTCGGTGTACTTGTTGCCGAGCTGGAAGATGTGGCCGATCTCGATGCCGCGCGCCGATACCAGGACGCCACGGCCGTCAGGCGAGGGATCGCCATCGCGCACCTCGGCGGCCTCGATGGTGCCGTCGGGGGTGAAGTCGCGGCCAGCGACCAAGCCGACGACATGTTTGCCGGGCTCGTCGGCGCCGGTGATCCAGCTGGTGCCGGTGCCGATGCGCGGATCGACCAGGTAGCGAACACCATTGGCCTGCAGCGCCTTCGGGCCGATATAGCCCTTCACCAGGAACGGGTTGGCGGCGAAATCGGCCTCGGTGAGCAGTTCCACCTCGGCGGGTTCGACCGAAGCGCCGAGGCGCTTGTCGTCGATCTCGCGGTCGCCGGGAACGCCGATGCCGAGCAGTTCGGTCTTACCGTCCGGATGGCGCAGCTTCACCATGATGTTCTTCAAGGTGTCGGCGGCGGTGATCGGACGGTCTGCGATGCCCGTGCCATTGGCCCAATCCACCAAGGTCGCGATGGTCGGGGTGTTCGGGGTGTCGTGTACGACCGCGGCGGGCAGACCCTCGATCGGCCTCGATTCGGCAGCGGGCGTGACCACCGCTTCCACATTCGCCGCGTATCCGGACTCCCGGCACACCACGTAGGTGTCCTCGCCGACCGGACTGTCGGCGAGGAATTCCTCCGACGCACTGCCGCCCATCGCGCCCGAGGTGGCCGCGACAATGACGTACTTGACCTCGAGCCGGTTGAAAATGCGCTGGTAGGCCTCGCGGTGTGCGCTGTAGCTGGCCTTGAGCCCGTCCTCGTCCAGGTCGAAGGAGTAGGAGTCCTTCATGATGAATTCGCGCCCGCGCAGGATGCCAGCGCGGGGACGCTCCTCATCGCGGTACTTCGTCTGGATCTGGTACAGCGTGACCGGGAGATCCTTGTACGAGCTGTATTCACCCTTCACGGTGAGCGCGAACAGCTCCTCGTGGGTGGGACCGAGCAGATAGTCGGCGCCCTTGCGGTCCTGCAGCCGGAACAGGCCGTCGCCGTATTCGGTCCACCGGTTGGTGGTCTCGTACGGATCGCGCGGCAGCAGAGCGGGCAGCGAGATCTCCTGTGCGCCGATGGCGTTCATCTCCTCCCGCACGACCTGCTCGACCCGCCGCAGCACCCGCAGGCCCAGCGGTAGCCACGAGTACACGCCCGGGGCGATGCGCCGCACATATCCGGCACGGACGAGGAGTTTGTGACTGGGCACCTCGGCGTCGGCGGGATCGTCGCGCAGGGTACGCAGGAACAGGTGGGAGAGGCGGGTGATCACGGACGACAGGGTAGTCGCTGGCCGAGCGATGTCTGCAAGGCATCGGCCCATTTCGGCGTGAGCGGGGTCCGTCGTTGCGCAGGCAACCGGCTCCGAGCCCTGACCGCTCACGGCTCCGCCGCGCCGACACCCGACTCCGCCGCACACCGACGCGCGCTGTACACGTGGCACACTCGCCGACACTCACTCACGGCACTGCCTCGCCAACACCCGACCCGCCGCACACCGACGCACGCACATGGCACGCTCGCCAGCACTCACTCACGGCTCCGCCTCGCCAAACACCCGACCCCGCCGCACACCGACGCACGCACATGGCACGCTCGCCAGCACTCACTCACGGCACTGCCTCGCCGACACCCGACCCCGCCGCACACCGACACGCACTGAGTTCATGGCTCGCTCGCTGGCACTCGCCTGCGCGCCGGTACCGTATCCGGTCGTGCTGGTCCTGCTACCCCCTTCCGAAACCAAGTCCGACGGTGGAACCGGCGGACCGCTAGAGCTGGAGTCGCTGGCGATGCCCCAGCTCACAGTGGTGCGCGATCGGCTCATCGACGAGGTCGTCAAGCTGGCCGCCGACCCGGACGCCGCGCGTGCGGTACTCGGCCTCGGCAAGGGGGCCGATACCGAAATCGCTCGCAATGCGGCGTTGCGCAGCTCCGCGACCCGGCCCGCACTGGAGCGCTACACCGGCGTCCTCTATGACGCTCTCGATGCCCGCTCCTTCACCAAGGTGCAACGCGCCAAGGCCTATGCGCGCCTCGGTATCGGCTCGGCACTGTTCGGCGCTGTGCGCGCGGACGACCTCATCCCCGCCTACCGCCTCTCCGGCGGTGCCAAACTCCCCGGCCTGTCGACCCTTTCCGCCATCTGGCGCGATGTCCTACCCGACGCCTTGCACGCCGAGGCCGCGGGCGAACTCGTCATCGACCTGCGTTCGGGCACCTACCAGCAGCTCGGCCGCGTCCCCGACGCCATCACCGCCAACGTCCTCACCGAACACCCCGACGGCTCGCGAACCGTGGTCAGCCACTTCAACAAACACCACAAGGGCCTGCTCGCCCGCGCCCTCGCCCTCACCCGCGCCGACCCCACCGACATCCGCGCTGTCGCCCGCATTGCCACCAAATCCGGCCTGCGCACCGAAATAGCCTCCCCCACCGAACTCCTCATCATCACCACCTAGAAGCTTTCGGCGGAGAGCCAGGAACCGGTTCGGCGGATGCGGCCGGCCAGGTCGGCGGCTCGGGTCAGGCGCGTCAGCCAAGGTTCCGAATTATCGAGGTCGCGCCAGCACCAGCGGACCACTATCCACCCGAGGGCGCGCAGCGCGTCGTCGCGGACCTTCTCGGCTACCGATTCCGCTGATGGGTGAATGTTGTTGCGGCGCTGGCCCATTTCATCGAATTCGCCGACGACACCGAGTGTTGGGAACAGGAAGTCGACTCTGGCCACGGCGGTTCCCCGCACATCCAGGATCGTGGGCTGCAGTTCCGGCATCGGGAGACCGCAGGTGTGCAGCGCAACCCGACTGCGGGATTCGCCCGGACTCTCGGCCCGCCCGTCCAGGAATTCGATGACTCGACGGGCCGCCGGACAGCCGGGACGTCCGGCGGACCGCATCAGTTGCTCAGCGAGTTCGGCACGGGATGTTCGGCCGAGACGCAGTGCAGCATCACCTATTACTACTGCCTGTTCGAAAGGCACGGTGCGGGCCAGATCGATGATCGTGCGCGCCACCGTCGTCACCCGCAGGTCACCGATCCGCACGATCTCGTCCGGTTCCGTCGACGCGGCATGCACCACGACTCGGGGACCGATCCGCGCCCCGGTCCTTCGGTTGCGGGTCAGGTGAACTCGCGTCAGCGGGACGAACCACACCGGTAGCCCATGGGCGACCGCCGCGGAGACATGGCTGATAACCGCGGCGGAACTCGCGCCCGCGGCGACCGCGCCGATCAGCACCGAATGCCGTTGTGCGGCATTGAGTTCGCCGACATCACCGGTATTGACATAGTGCCCGCGACAAATCCGGTGCCAGGATCGTCCGCGCAGTTCACGACCGGCGACGCCGGCCTGAAGCGCGGCCTGCCGGGAGATCGTTTTCGGTAAGTCCACACCACGATGCTCCCGAACGGACCATGCCGCCAAAAGCCCCAATCCGCGAAATGTGGACAACTCGCGGGCTGTGGATAAATCCGCTCGCTAGCGCTGGGCGAGGGCGGTGCGGGCCGGGGCTGCACAGCGCCCGCGGTAATCGTGGTAACCCGCCCGGCAATGGTGGACGGGCTGTGTCTTTCGGCACCGTCGCCACCATTGCGGCGATCGGACGGATCACCACGCACACTCGGTCCCGGCATCGGGCAGGGCCACCGCCTGGGCGCGCAGTCTGGCCAATCGCCACAGCAGTGTCCGCCGAGGGCAGGGTAGACCGGCGAGATGTTCCATAGTGGGGATGAGAAGGTGACGTGCCTCGGAGCGCTGGAGCTCGCAGTACAGCTCCTCGACGGCGCCACCGTCGCCCGTTTCGCGGAACACCGCCGCCAGATCGAATCCCTTCTCCCTGGCGAAGCGGTATAACCGCTGCTCGCACCGGTCGACTCCGTCGGCGACCAAGGCCGTGCGAATAAGTGCGTACATCAACGGACGCACAGTTGTGGGCATCTCGACCACCCCTTCGATCAAATATCTTCTGCCGCAGCGGTATCGGGCACGCGCACGACGGGTAACTCGCCGATGGCATATCGCTGACGCAGCGTCGCCTTGTCGTACTTGCCGACGGAAGTCTTCGGAATCTCTGCCAACACCGTCCACCGTTCGGGCAGTTGCCATTTCGGTACCCGGGCAGCCAGGAAGATACGGAGGTCACGCACCGAATACTCATCCGAATCGCGGATCACCACACATGCCAGCGGCCGTTCGCCCCAGCGCTCATCGGCCACTCCGATCACCGCGGCCTCACGGACCCCCGGATGCTCCATCAGCGTGTTCTCGAGCGACACGGACGAAATCCATTCCCCGCCGGACTTGATCACGTCCTTGATGCGGTCGGTGATCGTCAGGTACCCGTCGGCGGTGATGACGCCGATATCGGCGGTGCGCAGCCAGCCCTCGTCGAATCCGCCGTGACCGCCGGGGCGATAGTAGGCGCCGGTGATCCACGGCCCGCGCACCTGCACCTCGCCCTCGTTACGCCCATCGTGCGGCAGCACCGAACCGTCGGGCCCGACGAGTCGCGCCTCGACCTGTGCTGGGAATCGGCCCTGGCTGTACCGGTGTGGACTGTCGTCGGGCGCGCCGACCGGCGGGCGGGCGATCGCGCCGAGCGGCGAAGTCTCGGTCATGCCCCATGCCTGAATCAGATTCACGTTGTGCCGCTTGCGATACGCGTCTATCAGGGCGGGCGGACAGGTCGACCCACCGACCAAACCCTCACGCAGCGACGAGATGTCGACCTCGGGGTGGGCATCGAGGTGGTCGAGCAGCGACTGCCAGACGGTCGGAACCGCGGCTGCCTTCGTGGGTTCGGTCCGAGTGATGAAGGCAGCCAACGGTTCCGGTGCCAGGAACCGGTCCGGCATAGCCAGTGACGCGCCGGTCAGCATCGCCGCGTACGGCAGCCCCCAGGCCAGCACGTGGAACTGCGGCACGATCGCGAGTACCCGATCGGCTTGCGCCAACCCGAATGCGTCCGGTAGCGCCAGTGCCATCGCATGCAAATAGATCGAACGATGACTATAGACAACACCTTTCGGCGCGCCGGTGGTGCCGGAGGTGTAGCAGATGGCGGCCGCGTCGTCCTCGTCGATGTCCGGCCACGGATACTCGGCGGACCGTGCGGCCAGCAAGGCGTCGTAGTCGTGCACCATGACATTCGCGTCACTCAGCATCGACAGATCGGCTGCGCCGCTGACTACGATGTGCTCGACCCGCGGCAGCAGCGGCACCAGCGGCGCGAACTTCGGCAGCAGCGACGCGTCGACGATCACCACCCGGTCCCATGCATGATCGGCGGTGTACACGATCTGGTCGGTACCGAGCCGGATATTCAGCGGATGCAGTACCGCGCCCATGCCCGGCACCGCAAGGTAGGCCTCGGTGTGCTCCTGGTTGTTCCACATGAATGTCGCTACCCGGTCACAGTCGCGCACGCCGAGCGAGCGCAGCGCCCAGGCCAGCCGCGCGGCATTGCCGCCCAACTCCCGGTAGGTGGCCGAGCGCATGCCGCCGGACGTCGCGGTGAGCAGTTCACGCTCACCGTGCACGGAACTCGCGTACTCCAGCAGTCGCCGAATCTGAAGCGGCACTGCCTGCATCGTGCTATGCATGGGCAATCTCTCACGGTCACAGTGGATTTCGAGGACGCCGCCCCGCGCGGTCCACAGTGACCGAGGGGTAACGCGGAGCGACTGAAACCGAGTGTGCCCGCGTTCGCATGCCTCGGATAGCTACCACCGGCGATATGAATTCGGAGGTCTCCGAATGGAGATGGCTGTTGCGCACCGGCTGCGCGACGATGACAATTGTGTTTCCACGGGCTTGGATCGTCGCGATCGGCGCGTGGTCGGAGGTGAGAACGTTCGTGCAATACAAGACGTCGGTGCCTGATCTGCTCGTCGCGCTGGATCGGGATTACACCGATGTCCTCACCCTGCTGGACCAGGACTCCGCGTTGCGCCGGATGGTGGGCTCGGTACCCGAATTCACCGGTGTCGATCTCGCCTGGGTGGGCCAACCCGAGCACGAGGACCGCATCGTGTTACGTGACGCGGTCAATAACGCCACCGATGTCATCAACGGTTTGGTCGTGCCCGCCGGAATCGGCGTCGGCGGCCGGGTACTGCTGAGTCGCCGACCGCATTGGGAGAGTGACTATCTCGGCACCTCCGGGGTCGGCGACCGCTTCCGCGCCGAAGCCGAGGCCGAACAGGTGCGATCCATGATCGCCGTGCCGATTCAGCACCACGATCGGCTGCTCGGCGTGCTCTATGGCGCCACCCGCCAGCGCTCGGAATTCGGCGACCGCACCACCGCCACCCTGGAGCAGCTGGCCAGCCGGACCGCGACGGCACAGATCGTCGCCGAGCGGGCCCGCCACAGCGCCGAGGTCGCCATGCACGAGGAGCGCCGTCGGGTCGCCCTCGAACTGCACGACAGTGTCGGCGCGATGCTTTTCACCCTGGGGGCGGGCATCCGCCGACTAGGAGCGGAACCGGATCTGGATCGCGAAATCCGTTGCCGGTTGAGCATTCTCGAACAGCAGGCCGCCGAAGCCGCTGCGGCACTGCGTGGTTCGCTGCGTGCATTGAGCGCACCGCCGGAACAAGTTGCCCTTGGCGTGGCGCTGCGCGCGCACTGCCGGGCGTTCCAGCAGCGCACCCAGATAGAGGCACGCATGATCACCCTCACCGAGTTGCCCGCGCTCTCCGCGGCGGCGATCACCGCGCTCACCGACAGTGCCCGGGAGGCCCTGCTGAACGTCGAGAAGCACGCCGATGCCCACTCGGTCGTAGTCAGTGTTTTCGCGGTGCGCGACGGCGTCGTGGTGGCGGTCTCCGACGATGGCGACGGCCCACCCGACGCGCCACTCGCCGATACCGGACTCGGGCTGGCCTCGATCACCGAGCGGCTGGGCCGAATCGGCGGCACCCTCAGCATGATTCGCGATGACGACAACGGATTCACCCTGCAAGCTTGGGTTCCCGCATGACCGACGAGGTGATCCAGGTACTCGTCGCCGATGACCATCCGGTGGTGGCCGACGGTGTCACCCTCGCGGTCCAGTCGACGTCCTGGCTGCGAGTGGTCGGATTCGCCCGTACCGGACGCGAAGCCATCGATGCGGTACGGCGATTGCGCCCGCACGTGGTCCTGCTCGATCTGCGCCTGCCCGATATGCTCGGCCCCGAGGTCGTGCGCGCCCTGCTGTGCCTGGCGCAGCCACCCAAGATCATTCTGTTCACCGCCTACCCAGACCATGCCGCCGTGGCCGCCGCGCTCGCCGCAGGCGCGCACGGCGCGATGATCAAGGATGTGGACCGCGCCGATCTCGTGGATGTGATCGCGCGCGTGGTCGCTGGCGAGCAAGTCATGCATCAGGACCTGGGCACCGACGCCCGGATTCTGGTGAACCGCAAGTTGCGCGAACACGGCTTGACCCGGCGCGAATACGAGATCCTGCGCCGGGTCGCGATGGGTGAAACCAATCCCGAGATCGCCGAGGTACTCGGCCTCACCCGCAATACCGTGAAGACGTATCTGCAGCGGACCCTGGAGAAGTTGGGCGCACACAACCGGGTCGAGGCCCTGGCGCGCGCCAATCAACTCGGAATCCTCTAGTCGCCGTTCATGATTCGGGACAGTCGGCGTAGCGGCCGCGAGCCCACATCGGGTAGACGAACCACCACATCACGAACCACACGAAGGTGGCGATCGCGACGGCCAGGGCGAGCGCGACCCCGCACACCACATACAGGGCGAACAGCAGGCTCGCGACAACCGAGCACATCAGCATGGTCAGGCCCGCCAGCACACAGCGGTTGGCCACCGCCATCTTCGGCTCGCGGTGATGCCGGAAGGTCAACTGGCGGTAGACGATCGGAGTAACCAGCAGCGCTATCGCGGTGACGCTGAGCATCAGCATGATGACATAGAGCATCCGCTGCGTCGGCTCGGTCAGGCTGAATCGGCTGGTGAAGCCGAGTCCCAATTGGAAAGCGACCACCGCTTGGGCCACCCCCTGCGCAACCCGAATCTCCTGCAGAATCTCCGCATACGATCGCTCGGGGGCGGTCCGCGCCACGTGCTCGCCCGGATTCGCGGCCGCGGTGGCCGCGCGAGCGGGCGCCTTCACCAACCGGATATTCGCGGGCGGGCGCCACGGCGCCGCACCGATTCGTTGTCCCGACGCCCATCCGTCGTGTTCCACCACCATTGTTCCTGCACCCCTTATGTTTTCCCAGTTCATATACGTTATCTACGTTTCGGCCATTTTCTGTTCACCTTCCGCACAGGGATCGGCCCCGTTCGCTGTGCGGCTGCCCAGTGGGCCGAATTCGGTTGTCCGCGTGCGTATCTCAACCGAAGCGGCGCCCTAGGTACCGAATCGGCCACGTTCCACGACCAGTTCGTTGCGACCAATGTGTTCGGGATCCGGTAGCACCGGCCGCCCCGAAACCTCCCCCGTCGCTCGGATGAGCATCGCGGGCACTGCGATCACCGCGGTGATCCCCGTCGCGAGCCGATCGGTCTCGGTGGGACGCAGCCGAACACTGATCCCGTGCCGTTCAGCGAGCCGACCGACCACGTAAAGTCCCATGCGACGGGCGGTTTCGGCTTCGATCTCCGGTGGTGCGGCGAGGCGCCGGTTGAGGACGTCCAGGTCGGTGGCGAGGATTCCGATGCCCTGGTCGACAATATCGATCACCAGCCCGCCATCCCGGATCCGATCACAATGCATGAACACCTGGCTGTCCGGGGGTGAGCAGCGCAGCGCATTGTCCAGCAACTCGGCCAGCAGATGCACGATATCCACCACGGCCGCGCCCATGATCGCGACATCTGACGGCGCGCTGGCCCGGACCCGTTGGTAGTGCTCCACTTCCGACACCGCGGCCTGCATCACATCGCGGATCGGATACGGCGTCGATCGGGTTCTCGACAGGTGGGTACCCGCAAGGACAAGAAGGTTGTCACCGTTGCGCCGCATCCGGGTGGCGAGATGGTCGAGCTGGAACAGACTGGCCAACCGCTTGGGATCCTCCTCCCGGCCCTCCAGTGATTCGATCAGCTGCAACTGGCGCTCGAGCAGGGAATTCGTACGCCGGGCCAGGGCATCGAAGAGATCGTTGACCATCAGCCGCAGCCTGCGCTGCTCGCCCGCCAGATGCAGCGCTTGACCGTGGATATCGTCGACGGCACGGGCCAAGCGGCCGATTTCTTCCTCGGAATCCACCGGCACCGAAGTGATGACCATGACGTCATCGGGATCGCTGGTACTGATCCGTTCGACCTCCGCCGGGAGCTCGACCTCCGCGATCCGGCGGGCGCTGTCGTGCAGTCGACGCAATGGCCGCACCAGTGCCTGGCCGACCACCACTGTCATCGCCAGACCGATCACCAGCGTGATCAGCAGAACGATGGAGTCGCGGACGGCGGCGGTTCGTGCCTCGGACACGCGCGCCGCGACGGTGGCGACGATGACGCTCGCGGCCTCGGCGACCAATGTGCTGTAGACCTCCAGGTCATGCACCAGCGCATCGCCGTATCCGACCGCGCGGACCGCTTCGGTCCCCGACGGAATTGCCGCGCGGACACGCATGATCAGTGGCAGTTGCGCGGCCAGCGAGGCACGCAGGTCACCGATTCGGGGGTCATCGGATGGATAGTGCCTGCTCAATCTGTCCAGCAGCACTGTCTCGGCGCCCGTCGCCGCGGTCAGTTCGGTGCCGGGGTCGCTGGGGTCGCGGATCACCCGCACCAGACCGACCGCGACGGCGAAAATCTGGCGCTGGGCCGCCCAGACATCGAGCAATCGATGCTGATGGTCGGTCACCTCGGCCGAATTCATCGGGCGCAGTAGCGCTTCCACCGTGGTGTCGGCGCTCGTGGTGACCGTGCGCTGAATCTCGCCGAGATCATCGATGGACACCAGCGAGCGCACGTCCATATCGCGCAACCGGGCTGCGGCCTTGAACATTCGCTCCATCGACGCCGCGGCCACCGGCGGCAAGCCCGGCGTGCGGCGGGCGGAATCGAGCCGGGAGATCGCATCGATCAGCGGCACCTTGTCCTCGGGCACAATGGTGCCCGCCGTTTGGCGACCAGCGACCACGGTCGTGGCCGCGCCGACCGCGACCACCGCGTCCACGCTGTGCAAGTACTCGGCGGCATCGGCGAGCCGAACGGCCTCGCCGATCTCGCCGACCAAGCGCAGCGTGGCCAGCGTGATCGCCACGATCAGCGGAAATACCACTACAACAGCGACTTTCGTATGCACCCGCCAACGTTGGGGTGACAACCAGCGACCAGTCACATTCCTACTTCCCAGGTCAGCGGTTCAATGAGACCCGCACCCGCGAAGCCGCGACGGCTTCGTCACCAAGTGCGGATCGGTTCAGTGTGCCGTCGCGCGACGGCGGCGCGTAGCTGCCGATGGCGATCTCCATTCGGAGAGGGGCACCATCGGCGACGCCGATGTCACTGTGCGGGAAGCAATTCCAGCGTCAGCAGCCCGAGATAGCAATTGAGCAGATGCCGCGGATCTTCGAGCGAGCCCCCGGTCAGGGTTTCGATCCGGCGCAATCGATTGAGGATCGTATTGCGGTGGCAGTAGAGCTGTTTCGCCGCCCGGCTCGCGGAGAGTCCGTTGCGGTACCAGATCGCCAGCGTCCGCAGCAGCAGCTCGCGCTCGCCACGGGGCAACGCCAGCACCGAACCGAGGGCATAGCGGGCAAGCCGACCGGACAGATTCGGGCTGCTCACCACCAAAGCCTCGGGTAGCCGCTCGGCGATCCAGGCGACCTCCGCACTGTCGAGGGCGACGGTCCGCAATGCGATATCCGCCGCGCGATAAGCCTCCGGGACCTCATGCATGGCGTCGAACCGATCTGAGATACCGATCGGCCCAACAGAATTCGCACGAAGCACGGTCATCAGCCGGGGCACCGAAGACTCCGCGAGCGCGACAATCCCGATCTCCCGATCGCCCCTGATACGCCAGGCACCCGCATAGGCGTACGCGGCGCAGGCGTCCCGAGTGACGCCGAGCGCGGGTCGAACCGCGAGGTCGATGGCGGCGACCACGACGACATACGATCCGTCCGACGGCAACCCGAGTACCGACAGCGCCTCGGCAGCGGTCGCCGGATCGCCGCCCCGCCCTTCCAGCAGCGCGTCGAAGACCGCCTGTCGCCGCTCGGCATCGCGACGCTGCAGCTGTGCCTCGGTTTCGCGGTATCCGGTGACGACGGCCACCGAATGGCGGTCCACCACCTGGATCACCACGGTCGCCACATCCAGGAACGCGTCGAGTTCCGCTGCGGATCTGGCTCTGGCCTCGGCCAGCAACATATCCATGATCCCCTGGGTAGCCAGACGAAAGGCACGCAGCACCGATTCGAGCGGCACCCCCTGCCGCGCACGACGACTGCCGGTGGTGCGGGCCACCGCCAGTTCCTCGTCCTCGGATCGGACCACACCGGCCAGCCGCTCCAGAATGCGCTGCACGTTGGCGTCGACGGATCGGCTCAGCACATCGACAGGGATCTGACCGGTCGGCTGATAGGCCGGTTCTTGGGCTACTACCAGCGTGACGATGCGCTCGGTGACTTCGGCCCGCCGTTGCAGCACCGCGGCAGCGGCCGATGCGAGCACCGAATCTGGTGCAGGAAACGGTTTTTCGGACGGACCGGGCCGTCTGCGTGCACGGGGCGAAGCGTCCCCCAATCGATAGAACTTCCCGATCCACCATAGAATGACGTCGCCGAAAACATCGCGAAAACAGTGAGCGCGCAGCCCGAGTTCGGCCGATCTGTGCGGGTGCCACTGCCGACTACTTACCCGTCGGCGCGGCCATCAGCCGTCGACCCCAGACCGACATCAATGTCGGTGCGATGACGTCGTAGTCGGGATCACCGACCCGCTCCTGAAATGCCTTGACCGTCAGCGGATTCAATAGGCCTGCCGTGCAGAGCCGCTCCAGGGCGCGGCTGGTGAACTGCCGGTGCGCCGGATCCAGCGGCGCGGTGGCGCCGCGCAGGGTAAGCACAACGCCCTCCGCGTCGACTTCGTTGAGCCCGAGGTCACGGAGTAATCGCGGCAGTCGACGCCCCAGAGTCGGGTCGATGCCGACCCCACGTAGATGCGCACGGACGATATCCATCGTGGCAGCCGCGGCCGGGTCCGGTGCGGCGGGACCATAGGTGCACCAGTCGAATTCCTCGACCAGAAGGGCCCCACCCGGCGCGAGTGCCGTGACCATCCGCGCCAACAGGCGATCACGCCGCCGCACGCCGCCGAGCAGCATCCTGCCGTGCACGAAGTCGAACGTCTGCTCGGGTAACCCTCGCCCTGGCTCGGCCACCACAACAACTCCGGTCGCGCCCACCGTCTCCGCGGCCCAGCGGCGTAGTCCCGCACCGCCCGCGACGAGTAGCACCCGCGACCCATTGTGCACACCGAGAGCGGTGAGCAGTCGCGCGGTGCGCGGATCGTATGTCTGGTCCAAGGCGGACACTATGTCTCTCATCCGCCGAGCCCGGCCGCCACTATCGGTCCCCGCAGTCATCGCGATGCTCCCCACGAGCCACTCAGAGACCGTCGCCGAGTACCGGTCTCGCCGTGGTAATAGGGATGAAAGGCGAACCGCGACGCCAACTCTCGACAGAACTGGATTCCGCGCACCGAGTTCCCGCGCCGATCGAGCCGGGGCGAGAACACACAGACACCCAGCACGTTCGGTATCACCACCATGATCGCGCCGGATACCCCGCTCTTGGCGGGCAGCCCGACCGAGTACGCGAATTGCCCCGAGTAGTCGTACATTCCGCAGAGCGACAACAGCGACAGACATCGACGTACCGTCGCGGGACTGAATATTCGCCGTCCGGTCAACGGCGTCCGACCGCCGTTCGCGAAGGCTGCCGCAGCGACGGCGAGCGATTCCGCATCCAGTTCGATCGAACAGCACCGCAGGTACAGCTCGAGGGTCCGCCCGAGTTCGGCTCCTGCCGGAAAGGCGTCCATCATCAGCTCGCCGATCGCGAAATTACGCTCGGCCGACTCTGTTTCGGATCGGAAGCAATTCGCATCGAACGCGGGCCGAGTGGAATCGGTCAACCGCCGCCAAGTATCCATTATGTACTCGAAACCGGCAGCCGGATCATGATGCGATGCCAGTAGCGAACAACACATGATCGCGCCGGAATTGATCATCGGATTGTGCGGCAATCCGTCTTCGGCCAGCACGAGCGCGTTGAACGCTTGCCCGCTCGGTTCGTAGCCGACAAACCGGTGCACCCGCTCCGGACCATGCGCCTGCAGTGCCAAACAGTAGTTGACGGGTTTGCACACCGACTGCACGCAGAATCCGTCACGCGCATCTCCCACGGAGAAACGCTGACCGTCCACCGTGCATACCGAAACCGCGAACGCACCGTCGTCGGTCGGGGCCAGCCGTTGGTAGATATCGGTCACCTCGTCGGTGAACTCGGTGAACTCGGATCCGACAGCGCCGCGTCGCGTCCGACCGACCGATATCGGCGATGCCGATGCGAGTGTGCTCAACGGGGCCTCCAGAATGCTGTGCCACAGCGTGACGCCGGACAGGGAACGAGAGTTGATCCGTCGATGGAACCAGAATGGCGACCGTCGGCCGATGGCCGATCGCACAACGCTCGACCGGTCGTCGCTGTGCATTCGTCGCGCACCGAACATGTTGGGCAACAACACATTCACGCATGTCGAGGATTGTGCGGGCGCCCAGACCGAGCAGGTCGGCGCCCGCCTAACCTCCATTGAGCGAATCGCCAGCCCCCACACCTGCTCTGAACGGTGATGCCTATGCCAACCGCCTTTCCCACCAGCAAAATAGCGCCCACTGCTCTGGTTATCGGCGCCGGAGTCAACGGCCTGACTACCGCACTATGCCTGCGGCACAGCGGATTCAAGGTCACCATTCTCACCCGCCACCGGGCCCCCGACACCGTGTCCATGGTCGCGGGCGCGCTGTGGGAGTGGCCACCCGCCGTCTGCGGCGCACATACCGACACCGTCTCACTGGCTCGCGCAAAAGGCTGGAGCTACGTCTCCTACCGCGAATTCGAACGTCTCAGCACCGACCCGCACAGCGGCGTCTTCCTGCGACCGGCCGTCTGCTATTTGCGCAAGCCGCTCCTCGACGATCCGGCACAGCGGCACAAGGCCACCGAAATGCGCAATTACATCAAGGAATTTCGGCATGACGCCGCGCTGATCGACGAGCACGGGGTCAACCCCGAGGCAGGCGCGGTCGACGCCTACTCCTACCTCGCGCCGATGGTCGACACCGAGGTCTATTTGCCGTGGCTGCTGGATTGGGCGCTGGCCGAGGGCGTCGATGTGCGGATTCGCGGCGTCGACGGGGATCTGCGCGAGCGCAGCGCGACCCTGCGCGCCGAGTATCGCGCCGATATCATCATCAACTGCGCCGGTCTGGGCGCAGCCGAGCTGGCCGGCGACGACACCATCTATCCGCTACGCGGCGCGCTCGTGCATGTGCTCAACGATGGTATCGAGATGCCGCGAATCACGGCCGCGCACTTCATGGCCCATGATGCGAGCCTGGGCCGACAGAATATGGTCTCCATCGTCCCGCGCGGTAACGACACCCTCGTACTCGGTGGATTGGTCGAACCCGGCGAATGGTCCCTCGACCTCGATGGCGAGTACCCGCCGATCCGCGATATGGTCGAACGCTGCCGCCGGTTCCTGCCCGCATTGCGCACCGCCACGGCCGACCACTCGATTCGAGTCGGGCTGCATCCAGCGCGAAAACAGGACGTGCGCTTGGACTTCGAGACCGAGACCCACCTGGTGCACAACTACGGGCACGGCGGTTCCGGCGTGACGCTGTCCTGGGGCTGTGCCAGAGAGGTGGCCCGCATGGCCACACACCTGGTCTGACCCCTAGCAATGCACTCGCCATCGAAATAGGGATGCGTCCGCGCGGACCGGTCTGCACTGTTGCCCGCGAGCGGTGGAAGAGTATTTGAAATGTGGTGTCGTGCAATCAATGTGACGACATCCGTAGGTCTCCTACCTGCTGTTCCTGGAGAAACAGCTGGCCGATCTGCACAGCTTCGTGAAGAAGCTGCCGGTGCTCGACGCCGCCGAGGCGTGGGCGTTCGACGATTCGTCCGACACCTGGCGCACCGATGCCGTGCGCACCATTCGCACCAAGAAGGTGCCACGCAACCACGTCAAGGGCAGCCCGGTGCGGATTTATCGGTAGGCCGCGCAGCAGGGCCCTGATCTGGTGCCGGGCGCCCTACGTAATCCGTTGTCCGAGAGTAAAGTACGTCTAGCATGCAGGGAGGTACCGTTGGATTCCGGGCGAGCGTTGATATATCGCGATCAGGCTGGTGCGATGGTCGTCCGCTACCCGGCCGGTCCGCAGACGGCGGTGTGGATTACCCGCGACGAGCTGGCGCTGAAGTGGCGGAGGCATGAGGTGTGGCTGATCGCTGCGGGCGTCACCCTCATCATCATGGGCTACCGCCTTCTCCGGTATCTGATTTCGCTGACGGTTTCGCCCGGTCGCTATCGCACCTGGACCAGCGGTTTCGCCGTGGTGGTGACGACCTTGGCGATCTATGTGGGCGTGCTGGTGGTTCTGGCGGTGTTGTCGGTGCTGGAAGCTCGGCGCGGCTCGCCGCGGGTGCGGCGATATGCGGATCCGGGTGCGGTATTGCAGCTCCGGTACCTGAGCGACGGTCTGGAGTTGACGACCGCCGTCGAGTCCGTGACCTACCCCTACGATCGGATCAAGCGAGCACACCGTGGCGGTGTCCGGTGGGCTGGGCCTGCGAGTGCTTCCGCGCGAACTCTTTCCAGCAGAGGCGCTGTCATTCCTCGAGCGTTCGACAGCGGTGCGGCTGTGCTAGGCGAGAAGTGGCTAATTGCAGAGGGAATTCCGGTTCGGCTAGAGCATGTCGGCGTCGGCGGACAGGTCGCGAATGAGCAGTGCGGTGTGCAGCGAGGTACGGGATTCACCGTCCTCGAGGTCGACGTCGAGGATCCGCTCGATGCGGGCGAGCCGATCGTAGAGGGTCGGTCTGCTGATATTGAGCCGCTTGGCGAGTTCGGTCTTATTGCCCGCCACATCGAGGAACTGCCGCAGCGTGCGCGTCAGATCCGCCGCATGCTGAATGTCGTAGCGCAGCAACGCACTCAGCTCCGTTTCGGCGAAACTCTGCACACCGGGTTCATTGCGGATCAGCGAGAGCAGTCCGCGCAATCGGATATCGCCGCTGCGATAGAACGGCCGCGGCTCTGCCACGCGAGCGACAGGCCCCGAGGCGATAGCGGAGCGCACCCCCGCCGTGCCCCGTGAGCGCGGTAAATCGGATACCGACGACTCCAGCGACAGCGCAACCTCGGCGACGTGCGACGCGTGCGCCAACTCGCGCGCGGTATCCAGCAGCGAATCCCCCTCGGCGCCAACGCCGATGACCACGCGGTGCACCCCGTCCACCCGCCGCACCTCGGCGGTGATCGCCGTGCATACGGCACGGAGCGTGTCGTCCAGATCGGCGCTGCGCACAACCGCGAGCACCATGCCGACCCGATCGCCGTGCTCGGCCGCGGTCAATGCGGTCGCCTTCGACAGTCCGAGCCCGTGGGTCACCGCGTCCAGCACGCCGGCACTGCGGCGCTGCCTGGCGACCTGGTCGGCTTCGGCGAGGGCGGCGACGGCTACCGCGAGCGGAACGTAGTTCACCCGACGGGTCAGCAGACCCAGCGCGGCCGCCCTGGCCTGCGCATCGCGCTCGTCGAGTACACGGCCATTGACCATATCGTCGATGAGTCCGGTCTGCGCCTGCCGATGCAGGCCAAAGCGGTCCTTGTCGATCATCCGGTGCAGCGTCAGCGTCTGGGCCGCGCGCTCCAGCACCATGCGCGCCCGCGACGTCGGGACCCGACTCGATCGCAGAATCAGCCGACCCCACCGCTGGGTATGCGGGCCGACCGCGACCACATCCCACCTGTCGGGCCAGAGTCGCGAGGTGGTCTCCCAGTTCTCCAGGATCGTCGAGGTACTGGCATGCCGGGCGGTGAGCGCGAGTACCCGGTGCGCCAGATCTTCCAGCACCACCGAGGAATCGAGCATGTCCGCGGCGGTTTTGACGATCTCGGCCAGCGAGGCCCGGCGCACACTCAACTCGGTGAACGTCTCGTGCACGGTGCGCGCGAACTCCAGTTCGGCGTACTGGTCGGCCACGATGACCCGGTGCACCGCCTCGGTGATCTCCACGAATCGGGTGACCCGATGCAGCGCGACCACCGGCAGCTCGAGTTCATCGGCCAGCTCCACGACCACCCGAGGTAACTCCGGCACAGCATCGCCGAGTTCCACAACCAGCCCGGCCACCCCCGCCGCGGCCAGCGACCGCAGATAGGCGACCGTCGATTCGTCACCACCGGTCAGTGCCAAGCCCGTGGTCAGCATCAGTTCCCCGCCGACCAGCAGTTCGGCGACATCCGGCAGGTCACTGACGTGCACCCACCGCACCGGCCGATCCAGCGATCCCCCACCGACGACCTGCGGCTCGCCCGCGCGCACGACCGGCATGGCCAGCACATCGGCAACGGAGAGCAGCACCTACAAATTGTAAAACAAGATCCGAAATCACGTACAGATCGTTGGGTCGATTTGGCCGGTCCATAGTGCAGAGTTAGGACCACAACAGCATCCGACACACCGTCACCACCGGCACACCGCTGAACGGCAACGATCGCCGCCAGCCCGACCGGCAAGCCCGGCAGCCACAACCAGATGACCCCACCCCGGCGAACCCTGGGATCCGATCGAAGCATCCGTGCAGCACCGCCCACGGCGCGTCCCGGATCCCGGTGACCAGCCGGGGACAACGGTGCATCGGCACCCAACAGCTCAGCGGTCGACGACACCCCCAACGCTCACGAACGAATCGAGGAAATATGCAGACAATCGCGCATTGGCTCGACGGCAAGCCCTTTGCTGGCACGAGTTCGGCGTCCGCGCCGGTGACGAATCCGGCGACCGGGGTGGTGACCGGGCAGGTCGCGCTGGCCGGTGTCGAGGATGCCAGGGCGGTGATCGAATCGGCCAAGGCAGCGTTTCCGGACTGGCGCGATACCTCGCTGGCGCGGCGCACCCAGATCCTTTTCCGGTTCCGCGAACTGCTCAATGAACGCAAGGAAGAACTCGCCGAGCTGATCACGGCCGAGCACGGCAAGGTGCGCTCCGATGCGCTCGGCGAGGTGACCCGCGGCCTCGAGGTGGTCGAATTCGCCTGCGGTATCCCGCATTTGGTGAAGGGCGGATTCACCGAGAATGCGTCGACGAAGGTGGATATCTTCTCGATCCGCCAGCCGCTCGGCCCGGTCGCGGTGATATCACCGTTCAACTTCCCGGCGATGGTGCCGATGTGGTTCTTCCCGATCGCGATAGCCGCCGGGAATACCGTGGTGCTCAAGCCGAGTGAGAAGGATCCGTCCTCTTCGCTGTGGCTGGCCGAGCTGTGGCACGAGGCCGGTTTGCCCGCAGGGGTTTTCAATGTGCTGCAGGGCGATAAGGTCGCGGTCGACGAACTGCTCGACAATCCGAATATCAAGGCCGTCTCATTCGTCGGCTCGACACCGATCGCGAAGTACGTCTACCAGCGCGGCACCGCCAATGGCAAGCGCGTACAGGCGCTCGGTGGCGCCAAGAACCATATGGTCGTGCTGCCCGACGCCGACCTGAATCTGGCCGCCGACGCCGCAGTGAACGCCGGATTCGGCTCCGCGGGTGAGCGTTGTATGGCGATCAGCGTGGTGCTCGCGGTCGGCGCGGTCGGCGACGAACTGGTCGCCAAGATCACCGAGCGCGCCAAGACCATCAAGACCGGCGATGGCACCCGCGATACCGATATGGGCCCGCTGGTGACCCGTGCGCACCGCGATCGCGTCGCCGCCTATATCGATGCGGGCGATTCCGCCGGTGCCACTGTCGTTCTCGACGGACGCGGCGTTCGTGCCGACGGGGAGGCGGACGGATTCTGGCTCGGGCCAACGATTCTCGATCACGTCGGCACCGAGATGAGCGTCTACACCGATGAGATCTTCGGCCCGGTGCTGTCGGTCGTGCGTGTCGACAGCTACGACGAGGCGCTGGCCCTGATCAACGACAACCCCTACGGCAACGGCACCGCGATCTTCACCAATGACGGCGGCGCGGCGCGGCGCTTCCACAACGAGGTGGAGGTCGGGATGGTCGGCATCAATGTGCCGATCCCGGTTCCGATGGCCTACTACAGCTTCGGCGGCTGGAAGAACTCGCTGTTCGGCGATTCGCACGCGCACGGCACCGAGGGCGTGCACTTCTTCACCAGGGCCAAGGCCGTGACGACGCGCTGGCTCGATCCGAGCCACGGCGGACTCGAACTCGGATTCCCGCAGAACAAGTAGCCGGTCCTCGACTCACGCAGGAGAACTCGCCGATGACCCTCCCGAATGGATTGACAGCCGAGGATGCCAGGCGGGCCGCCGCGCGCGCCTACGAGCTCGACCGTCGCCACGTATTCCACTCCTGGTCCGCGCAGGCACAGCTGACGCCGATGACCATCACCGCGGCCCAGGGCTGCTACGTCTGGGATGGCGATGGCAACCGCCTGCTCGATTTCTCCTCGCAGCTGGTGAACACCAATATCGGTCACCAGCATCCGAAAGTCGTTGCCGCGGTACAGGAACAGGCCGCCAAGCTGTGCACCGTGGGACCGCAGCACGTCAACGACGCCCGCTCCGAGGCCGCCCGGCTCATTGCCGAGCGGACCCCGGGCGAGCTGAACAAGATCTTCTTCACCAATGGCGGCGCCGATGCCGTCGAGCATGCGGTCCGGATGGCGCGCCTACATACCGGGCGCTACAAGGTGCTCGCGCGCTACCGCTCCTATCACGGCGGCACCGAGACCGCGATCAACCTCACTGGCGACCCGCGACGCTGGCCCAATGACCACGGCAATAGCGGGGTCGTCCACTTTTTCGGCCCGTTCCTGTACCGGTCGCAATTCCACGCGAGCACCGAATCCGAGGAAGCCGAACGCGCTTTGGCGCATCTCGAGCAGACCATCGCATTCGAGGGGCCGGATACGATCGCCGCGATCGTGCTCGAATCCATCCCCGGCACCGCGGGAATCATGGTGCCACCGGCCGGATATATGGCGGGTGTGCGGGAGCTGTGCGATAAGTACGGCATCGTCTTCATCGCCGATGAGGTGATGTCGGGTTTCGGTCGCACCGGAAAGTGGTTCGCCATAGCGCATTTCGACGGTGTCGTCCCCGATCTGGTGACCTTCGCCAAGGGGGTGAACTCCGGCTATGTGCCGCTCGGCGGTGTCGCGATCAGTCCGGCCATCGCGGCGAGCTTCGATGATCGCCCCTACCCGGGCGGGCTGACCTATTCGGGTCATCCGTTGGCGACGGCGGCCGCGGTCGCCACCATCAACGCGATGCGCGACGAGCGAATCGTGGAGAATGCCGCCGATATCGGTGCGCGAGTCCTCGGTCCGGGTCTGCACGAACTCGCCGAACGCCATCCCAGCATCGGTGAGGTGCGCGGTACGGGCGTGTTCTGGGCGCTGGAACTGGTGCGGGACAGGCGAACTCGCGAACCGCTGGCCCCCTATGGCGGCACCAGCACCGCGATGTCGGCGACGGTCGCCGCGGCGAAGGCGGCGGGCCTGCTGCTCTTCGTCAATTTCAATCGGCTGCATGTGGTCCCGCCGTGCGTCATCGGCGAGGCGGAGGCGAAGGAGGGGCTGGCTATCCTCGACCAGGTGCTTTCAATTGCCGACGGGCACGTGGACTGAGCAGATTATTCGGCAGCGGCCCGGGCCTCGCCTGCGGCCTGATCCGACAATACCTAGCGCGCGTCCGGCCGATCGGATCGGGAATGTCCTTGATCGGCCGGACGTTTCACCCCCGCATGACCAGTGCTGTGCTTTCCGATGAGTTGAAGAAGTATCTGGACGAGGCCAAGGTGTATGCGACCGCGGCCACGATCGGGCCGAGCGGACAACCGCATCTGACCGTCATCTGGCTCGAGCGCGACGGCGATGACTTGCTGTTCTCCACCACCGTGGATCGCCAGCAGGGCAAGAACCTGGCCCGCGACCCGCGGATCACCATCATGATCAATCCGCCGGAGAACCCGTACGTGTACGCGGAGATTCGCGGCACCGCCACCCTGACACCCGATCCGGACAAGGCACTCCCGAACAAGCTGTCGAACCACTACCACGGACTCCCGTACGTCGAATTCAACCCCGCCTCCGTCAATGACGGACCCCGTGTGATCGTCCGGGTCACCCCGCACAAGGTCGCCGGCCGCCTGTGAGCCGACGGCCGAGCGGATCACCCCTGCTTGGCCGCCTCCTGAGCATGCTGCGCCTGCCCCACCTCCGCTGCGGTGTATCGCAAGGTCAGCGCGATCAGACCGACGAGCAGCGCGCCGAACGCGGCGACGAAAAGTACCAGCGTGTAACCGCTGCCGAGGGCATCGAGTTGGGCCGGGGTCATGTCGGAGGGTTTGCCGGTGGTGCCACCGAGTGACAGCGTGCGGGTGGCGGCGACCGGTGCGAGCAGTCCGATCGCGATCGGTGTGCCCAGATTCATGAACATCTGGCCGACCGCCGTCAGCGGTCCGATATTCCTCGGCGGCACACCGACCAGCACGCACAGCGGGACCATCACCACCGCCACGCCGATGCCGAATCCGATGACGATGAACAGCACCAGCAGCGTCGGCAGGTACCGCACGCCGCGGTCCAGGGTCGAGCCGAACAGCAATCCGGCGACCATGATCGCCGCGGCACCGCTCAATAGCCAGCGCGGCGCCACGGTCATCGCCAGTTTCGAGGCGAGCGCGGTACCCATACCCGCGCCGATGGTGAATGGAATGAAGGCGAGCCCGGCGACCAGCGGGCTGTATCCGACGGCATTCTGGACGAACAGACCCGCGAAATAGGTTGTCGCGCCGAGCACTCCGCTGGCCAGCAGGATCGCACCGAAGGTCGCGTTGCGGTCGCGGTGATCGAACAGCGACCAGGGCAATAGCGGATTGCGGACCCACCGCTCGGCGAGAACGAAGCAGATCAGCAGCACCACACCGGCGACCAGCGAGCCGATGATGATCGGACTGTCCCAGCCGAATTCGGGTCCCTCGGTCGCACCGAATACCAAGGACGCGCACGCCGCCGTGCCGAGCACCGCGCCGCGCACGTCCAGGGGTAGTCGATGGTGGGTGGTATCGCGCAGTTGGAACAGCGCACCCCACAGGATCATCACCCCGATCGGCACATTGATCAGGAATATCCACCGCCAGCTCGCCTCGGTCAGCGCGCCGCCGATCACCAAACCGCCGACCGAGCCGACCGCCATCATCGAGCCGAAGATCGCGATCGCCTTGTTGCGCTCCCGGCCGGGTGCGAAGGTGGTCGCCACCAGGGCCAGTGCCGTCGGGGCCGCGAGCGCCGCACCGGTGCCCTGGATCGCGCGGGCCGCGATCAGCATCCCATCGTTCTGGGCGAGTCCGCACAGCAGTGAGGCCAGTGTGAACAGCGCGACCCCGGCGATGAACATGGGCTTGCGGCCGAACGAGTCACCGATCCGGCCGCCGAGCAACATCAGACCTGCGAAGGGCAGGCCGTAGGCGGTGACCATCCAGGCGCTACCCGAACTCGATAATCCCAGTTCGTCCTGTAGTCGGGGCAGCGCGAGAATCACCACCGTGCCGTCGAGCACGACCATCAGCTGCAACCCGCTCAGCACCAGAATTGCGAGTCCGAACGCCCGCCGCGTCACCGGATAACGCGTCGCCGCGGGATTGTCTGGCACAGTCAGCCACTGTAGTCAGGACCGACGGATGACCGGAATCGGCCCGGTCCGCGGGATGACCGGCATGGACCCGGTCCGCTGCGATTCCTCCTGCGCATGCTGCGCCTCGGCCAGTTGTGTCGGCGTGAAACGCAGCATCAGCGCGATGAAGCCGGCCGCGACCGCGACGAGTGAGCAGACCGCGAGGACCAGCGTGTACCCGCTGCCGAGCGCGAAGATCTCGGCCTCGTTCATATCCGCCGCCTTTCCGGTGCGCCCGCCCATGGACATCGTGCGCGAGGCCGCGATCGGAGTGAGCAGCCCGATGAATACCGGCGTCGCCAAATTCATGAACATCTGGCCCACCGCCGACAGCGGACCGATATCCGACGGCGGCACACCGACCAACACGCACAGCGGCGCGAGCACCATCGCGACGCCGACGCCGAAACCGATCACGATCAGCAGCGGCAGCAGGACGGTCAGGTAGCTCACACCGCCATCGAGCTGCGAACCGACCAGCAGTCCGGCCGACAACACGAACGCGGAGCCGCACAGCAGCCAGCGCGGTGCGACGACCAACGCCGCCTTGGAGGCCAGCGCGCCGCCGACGCCGATCCCGATCGTGAACGGAATCGAGGCGACACCGGCCACCAGCGGGCCGTAGCCGAGCACATTCTGCAGAAACTGTGCGACAAAGAACGTCATCGCGCCGAGCACACCACCGGCCAGGAAGATCAGTGCGAAGGTGGTGATCCGATCGCGGCTGTCGAACAGCGACCACGGCAGCAGTGGATCGTCGACGGTGCGCTCCACGACCACGAAGACGATGAGCAGCACCACACCCGCCACCAGCGCGCCGATGATCGCCGGACTGCCCCAGCCCATTTCCGGCCCTTCGGTCGCGCCGAAGACGATCGAGGCGCAGGCCAGGGTGCCGAGCACCGCGCCGCGGATATCGAGTGGGGACCGGTGGTGTTCGGTGTCCGCGAGCTGGAACAGCGCACCGATGATGATCAATGTGCCGATCGGCACATTGATCAGGAAGATCCAGCGCCAGGACAACTGGGTCAGTGCACCGCCGACCACCAGACCGCCGACCGAGCCGATACCGACCATCGAGCCGACGAACGCGATCGCCTGATTGCGCGCCTTTCCGGGCGCGAAGGTCGTCGCCACCAGCGCGAACGCCGTCGGCGCCGCGATCGCGGCACCCGCACCCTGTACCGCGCGCGCCGCGATCAGCATGGCCTGACTCTGCGCGAGTCCGCAGAGCAGCGACGCGACCGTGAACAATCCGACGCCGACCATCAGCATCCGCTTACGCCCGAATGCATCGCCGAGTCGCCCGCCGAGCAGCATGAGACCGGCGAAGGTCAGTCCGTACGAGGTCACCGTCCATGCGGCCCCCGCGCTGGTCATCCCCATCTCCTGCTGCAGTCGCGGCAGGGCGAAGATCACCACCGTGCCGTCGAGCACAACCATCAGCTGCAACCCGCTCAACACCAGAATCGCGAGACCAAAGGCCCGCTCCGTCACCGGATACTTCATCGTCGCCGCGGGATTATCGAGCACGGTGAGCCACTGTAATTGATACCGGTCTCACCTCCGCGCCCGCGCGGGTGCGATTCGCGCAGTCATAGCGGAAGCCGCTGGGCCTTGTGACAAGCCCCAATTGTCTGTGCTACTCGGCCGATGACGCGGCGCGCGGCTCGACGGAATCGGCCGAAAAACCTGCCGTGGGGCCGATGACGACGATCGCGGGCGGGCGGATGCCCTCCTCGCGGACGCGGGCGGCGACGGTGCCGAGGTCGGCGCGCAGGACGCGCTGGGTGCGCAGGGTCCCCTCCTGGATGACGGTCGCCGGGGTGTCGGCGGGGCGGCCGCCCTCGATCAGCGCGGTCGCGAATTGTTCGATGCGCTCGACCGCCATCATCAGCACGATCGTGCCGCGCAGCCGGGCCAGGGCGGGCCAGTCGACAAGCGAATCCGGGTGGTCGGGTGCGACATGGCCGCTCACCACGACGAACTCATGGGTGACGCCGCGATGGGTCACCGGGATGCCCGCGGCGGCGGGGACGGAGATGGGGCTGGTGATACCCGGTACCACGGTCACCGGAACGCCCGCCTCGACGCAGGCCTCGAGTTCCTCATAGCCACGGCCGAAGACATACGGGTCGCCACCCTTGAGCCGCACCACGAATTTGCCCGCCTTCGCACCCTCGATCAGCGCGGAATTGATCGCCTCCTGCGCCATGGCCCGCCCGTACGGAATCTTCGCCGCATCGATCACCTCGACATCAGGACCGAGTTCGGCCAGCAGCTCCGGCGGTGCGAGCCGGTCGGCGACAACGAGATTCGCGCGCGCGAGCAGGCGGCGGCCGCGCACCGTGATCAGATCCGGATCGCCGGGACCGCCGCCGACCAGCGCGACGCCCGGGGTGATCGGCGTCGAATCATCGATCACCACACCCGATTGCAGCGCCTCCAGCAGCGCATTGCGCACCGCCGCCGAGCGCCGATGCTGGCCACCGGCCAGCACACCGAGGGTGAGTCCGTCGTGCCGGGCGGTCGCGGGAGTCACCGCGGTGCCGAGCCGGGCACTGTCGGCGCGCACACAGAAGATCCGCCGCCGGGTGGCCTCCTCGACCACCGCGGCATTGGTCTCCGGTTCATCGGTGCAGGCGATCGCGTACCAGGCGCCATCCAGATCGCCATCGGCATAGGCACGCAAGGTCAGCGTGAGCTGCCCCGATGTCGCCATACCCTCCACCGCCGGGGTGACTTCGCGACTGACCACATGCACATCCGCCCCGGATGCGATCAGCAACCCGAGCCTGCGCTGCGCCACCGTCCCGCCACCGACCACGACCACACGCCGCCCATTGAGATCGAGCCCGACCAGGTAGTTCGGATCGCTGGCTGGACGCGCATCGGAGTCGTGTTCCGACTGGTCATCGGTGGGTACAGGCGTGTTCGGCACAGTGTTCGAGCCTACGTCCTGCGTGTGCGCTCTCGGCACTCACCCGCCACAGCAACTGCGCGGCAAGGCATCGCCCGTGAGCTGGCGATCCGCGACCAGCAGGCAGGCCGACATCAGGCGGATGCCGACGGTCCTTGCCCCAACCAGATTTCGGCTCGAGCGGTCCTTATACTTCGGCACATGAATCGCTGGGGCCGGGTGGTCCGTGCGGCGGTATCGGTGCTGTTGATCGGCTGGCTCGCGACGGGTGGTAGCGCGCAGGCGGATCCGGCGGCCTATACGCCTGCCGACGGAGTCGAATCGATGTACTTCCAGGCGGGCCCCTCGGAGGTCACCGAAGAGATCGGATTCGGTTGTTGTGATTCGACGGGGGCCGAGTACGACATCTGGTACCCGAGCGATCTCGGTGCTACTCGGCATCCGATCGTGGTGTGGGGCAACGGCACCGATGCGGTGCCGAGCCAATACGGCCATCTGCTGCGACATTTGGCGTCGTGGGGATTCGTCGTGATCGCGACGGAGAATCGGCAGACCGGGTCCGGGGTCGACATACTCTCGTCGCTCACCTACCTGCTGGACCGAGCACAGGATCCGTCGAGCGCATTCTTCGGAAAGCTGGACCCGACGGCGGTCGGCGCGCTGGGCCATTCGCAAGGCGCGAACGGTGTACTCAACGCGATGATCAAATCGGCCGGGGCGATCAAGACCGTGATTCCGTTCGAATTGCCCGCCCGGATCTGGTGCTCGGGCACCTGTGCCGACACTCGAAGCCTGAGTTCGGGTTCGCTGTTCTTGGTGAACGGCTCGGCGGATACATTCATTTCACCGTCGGATCAGCTACGGCCGTGGGAGTCCAGCGGGTTGCAGTCGAATCGGGCGTATTACGAGGCGGCAACCGTGCCGAAGGCATGGGGCACGCTGAACGGGTTGAACCACAACGATATTCAGGGCCAACCGGACTGCGCTCGAGCTTCCTTCTCGTGCACCACCGGGGTGTACGGATACCTGGGCTATCCGACCGCCTGGCTGCTGGCCGAACTCCGTGGCGACACCACCGCCCGCAGCATATTCGTCACGGGCACCGGCCCATTTCTGGCCTCATCACCGAACTGGAGCAACCAAACCAGCACAGTGCACTGACGTCGCGACGAACTGTCCGCAGCGAAGCTCGCGCTGGCGTACGATTCGACGGTTGTCCGGAACCCGGTCAGCAACCAGTGTTCAGGGATGGCATTGACCGATGACACGCCGCTGGCCTCCGAATACGCCGATCGCGTCATCGCGGTGGAACCGGGCGGCAACGAATACATTCCCGACGACGCGCGGCACGGCACCCCGCGCCAACTCTTCTGGACCTGGACCTCACCGAACCTGGAGTTCGCCACCATCTTCATCGGCGT
Organism: Nocardia sp. NPDC005998; assembly: GCF_040614395.1. Classification (NCBI taxonomy): domain Bacteria; kingdom Bacillati; phylum Actinomycetota; class Actinomycetes; order Mycobacteriales; family Nocardiaceae; genus Nocardia; species Nocardia sp. NPDC005998. Next base: position 467,984 of record NZ_JBEXUI010000002.1, on the reverse strand, counting down.
GCTGTCGGTGACCGCCTTCGGCATGAACTTCTGGCAAGCCGGACTCGGGCTGGCAGTCGGCGTCGGACTCGGCGCGGCCGCACATTACGCATTGTCCGCGCGTGGCCCACTATTCGGTGTGCCGCAAATGGTCTTGGGCCGTACGGCATTCGGCTATCGCGGCAACGCGCTGCCCGCGGCATTCATGTCGATCATGTGCGGCGTCGGCTGGTTCGCCACCAATAGCGTCAGCGGTGCGTTCGCGCTGAGCACACTGACCGGGATGCCCAAAGTCGCCGCACTGGCGCTGATCGTGGTGGCGCAGACCGGATTTGCCGTCTCCGGTCACAATTTGGTGCACGCGTTCGAGCGGATCGTGTTCCCGGTGCTGGCCATGGTGTTCCTGATCGTGACGGTCGTGATCTTCACCAAGGCCGACCTAGGTGCCGCGGCGCCGTCCGGTGGCGTGGGCGGTATCGGCGGGTTCCTGCTCACCGTCGGCACCGCGTTCGGGTACGCGGGTGGCTGGAATCCATACGCGGCGGACTACTCTCGCTATCTGCCCGCCACGGTGTCGAAGGTCGCGACGGGCGGATACGCGGCGGCCGGATTGTTCGTCTCCTGCCTGTGGCTGTCGGTGCTCGGTGCCGCCTCGGCGACCATCACCAGCACGGTTGCCGGCAGTCCGACCGATATCTTCACGGCGAATCTGCCTACGGCGCTTGCCGATCTGACATTGTTGGCGATCGCCATCGGGGCCGTCGCCGCCAATGCGCTCAATGTGTATTCGGGTGCAATGGCTTTCGTGACAATTGGTGTCAAGTTGCCGCTGCGTACCCAGCGGGCCGTTGTATCGATCGCGTTCGGCGCTATCGGATTTCTGGTCGCGTGGTGGGCACTGCCCGATGCGGCAGCCAGCTACGAAGCGTTCCTGCTCGTCGTCGCCTACTGGATCGGTCCCTGGCTCGGCGTCATGTTCGCTGACCAATACCTGCGACACGGCCGCAAACTCGACGGTCTGCTGTACAACCGCTCCTACACCAATTGGGGTGGTGTGGCAGCATTCCTGATCGGTCTGGTCATCTCCGTATTGTTGTTTTCCAACCAAGCCAAGTTCACCGGCTACGCGGTTCGCGAGCTACCGGACCTCGGCGATATCACCTTCTTCGTCGGCTTCCTGCTTTCTGGAGCCGCCTATTTGCTGCTCGCGCGGCCGGGTAACTCTGCCGACGATTCGGTCGCCGCGGCTACCGAGTGACCGTGTCGGGGCGGTATATGGGCCGACGATCGCCGATTCAGTGGACCTGATCAGGCGTAGGCCGTACAGTTGAGCTATCACGCGAGTGATGCTGGCGATGGGACGCCGCTGCTACGACGTCCCATCTTATGGGGTTTACTTAGCCCGCAACCAGCGGACCAGAACGAGGGCCCCGGCGATGACGGCAGCTAATCCGAGACAGATGCCGTAGTCGACCGGGGCCTTGCTCTTTTTCCGGCGATGTTTCGCCATCCCCACCACCTCCCTTCTGGGCGCGGAGTAGGACCGAGTCCTCCGCCCCTCGAAGAGAGGTGGCATCACCGTACGTGAGCCCACCGACGAAAACTGCTGTATTGCTGGGATTTTCCGACGCCTACGGCGCGTCAGCGCACTGCGGCGAGTCGGTGGGCGCACAGGGCTAGCAGCAAAGTTCCGGCCAATGCCGGGTCGCTCGGGTCGTAACCGAGGAGTTCGCGGATGCGGTCGAGGCGTTGGTAGAGAGATTGGCGTCCGATATGCAAGGCGGTGGCGCTGCGAGTCGGGCTGGCGCCGTGCCGGAGGTAGACCTCCAGGGTGCGGGACAAATCGCTGTGATGGCTTGCGTCCCAGGCGATCAGGGGTGCGACGGTGGTGGCTATCAAGCGAGTTCGTTCGGATTCCGGCAGAGATTCGACCACCAACTCAGTGGCCAGCTCACGGCAGGTCGAGATCGGACCGCCCGCCAGCCGATCCCGGCGATGAAGCGTCGCGAGCCGGAGTGCGGCGCGTGTGGCTTGCAGCGAGCCGGTGAGTGCGGGTGCGGTGAACTCACAAGGATCGCCGACCACGATCGTGACCCCTTCGACGGTATTGGTGGCAAACGACTTTCGCAGTACGCGTACTGTCTCACCGACCGGATCCGCACCACCTCGCTCGACCGTGAGCAGCCCATACGTCGTGGCATGAACCTCCCCGACCAGCCCCGACCTACCGAGTTCCTTTGCCGCGGTATCCAATAGACGCGCGGCAATACGCGCATCAGGCGCGTCGAGCGCAACCGGGACCAGTATCCGTCCCGACAGCGCAGGAACTCCGGCTGCGGTACCGCGCACCTTCAGATCCGCCTGCCGAATCGGCTTGCCGTCCAATAGATCCGCCAGCAGGGTCATCGCCGCAAGCTGCGGCCGACCGGTCGGCGCACCCGAATTCGTCAGGGCCAAGCCGAGGCTCGGCGCGGACTGCTCCAGCACCTGCGCCAGCGTGGCCTCGTCGAGCACGGATCCCGGTCCCGCCGTGAGCGTTCCCCAGTTGTTCTCCCGCGCACGGATCGGCGCCGAGGCGACCGCCGCTTCGACGGCGGCCCACGCCGATCGATCATCATCGACGCCGTGCGCCGCGATCAACGCACCATTGCCGCTGGTCACGATCAACGCACAGCCGGTAGTCGCACCGATCCTGGCGAGCAGATGCGCCAACCCGTTACCCGCCGCGAGCTCCCTGGTGACATCGCGCGCGAGCTCGTTGAGCAAACGCAGCGCCGACACCTCGCGCGACACGATCTCGGTATTGGCCGCCCGGCACAGGTCGATGAACGGCACCACAGCGCGCAGCGCGATCAGCGGCAGCCCATTGCGCGAGGCCTCCGCGACCATATCCGGCGGCATCGCGTCGAAGGTGCGCCCCAACTCGAACGCCACCCCGGTGACCCCGCGGCCCGCGATCTCGCGCAGATAGTGCCGCCGCGTCCCCGCATCGACACCGGCCAGGCCCAGGCCGGTGGTGAGCAGCAGTTCACCACCGGACAGCAGCGGGCTGATCTCGTAGATCTCGCTGGAGTGCACCCAGCGAACCGACCGCCCCAATCTACGGTGACCAGCGAGAACGAGCGGATCGGCCGCACTGAACTGGTCGGCGAGTAGCTCGCGGACGGTGGGCAACATATGGTCATCTTGTCACTCCGGCCGTTGATCTGAGCGGACGAACTGTACGTTGCGATAGCCGCCCGGTTCCTGGAGGTTGGAGCCATGACGCAGGCGATAACGGCACAGCAACTGCTAGCGGTGGCTTATGACGAGGCGCTGCGGGGGCTGGCGGAAGGCGGGATCCCGATCGGCGCGGCCCTGTTCGCGGCGGACGGCACTCTGCTCGGACGCGGGCACAACCGCCGGGTGCAGTCCGACGACCCCAGCATCCACGCCGAGACCGATGCGTTTCGCAATGCGGGCCGTCGCCGCGACTACGGCTCGACCATCATGGTGACCACCCTGTCGCCCTGCTGGTACTGCAGCGGGCTGGTACGCCAGTTCGGCATCGGAGCGGTCATCATCGGGGAGTCGCAGACCTTCCACGGCGGTCACGACTGGCTGGCCGAACACGGCGTCGCGGTGACCGTGCTCGAAGACCAGCGCTGCATCGACCTGATGACCGAGTTCATCGCCGACCAACCACTGCTCTGGCACGAAGACATCGGAGTGTCCGACCAGATCGACGCATAGCGACAGAACACTTCCGTCGAGCATTCCCGCACGGTAGCGCTGGCCGAACAGAAGGGACCGAAGCATGAACGCGATCGCCTCGATCGACCTCGCCCGGTGGCGGGTGGGCGGATCGGCCGCCGCCGAAGTCGAACGCGATGTGGACTTGGGGTTGCGTCGCGCCGGATTTCTGCTCGTCTATGGGCACGGCATACCGGCGGAATTGCCCGCGCAGGTGCGCGCGGCGGCCCGCCGCTTCTTCGCGCTACCGGACGAGGTCAAGCAGCGCTATGCGGTCACCGTCGGCGGCCGTGGCTGGATCGGTCCCGGCAAGGAGGCCAACGGTTATGCCGAGGGCACCGAAACGCCACCCGATCTCAAGGAGACCTACGCCGTCGGCGCCGACACCCGCACCGGCGATCCCGAGGTCGACGAGGTCTGGTTCCTGCCCAATGTCTGGCCCGAGGAGGTGATCGAACTGCGCGAGCTGATGACCGCCTACACCGCCGCCATGCGCACCCTCTCCGATGAACTGCTCGCTCTCTTCGCCGCCGCACTCGAGTTGCCCGCCAACCCTTTCCAGGGTCTGGCCGCACGTCCTACCTGGACCTGCAATATCAACCACTACCCGCCGCTCAGCGCGGTCGGCGCGCCTGAACCCGGTCAGTACCGCATCGGCCCGCATACCGATTTCGGCACGGTCACCGTGCTCGATCGCGAGCCCGGCGCAGGCGGATTGCAGATCTACACCGAAGCCGGAGGCTGGGCCGACGCACCCTACGATCCGGCCGCGCTGACCGTGAATATCGGTGACCTGCTCGCCTATTGGAGCGGCGAACGCTGGCCGTCCGGCAGGCATCGGGTGCAGCCACCGCAACCGGAAGCGCCCGAGGAGGATCTGGTCTCGCTGATCTACTTCTACGAACTCGATCACGATGCCGTGGTCACCCCGCTCGAGCCGCCGATCGGCCGGGTGAGCGGACTGCAACCGGTGGTGTCGGCCGCCTTCCTGCGCACCAGGCTGGATGCCATCACCATCGGCTGATCCGCCACTCCGGCAAGGGATTTCAGCGGAAGTACGGGTAGTCCTGCACCCAATTGAACCCACGGCCGCGCAGCGGGAAGCTGTTCAGATCGACCTGCTGCAGGGAAATGGTCACCGGGCGACCGTTCAACTGCCCGTTCAGCGTCAGGCGGTCGGGTGTGGGCTGTTCGAAGGTGAACATGGCGATCGAACTCGGCTGCGCGTCCGGGCGCTGCGGCGGCGCGGATACCGCGATCGTATGTGCGGCGGTGTCGACAGCGGGAACGACCGGCACAAGTGTGCCGTCCATTTTCTGATAGGTCATGCCCAGCACATCGAAAACGACTCGCTGCCAACGTGTTTCATCGGTGGTCAGCGGCGGAACCGGCGCCCCGTCCTGGGTGAACTCCGATACCGTCCAGATCCCGTACAGCGGCGGCTTCGGGCTGCCACCGCCGCCCTCGTTCCAGTACTTCAGCCCCGTGTGCACGAAACCCAATGCCATCCACACCCCGAGCGCGACCTGCAGTGCGATCGCTATCCATCGAGTTCGGTTGCCGCGGAAGGGATCCGGTTGCGTGGCTGGTTCGGACGGCCGGTTCAGCACCAGCACATTCGCCAGCCGCCGCGCCTGCGGCGCCAGCAGGACCATGCTCAGCAGCATGAGGTGGAAGGCCAGGATCTTGACCGGGACGTCGAAGGTCATATTGAGCACGAAGACCTGGGCCAAGCTCACCAGGCTCAACATCGCGCCGATCGTCGCGGTGCGCGGCACGAAAAGCAAGAGCCCGCCGAGCACTTCCGCGCAGCCGAGCAAGATCTCGTAGGTCGGTGCACTCCCGACCTGATGCCACAGCACCGAGGCGGGGCTGAACTCACCGTATGGTTGCAGCAGTTTGGCGAGCGAGGGCTCGGGCATCTGCGTCGGAATCGCCTTGGCGAACCCGTACAGCAGCATCTGCCCGCCCAGGCAGATCCGGATGAAGAGCAGGAACCAGGCCTGCAGCCGCTGATAGTTCGGCCGGTGCCGGTCCAGCACCGTCCAGATGAGCGTCGCCACCGCCGCGACGATCAGCAAGCAGTAGACGAACGACCAGAAGAACCACTGATCGCCGCTGCCGGAATTCTCCCGCAACACTACTTCGGTATCGAAGAACCCTCGCCCGGCCCATTCGATGACCGGGCTCATCACGCGAAATTCCCAGAGCGCCGCGTTGTCGGGCAGGGAATCGACCAGTAGTCCGGCGAATGCGAAAGGAATCTGGGAAAACAGCAGGCAGAACAGGCCGAAATAGACGAAGCAGAATCGGAACACAATCTGGGCCAACGGATTCCACCGAGCCGGCTCCCCGAGCGGTGTGACGCTGTCTTCCCGATCCAGAACCTCCGTACCGACCACACTCACATCGATCCCCTCACTCTCACCCAACGACGCCACGTCTGCCGACGGTATCCGGGCGCTCACCCCACGCGCTTCCAGGAAAACCCCGATCTCCACCCCGACCCACCGGGGTATGCGCATCCGCCGGAAGTATGACCGCCCGCCCGCCGACCACTCGGCGCGCTGGAATGTCAATACCGAATTTCACCCAGTGAGGGTCGTAGGTTTTCTTCTAATTTTTGCGGTAAGCGCCAACTAGAACGCGTTACAGTCGCCGCAGGCACATGCGTCAGGAGGACAGAGAATGGCCGAAGATCCGGACCCCACCGCGCGGCGGCAGCTGACCGTCAGCGCGCGGGACCTCGACACCCTCGCCGAGGATCTGTCCCGTTGGCTGGGCGGCAGGGTCGGAGCGGATCACCCGCCCAAGATCTCGGCGCTGTCGCGGCCGCAGGGCGCCGGGATGTCGAGTCCGACGGTGCTGTTCGACGCCGAATGGAGTGTGGGCGGGCAGACCGAGCACGGCTCGTTCGTGGCCAGGATGACCCCGGATGCCGATTCGTTCCCGGTCTTCGAAACCTATGACCTGGAACTGCAATACCGGATCATGGCAGGGGTCGCGGCGGCCTCGGAGGTGCCGGTGCCCGAACTGTGCTGGCTGGAGACCGACGAGAAGGCGCTCGGCACAAAGTTTTTCGTAATGCGCCAGATCGAGGGCCGGGTGCCCTCGGACAATCCGCCGTATGTGTTCATCGGCTGGCTGTTCGACGCGAGTCCGCAGGAGCGGGCCGAACTGACCGCGAAGACCGTCGAGGTCATCGCGAAGGTGCACGAAATCCCGGACCCGGCAACACGATTCCCGATGCTGGACGGTCCCGGGCAGGCACTGCGCCGCCATGTCGAATGGCATCGGAACTGGTATCGCTGGGCATTGGCCGATGACGGCTACCCGATCCCGCTGATCGAGCGGACCTTCGACTGGCTCGACGCGCACTGGCCCGCCGATCCCGGCCCCGACGTACTGAGCTGGGGCGACTCCCGACCCGGCAATGTGCTGTACGACGGATTCACCCCGGTCGGCGTACTCGACTGGGAAATGGCCGGACTCGGCCCGCGTGAACTGGATATCGCCTGGCTCATCTTCATTCACCGCTTCTTCCAGGACATCGCCACCCGCTTCGACCAGCCGGGGCTGCCGGACTTCCTGCGACGCGCGGACGTTGTCGCGAAATACGAAGAGATCACCGGATATACGGTTCGCGATCTCGACTTCTACATCGTCTACGCGGCGCTGCGGCACGCGATCGTCATGGCCAGGGTCAAGCGCCGGATGATCCACTTCGGCGAGGATACCGACACTCCCGATCGCGACGACTACGTAATGCACCGGGCAAGCCTGGAGGCGCTGCTCGACGGAACCTACGAATGGGATTAGAGGAAATCATGGCTGTACCCGAGGGTCGCTCCGCAGGCTCCGCGCCTTCGCCCCTTGATGAATACCCCATCCACCAGACACATCTGTCGATGGCCCGAGTCGCCAGCAGCGACCGGAACTTCTACGACCGAAGCTATTTCAACGGTCACGACCGCGATGGCGGCACCTTCTTCGTCACCGGCGGCGGTGTCTATCCGAACCTCGGGGTGATCGACGCGTACGCCTGCGTGCGGCGCGGTGATATCCAGCGCACGGTCCGCTTCTCCGACGCGCTCGGTGATCGCGGCATCGACCTGAGCGTCGGCGGCTACCGCATCGAGGTACAGGAACCGCTGCAGCGGATCCGGGTGGTCTGCGAGCACGACGATCTCGGCTTCGACCTCACCTGGCACGGATCGTTTCCCACCGTCGAGGAACAACCGCATCTGATCCTCAACGGCAATCGTCCGATCATCCAGGCGACCCGTTTCGCGCAGGTCGGCTCGTGGGAGGGGACACTGCACGTCGACGGCACGGACCTCACCATCGACCCGGCCGTCTGGATGGGCACCAGGGACCGCTCCTGGGGCATCCGCCCGGTCGGCGAACCCGAGCCGCCCGGCCGCGCCGCCGCCGAACCCTCGGGCGGATTCTGGTGGATGTATGTGCCGATTCGCTTCGACGATTTCGCCATCGTGGTGATTCTGCAGGAGGAGCCCGACGGCAAGCGCACCCTCAACGACGCCGTCCGGGTCTTCCCGGACGGCCGCACCGAACAGTTGGGATGGCCGCGCTACCACATCGAATACCGTTCCGGCACAAGACATCCTGTAGGCGCCCGATTGGAGCTCACCACCCAGGACGGTAAGCCGCTCGAGGTCGAGATCCGCACCGTCACCAATGTCCCCCTGCACGTCGGCTGCGGCTACGGCGGCGACCCGGACTGGCTGCACGGCCGCTGGATGGGCCGCGACTGGTCCTCGAACAGCACCTACGACCTCACCGACCCGGCCATCGCAAGCCGCATCCCCTTCGGCGTCATCGACCACGTCGCGCATGCCCGCTGCGGGGAGTCCGAGGGGTGGGGTTTGTTCGAGCACGCGAGTCTCGGGCGGCACGATCCGACCGGCTTCGCCGACTGGGGTTCCGTGGCGCCGTAGGGTTTCCGGGCGGGCACGTCCGAGCCGGCGGGCACGTCCGAGCCGGCGGGCACATCCGAGCCGGCGGGCACGTCCGAGCCGGCGGGCACGTCCGAGCGGGCGGGCACGTCCCGAGTAGCTTCTTCGCACAGGTGCGTCTGAGCGGGCTCATCTGGGCCGGGCACGTATAAGCAGGCAAGGCACGTCTGGCCGGGCACGTCTGGCCGGGCACGTCTGGCCGGGCACGTCTGGCCGGGCACGTCTGCAGGCTGCCCGTTCATCCAGAGGTTGAACTTGTGTTATGCCGAAGGCGATTCGGCGACGAGCGCGGCGGCAATCACGATTCCATCGACCGTCCGCCTGGGAATAACAAGCGGCCCACCGGCGGCGAGCAGCGCGGCGGCCTCCGCGACGCTTGCCGTACCGAGCGCGTCGCCGGTGCGGGCCGAGGGATTGGGAACATCAACCTCGGCAAGTTCGGCCGCTGCATAGGCACGGACCGAAGCACCCAACCGGCTCGCGACACCGAGCAGGCCACGCTCCCCAGCACGCCGGTCGATGGTCGCGAGACAGGCAATGGGCTTGTCACCCATCACTTCTCGCAGCGCAGCCAGCAGGCGTTCGCTCGATGTCCCGGGCCGGAACCCGATCCCGACAGCCAAATCAGGTGATCGCGCTTGCCTATTGGGCGATGCGACCACATTCGCCGATGCGTCGGCTCGCACCTCAGGGGTGCCGAACGGCGGCACGAGTTCGGGTGTAGTGGGCGGCTGCGGCGACGAAACGGCTTGTGGCTTCGGGATTTCCGGCGGGGTGGGTATGTAGGTAAGAGGCGTGTACGCGGTGGATGAGGGCGCCCTCGCGGATGCGGTCGCCTGCGGTGTGCCAGCCCCACGCGGGGGCGTCGGTGCCGGAGGTCACCAGTCGGGTGCGGTGGAATTCGTGGCCGCGTACGCGCTCGCCCGCTCGCCACAGTGCGGAATCGGTGAGTGCCACGGCATCTCGGTAGCCAAGGGTAAGGCGGGGGCCGAATTCCGCCGTTGCGTCGACCACACCCGCCATCGGGTGTCCGTCGAGCGAGCGGGTCAGATACAGCAGCCCGGCGCATTCGGCATGCACCGGAAGCCCGGCCCGCGCACCGGCACCCACCTGCGCCAACAGCTGAGTATTCGCCGCCAATTCCGCCGCATGTTCCTCCGGAAATCCACCCGGCAACACCAATCCCGATGTACCAGAGGGAAGTTCATCACGCATCGGATCGAAAACCACAACCCGAGCCCCCGCCGCCGCCAACAACTCCCGATGCTCGGCATACCCAAACGTGAACGCGGGCCCACCGGCTATCGCGATCACCGGGCCGAGCCCCACCCCCGCAGCCCCACCGCCGTCCCCCGGCGCCGTCACACCGCCCACCGCAATCCCACGACTCGTGCCCACCACCGCCGCATCGCTCACGCCCCCGGCGACTCCCACCGCTCCGGTACGACCCGATCCCGTGGCAACCGCATCACTTCGACCAGTGATCGATTGCGACGCGCCTGTTTCCGGCCGCGACGCGCTCCTCTCGGCGAGTGCATCCCGTTCGGACAGCGACTCCGCGGCGGCGTGGATCGCGGTGGCTGGATCCCATGCGGGGCCGGTGACGGTTGTGTGGGCCAAGCGGGCTATGGCGGGGAGATCGACGTGGGTGGCGACGAGATTTGTCATTGCTTCGACGGCTGCGGTGGCGGCGGGGCCGTGCTCTACGGCGGGGATGAGGCCCAGGTGGCGGGAGGGGACCTCTAGTTCGGTCATGCGGGGCAGGCAGCCGAGGACGGGGAGGCCTACCCGGTCGCAGGCGGCGCGCAGGACCTCCTCGTGGCGTTCGCTGCCGACGCGATTCAGGATGACGCCGCCCAGGCGGATCCCGGAGTCGAAGGTGGCGAAGCCGTGCAGTAGGGCGGCGAGGCTCTGGCTGTGGCCGCGGGCATCGACGACCAATATCACTGGGGCGCCGAGCAATCCGGCGACCTGGGCGGTGGATCCCTCGGCGATCGGTCCGGATCGGTTCTCGTCGATGCGCCCGTCGAACAGCCCCATCACACCTTCGACCACCGCAAGATCACAGCCATCCGCACCGTGCCGGTAAAGCGGCACAACGCGTTCCGCGCCAACCAATACCGGATCGAGATTGCGCCCCGGCCGCCCCGCAGCCAACCCGTGATATCCCGGATCGATGTAATCCGGCCCCACCTTGAACGGCGCCACCCGATGCCCTGCCCGCCGCAGCGCCCCGATCAACCCCGTAGCCAGCGTCGTCTTCCCACTCCCCGAAGCCGGAGCCGCAATAACCACCGCCGGAACGCGCCTCCCCAACAAATCCCCGCTGGTCAATTGATCACCATGCACTGGTGCAGGCAAACGTCGAGTACCCACCTGCACCAGCGCATTCTCGCGGGGTTCACCATTCGATGCCTCGTTGGCCTTTGCGGCCTGCGTCCATGGGGTGCTTGAGTTTGGTCATTTCGGTTACTAGGTCGGCGGCGTCGAGTAGGGGTTGGGGGGCGTCGCGGCCGGTGATGACTATGTGTTGGGTGCCGGGGCGGGTTTTTAGGGTGTCTACTACCTCGTTGATGTCGATCCAGCCCCATTTGAGGGGGTAGGTGAATTCGTCGAGGACGTAGAAGCGGTGTTGTTCGGCGGTTAGTCTGCGGGCGATTTCGCGCCAGCCTGCTAGGGCTGCGGCGGCGTGGTCTTCATCGGTGCCCTGTTTGCGGGTCCAGGACCAGCCTTCGCCCATCTTGTGCCATTCGACCGGTGCGCCGGTGCCGGTCTCCTCGTGTAGGCGGCCGAGCGTGCGGAATGCGGCCTCCTCCCCGACCTTCCACTTGGCGCTCTTCACGAACTGGAATACCGCTATATCGAAGCCCTGATTCCACGCCCGCAATGCCATCCCGAAGGCGGCCGTCGACTTCCCCTTACCCGGCCCGGTATGCACCGCGAGCACCGGCTGATTGCGCCGCTGCCGGGTGGTCAGCCCATCATCCGGAACCGTCTCCGGCACACCCTTAGGCATTGAAACTCCTTGGGAATCGATTGATCAGAGCGCCTTCGCGATTCGCGGGCATATCGTCGGTCGTACGACCGAAACTGATGCGACGCTCTGCCGTCACAGCTGACAGCGTGGGCTTCGGTGTCGCCGCCGAGCGAATCGTACGTCGAAGCCCGGAACGACCACTGATCGCTCGGGTTCGACCAATGACGGTCGCGTCACCACGATCAAGCGGTGCCGACTTGTACAGAATTGCCGAATATCGTTGGCCCGCCGCGGATTCGACGCAGGACACTGACATCGACACGATCAGGTGACTCGGGTCGTTGCGACAGCCGCCCGGGCGCGGACGAAGTCCGCGACCGAATCGCCGGTCAGCCCATCGAGTTGGGGATATCCGGCCAGTAGAGCGCGAGCCAGGTCGACCGCCAGGCGGCAGCACACCGATCACGCGGCTCGGGTCGCACTGACACCCGGACGACCCGATCCGATGCGAACGCCATCCGCTACCGAACCGCGGGTCAGCTCGCCGAGCGAGACATATCCGGCACGCATTACGTGGGCCACGTCGGCGGCCAGGCGGCAGCACCCCGATCATGCGGCTCGGGTCGCACTGACACCCGGACGACCCGATCCGGCACGGACGACATTCGCTACCGAATCGCCGGTCAGTTCGGCGAGTTGCAGGTATCCGGCGCGGAGGGTGCGGGCCAGATCGGCGGCGAGGCCGAGGCGGATCATGCCGCGTTCGCAGTCGACGACGATCGAGGTGATCGCCTCGTTGGCGAGCAGATTCGCGGCGGCGCGGGCGCGTAGGACCGGGTCGGTGCCGCCGGTGGCGCGGCCGTCGGTGAGGAGCACCAGCATCGGGCGGCGGCGGGGATCGCGGACGCGCTCGCGGTGTATGACTTCGCGCGCCTTCAATAGTCCTGCGGCGAGGGGGGTTTTGCCGCCGGTGCGCATGCCGGACAGGCGGCGCACGGCAATGTCCACCGAGGATGTCGGCGGCAGGACGAGTTCGGCTTCCTGACCGCGCACGGTGATCACCGCGACCTTGTCGCGTCGCTGATAAGCGTCGCGCAGCAGCGCGACCACAGCGCCGGTAACCGCCGAAAGCCGATCCCGGGCCGCCATGGATCCGGAGGCGTCGACCACGAAGACGACCAGATTGCCTTCGCGCCCTTCGCGATACGCGCCGCGCAGATCATCGGCGGCCAACCTCAACGGCCCATCGGCGCGACCACGGGAACGCTGATGCGGCGCGGCAGCGAAGACGGTGCCGAGCAGATGTAGGCCAGCGGAGGTGTCGGCGCTGGAGCGAACAGTGCGGCCCTGTCTGGTCTGCGCACGCGAACGGCGACCCGCCGCGCCCTCACCGACGCCTGGCACCTCCCAACGTGGCGGTGTCACAACGGATGTCGTGGGTGCGCCGGTGCGCCCCACGCGCGCGGACGGCGATTGCCCGCCACCGGGCCCGCCGCTCGGCGAATCCGGACCATCGTCATCGGGACCACGTCCGTCCGCATCATCGTCGGGGCCTGCACCATCCGGGCCACCGTTGCCATCCGCGTCCAGGTTGTCGATCAGGCCGGTGTCATCGCCATCGCTCGGACCGCCATCAGATGCCGTATCGTCCCGATGGTCATTCAGACCCGCGTTGTCGGCATCGCTCGGGCTGCCATCGGATGCCGCATCGTCCGGATGGCTGTCCGCGCCGTCGTCCCCCGAACTCGACTGCTCCAATTCGTCACGCCCACCGGACTTTTCGGCCCGCGCGGCCTCTTCCCCCGCCTCGCGCATCGCCTCATCCAGCTGCTCTTCGCTGATCCCCGGCTCATCGAAGGGATCCCGACGCCGCCGATGCGGCAGTGCCAGCTCAGCGGCGACGCGCACATCCTCCTCGGCCACCGCATCCGCCCCACGCCAAGCCGCATGCGCGGTAGCGGTTCTGGCGACCACCAGATCCGCCCGCATCCCATCGACATCGAAAGATGCACACAGCGCGGCAATCCGCCGCAGCTCGACATTGTCGAGTGCGACAGCGGCGACCCGATCGCGGGCGGTGAGAATCCGTTCGGCCACTTCCCGATCGGCGGCGGCATAGCGTCCCGCGAACCCGGCCGGATCCGCCTCGTAGTCGAGGCGACGTCGCACCACCGCCATCCGGATGTCCACATTCCGCGAGGCCGCGACGTCGACGGTAAGCCCGAATCGGTCCAGCAGCTGCGGCCGTAGCTCACCCTCCTCCGGATTCATGGTGCCGACCAGCACGAATCGGGCGGGGTGCGAATGCGAGACCCCATCGCGCTCGATATGCACCCGCCCCATGGCCGCGGCGTCCAGCAGGACGTCGACCAGGTGGTCGTGCAGCAGATTCACCTCGTCGACGTAGAGCACGCCGTGATGTGCGGCCGCCAGCAGCCCGGGCCGGAACGCCTGCTCACCATCGCGCAGCACCCGCTCCAGATCCAGCGACCCGACCACCCGGTCCTCGGTGGCGCCCACGGGTAGTTCGACCAGCCGAGCGGGCCGCGCACCGGTCTCATCGACAACGGGCGGCAGTAACTGCGCAAGTGCCCGCACCACAGTCGATTTCGCGGTCCCCTTCTCTCCGCGCACCAGCACGCCGCCGATCCCGGGGTGCACCGCGCACAGGATCAGCGCCAGCTGCAACCGTTCCTGTCCGACCACCGCCGAGAAAGGGAATCCCGCAGCACCGTCGGTATCCGGACGCGAACCGGTCAGCGAGGGGGCATGCGGCGCGGTTTCCATATGGGACAGGGACACGTCCCAACTGTATTCGCGCCGGAACCGCCACCCGGCAGCACCCTCCACCGGCCCGAACCGTGCCGCCGAGCCGTGCGCATCCGGCGCGCCTGTCGATCGGCACCCCTGCGGCGGGACCGCATGCGACGTTCGCAGCTCAATGCCCGGGCGATGGCCTCACATCGTCACAACCTGTGCGACGTAGCAACTTGAACATGCGCCCGGTCGAGCACGCACCGCCCGCACAAAGCGCCATGCTCGACAAGCCGGCAGCCCCAACTCAAAGCCCGCCTCCACGGGCTCCCCAGCGGACCACCTCACTGGACCGCGTCAGCGCGCTCCGCAGACCAACTCGCAAGCCTGCCTCCGCGCTCCCCAGCGACCACCTCCCGGGCCGCCTCTACACGACCACCTCACTGGACCACGTCTACGCGCTCCCCAGACCAACTCACACGACCTCGTCAAAGCGCTCCCAAGACCATCTCGCAAGCCCGCCTCCGCGCGCTCCCTAGCGACCACGACACAGGACCGCGTCAGCGTGGTCCCCAGACCAACTCGCAAGCCCGTCCCCGCGCTCCCCATCGACCAGCTCCACGCCCGTCCGCCTCCACGCGCTCGCCCAGCGACCAACGCCGAAAGGCCGCCTCCACGCTCCGCAGCGACCTCCTCCCAGGCCGCCTCCGCACGACCACTCACGGCCCGCGTCTATGCGCTCCCCAGCGACCAGCTCGCAAGCCCGCCACGCACCCCCAGCACCGGCTCGCAAGCCCCCGCATCCCCCAGCAACCGATCCACATGCCCGCGTCTGCACGCGCCCCCATCGACCACCTCGCACAAGCTGACACCATTGCGCGAGGCGCTCACGATCTACCCGACAGCCAGCATCAGCCCCTGCGCATGGGCAGATGCATAATGCCGTCTTCCTCGAACTCCTCGCCATCGGGCTTGAACCCGAACTTGGCGTACATATCGACCAGGTACGTCTGCGCACTCAGCCGCACCGTCGCCGACCCCGCCTCGGCGAGCGCCGCCTGCACCAGCCGAGTGGTGTAGCCATGCCCGCGCGCCGGAACCGCGGTGCACACCCGCCCGATGCGGAACGATTTCACGCCGTTCTCGTGCTCCTCGAGCAAGCGCAGCGTCGAAATGACCTCACCCTCGTCATCGAGCCAGAAATGGCGCGTCTCCGGCAGCAGGTCGAGACCGTCCAGCTCCGGATACGCGCATTTCTGTTCGACGACAAAGACTTCGACGCGAAGCTTCAACAGCTGGTACAGGGTGGCGGTGTCGAGATCGAGCGCCCAGGACCGTTTGAGTGCAACCGTTGACATCATCGCGTCTTGCTATCACAACTAGGCGATCGGCGCGACCCCTACAGCTTGGGCGTGTTGTCCGACACGCCGTTCAGGTTCAGGGTTTTGGTCGACCAATCCCAGACTTCCTGGAACAGCGCCTGATTTTCCGAGAGCTTCACGCCCAGCGAGGGCACCATTTCCTTCAGCTTCGGCGTCCAGTCGGCGTACTCCCGCGGGAAGCAGCGCTGCAGCACGTCGATCATGGCGCTCACACAGGTCGACGCGCCGGGCGAGGCGCCGAGCAGACCCGCGATGGTGCCGTCCTCGGCGGCGATAACCGCGGTGCCGAACTCGAGCACACCGCCTGCGCCCTTGCGCCGGATCACCTGTACGCGCTGCCCCGCGGTGATCAGCTCCCAGTCGTGTCCGTCCGCGCGCGGCATGAACTCCGTCAGGGTGGCCACCTTGCCCGCCTCGGACTTGAGCAGCTCGCTGATCAAGTACTTGGTCAGGCCGAGTTCGGTGACGCCGACGCCGAGCAGCGAGAAGATATTGTTCGGCTTGACCGACTTGAACAGGTCGGTGTTCTTGCCGTCCTTGAGGAACTTCGGCGTCCACCCGGCGTACGGCCCGAACAGCAGTCCGGGCTTGCCCTTGATGATGCGAGTGTCCAAGTGCGGCACCGACATCGGCGGCGCGCCGACCGCGGCCTTGCCGTAGACCTTGGCCTCGTGCTTGGAGATCAGCTCCGGGTTGGTGCAGCGGATGAACTGGCCGCTGATCGGGAAGCCACCAAAACCCTTGGCCTCCTTGATACCCGACTTCTGCAGCAGCGGCAGCGCGCCACCACCGGCGCCGACGAAAACGAATTTGCTGATGAGCGTGCGGGTTCGGCGGGTGCGCAGGTTGCGCACCGTGACCAGCCAGGAGCCGTCGGCCTGCTTACTGAGGTCGCGGACCTCGTGGCCGAAGGCCAGATCCACCCCGCTGCGGCCGAGGTAGGCCAGCAGTTCGCTGGTGAGCGAACCGAAGTCGATATCGGTGCCCTCATTGGTCCAGTTGAGCGCGATCGGATCGGAGAAGTCACGGCCCTTGGCCATCAGCGGTAGTCGCTTCGCGAATTCGTCCGGGCTGTCGATGTATTCCATGGTGGCGAACAGCGGGTGCCGTGACAGCGCCTCATAGCGCTTGCGCAGGTAGTCCACATTGTCCGCGCCGTGCACGAAGCTGACGTGCGGGATGGGGTTGATGAACGCGCCGGGATCGCCGAGGATGCCGTTCTCCACGCCGTAGGACCAGAACTGGCGCGAGACCTGGAAGCGCTCGTTGATGTCGATGGCCTTGCTGATATCGACCGACCCGTCCGAATTCTGCGGGCTGTAGTTGAGTTCACATAGTGCGGAGTGTCCGGTGCCCGCGTTGTTCCACGGATCGCTGCTCTCGGCGGCGGCGGCGTCGAGCCGCTCGAACAGGGAGATCGACCATTCCGGCTGCAACTGCCGAAGCAGTGCGCCGAGGGTGGCACTCATGATCCCGGCACCGATGAGTACTACATCGGTCTTTTCAGTCATGGCAGCGTTCGGCACGGGTAGATCGACTTCCTTGTCCTTCTGCGCACGCCCACCCCCACGGTGGGCCTGCTGGGCACGGGCGCTATGTGGTTGTTCGCGAGTCCTGCGTGACTCGGCGGAAGTAGGTTACCCGCCGTTCACCTACGCCCAATTGTGCACCTCAGCTGTTCGAAGCCCGACAGCGAACTTGCCGAATGTGACATAGATTCCTTCCCTGGTTCGATCTTCGATCCGACGCAGACGTCGCCTAGATTGGTCCTTGTGACGAACGAAGCCCCGCTCAGCGTGTCCGATATCACGGCTCCGGCCGCCGAGCGGTGGACGCCGGACGTCCTCGGTGTGGGCTATGAGCAGCGAACCCTGCCGCTCGGTCCGGACCCCGACGGTGAAGGCGAGGCGGTCGCCACCCTCGTGCGGTACATCCCCGATACCGCCGCCACCGCCACCGAACCCGCGGTGCTGTACCTGCACGGGTTCACCGACTACTTCTTCCAGCAGCATCTCGCCGAACACTTCGCCGAGCGCGGGCATCGCTTCTACGCGCTCGATCTGCGCAAGTGCGGTCGCTCGCTGCGCGACGGCCAGACACCGCACTATGTGACCGATCTGGCGCTCTACGACGCCGAACTGAACGAATCGCTGCGGATCGTTCAGGAGGAGGCGGGCGAGCACGTGCTGGTGGTCGCGCATTCGACCGGCGGACTGATCGCCTCGCTCTGGCTGGACCGGCTCGACAAGGCGACGGGTACGGCCGCGTCGGGCATCGTCGGCCTGGTCCTCAACAGCCCGTGGTTCGACCTGCAGGGCCCGTCGTACTACCGGACCGTCGGCACCCCGGTGATCAAGGCGCTGGGCCGGTTCCGCTCGATGTTCGAACTACCCGGCGGCAAGATCAGCTCCTACGGCGACAGCCTGCACCGCAGTGTGGCGGGCGAATGGGATTACAACCTGGATTGGAAGCCCCTGGCGGGGTTCCCGGTCCGGCTCGGCTGGCTGCGGGCCATCCGCAATGGGCATGCCAAGCTGCAGGCGGGTCTATCGGTCGGCGTGCCCGCGCTGATTCTGCGTTCGCGCATTACGAAATTCGCGCGCCAGTACGGTCCGGCCGTCGACGTGGCGGATGCGGTGCTCGACGTCAGGCAGATTCAACGCTGGTCCGGCTGTCTCGGTGACCGGACCAATATCGTCCCCATCGACGGCGCGCGCCACGATGTGTTCCTGTCTTCGGCCGAACCGCTGGCCAAGGCCTTCGCCGAACTCGACAGCTGGCTGGACTGGTTGGCGATCTTCCGCAAGAAGACCGCCGATTCACCAGAGGCTGGTGCGTAGCACGATCTCGGTGGCCAATTCGTGGTCGGCCTCGGTCGCCACATTGTCGACGTCGATCTCCACGACCCGGAATTCGCCGTAGACGTAGCGCCCGGACGAGTCCGCGACCGAGCGGGCCAGATTCTTGGTGACCAGCACCGTGGCGGCCACCTCCACCGGCCGACAGTTCGGGTCCAGCACCGTGCCGTCGGCGGCAGGTACCGCAGGATGGCCGCGATCGGCCACCACAAGGCTGATGAACCGGCCGAAACCACCCGCGCAGACCTGCCAGGCCAGCGTCGCGCCGGCACCCCGTCCGGCGACGTTCACCCACGGAACGCCCAGCTCGTCGAGGATGGCGTACACGCCCGCCGGATCCAGGTCCGCCACCGATTCCACCGCTATCGTGCGCAGGTCCGAGGTGTGCAAACGCGCACATACCTGGTCGTAGACGTCGACCGGATCACCGGCGTCGGGCAACAGCAGCACGCTGTGCCGAGACTCCGGGCCGTCGACCCGCACGGTCCATGCCCGGTCACCGACTGTGATCCGCCGAGATTTCATGCCGGAGTACGGTACACGCCTCAATTGAACGGAACCGCGTGTCACTTGCCCGCGCGTTAGGGACATAAACATTCCGGTTGTCCGCCACGGTGCGAAATCACCGTAGTGTGCTGCCGATTCCCAGGCTGGACACGATGGTGGGCAGCTCGGCCGGTACACCGTCGGTGAGCACGCGCTCGATAGCGGCGATATCGAGATGATCTTCGATCAGGTCGGCGAGGAGGTCGAGCTGGGCCGAGCGGATCGCCGCTACCGAAGTGTCGTCGGCGACGATGAAATCGTGACGCCGTGCCTGTGCGGCAACCTCGCGCAGCCAGCTGCGGCGGAACTCGTCCGATTCCAGCAGGCCGTGCAGATGCGTGCCCCAGATCGCGCCGCGGGCACTGCCCTCGGGTTCGAATCCGTTCAGCTCCAGCCAGGCCGGATCACCGGTGCGCGCGACCCGACCATGATGGATTTCGTAGCCGTGCACGGGAATTCCGTTGCCGATGCCGCGCCCGGTGCTGCGCCGCAGCATCTTCGGGTCGGCGAATTCGATCTCGAGATCGAGCAGACCCAATCCCGCGACCGTCCCCGCATCGGATTCGACGCGATCCACGATGCGAGCGCCGAGCATCTGATAGCCGCCGCAGATGCCGAGGACCGGCCGCCCCGCGGCAGCCCTGGCACGCAGCGCATCGGCAATTCCGGTGCGCCGCAACCATTCCAGATCCGAGACCGTCGCCTTACTGCCCGGCAGCACCACCAGATCGGCATCGGCCAGCCGCGACGGGTCGCTGACCCAGCGCACCGCGACACCCGGCTCACCGGCCAGGGCCTCGATATCGGTGGAGTTGGAGATGCGCGGCAGGCGGATGGCAGCGACGGTGAGCCATTCGCCGCCGAGCGGCGGGCGGGGACGGCCGACCGGTGCGTCGGCGACGGTGCCGAGCGAATCCTCCGCGTCGATCCACAGCTCGTCCGCGTACGGAATGACGCCCAGCGTGGGGCGGCCGGTCAATTCGGCGAGCCGGTCGAGTCCGGGGCGCAGCAGTTCGACATCGCCGCGGAACTTGTTGACGATGAAGCCGCGGATCAGTTGCTGATCTTCGGGTTCCAACACCGCCACCGTGCCGAACAGGTGCGCGAGTACGCCGCCGCGGTCGATATCGCCGACCACGAGCACCGGCAGTCGCGCCGCCCGCGCCAGACCCATATTCGCCAGATCGGTGGCGCGCAGATTGATCTCGGCGGGCGAACCGGCACCCTCGCAGATCACCACATCGAATTCGGCGCGCAGCGAATTCAGTTCGGCGGCAACGACTTCGCGCAGATCCCGGCGATGCTGGAAGTAGTCGCTGGCACCGACGGTGCCAATGGCCTTGCCGCGCACCACCAGCTGTGAGCGGCGGTCACTACCGGGTTTCAGCAGCACCGGATTGAACCGCACGCTCGGCTCCAGCCCACATGCCGCCGCCTGCAGCGCCTGCGCGCGGCCGATCTCGCCACCGTCGAGCGTGACCACCGAGTTATTGGACATGTTCTGTGCCTTGAACGGCGCGACGCGTATCCCGCGCCGGGCCAGCATCCGGCAAAGTCCGGCCACCACAACGCTTTTCCCGGCGTCGGAGGTCGTTCCGGCGACCAGCAGCGCGCCCTTCGGCTCGCCGGTCACGGCAGCTCGGTGCACGTACTCACCGCATCCCCGTCAGGCGCGGCCACGCGCACAACGGCAAGCTCGGAATTTCGGCACCCGACTCCTCGACGGCACAGCAGCGCACGCCTCGAACCGCGCGGCTCACCTGTCACGGCAACGTCAGAATTTCGGCGCCCGTCTCCGTCACGACCAGCGTGTGTTCGAACTGCGCGGTCCACTTGCGGTCCTTGGTGACCACGGTCCAGCCGTCGTCCCAGATCTCGTAATCGATGCCGCCGAGGTTGATCATCGGCTCGATGGTGAAGGTCATACCGGGCTCGATGACCGATTCCACAGCGGGCTGGTCGTAGTGCAGGATGACCAGGCCGCTGTGGAACGTTGGGCCGACACCGTGGCCGGTGAAATCGCGCACCACGCCGTAGCCGAATCGGTTGGCGTAGGACTCGATCACCCGCCCGATCACATTGAGCGCACGGCCCGGCCGAACCGCCTTTATGGCACGCATGGTCGCCTCGTGCGTGCGCTCGACCAGCAGCCGCACCTCCTCGTCGACATCACCGGCCAGGAAGGTCTTATTGGTGTCGCCGTGTACGCCATCGATATAGGCGGTGACATCGATATTGACGATGTCACCGTCCTGGATCACGGTCGAGTCCGGAATGCCGTGGCAGATCACCTCGTTCAGCGAGGTGCAGCACGACTTCGGAAAACCCTTGTACCCCAATGTCGATGGGTACGCGCCGTGATCGCACATGTACTCGTGCGCGATCCGGTCCAGCTCATCGGTGGTGACGCCGGGCGCCACCGCCCGGCCCGCCTCCTCGAGCGCCTGTGCCGCGATCTTGCCCGCGAGCCGCATCTTTTCGATGGTCTCGGCGGTCTGCACCCAGGGCTCGCGCCCCTCGTTCACGGTCTTCTTCCACGCATACTCCGGACGCTCGATCGAGCGTGGAACTTCACGGGTGGGCGAAAGCGTGCCGGGAACAAGTGGCTGACGGGTACGCACAGACATGGAACAAGACTATCCGCACCGACCATCGCGCACCGTCCGTCCCCGCGCCCGACCTGGCCATGAGCATATGGCCATCCGATGGAATAGTTTCGGACCATGGTCCGTTTAGTCTAGTGGTTGACATAGAAACTACACGGGAACAGGACTCGAGCTGTGGAACTGGGACTCACGACCTTCGCGGAGCTGTACCCGGTCGGCGACCGACCGGCGCCCACCGCGGCCGAACGCTTGCGCGAGGTGGTGGACGAGGCCGTCGCCACCGAACGCGCCGGACTCGACGTCTACGGCGTCGGCGAACATCACCGCAAGGACTTCGCGGCATCCGCGCCCGCGGTCGTGCTCGCGGCGATCGCGGCGCGCACCGAGCGCATTCAGCTGACCAGTGCGGTGAGCGTGCTGAGCTCGGATGATCCGGTACGGGTGTACCAGGATTTCGCCACGCTGGACGGTCTCTCGAACGGCCGCGCCGAACTGATGGCCGGGCGTGGTTCGTTCACCGAGAGCTTTCCGCTGTTCGGATATGACCTGAGCGACTACGACGAGCTCTTCGAGGAGAAGCTGGCACTGCTGCTGCACATTCGCGCGGATGAGCCGGTGACCTGGAACGGCAAATTCCGCGCTCCCCTGCGCGATGCGGTGATCTACCCGCGCACGGACAACCGGCCGCTGCCGGTCTGGATCGCGGTGGGCGGTAGCCCGGAATCCGTGGTCCGCGCCGGACTGCTCGGCCTACCGCTGGCGATCGCGATCATCGGCGGCCAACCTGCACGCTTCAAGCCGCTGGTGGATCTCTACCACCGTGCGCTCGAGGAGGGCGGGCACGAGAAGCAGCCGGTGGCGGTGCACGCGCACGGCTATATCGCCGATACCGATGAGCAGGCGGTCGCTGATTTCTATGAGCCGTACGCCGTGGCCATGAGCACGATTGGGCGCGAACGCGGTTGGGGTCCGATGACCCGCCCGCAGTTCGATGGCATGCGCTCGCAAAGCGGTTCGCTGTTCGTCGGCACGCCCGACTACGTGGCCGAGAAGATCGCCGACATCCGCGACACCCTGGGCCTGGACCGTTTCATGCTGCACACCAGCGTCGGCACGCTGCCGCACGAGAAGGTGCTGCACAATATCGATCTACTCGGCACAAAGGTCGCACCGCAGATCGGCTGACACCCCATTCACGAGGTGGGCAAGCGGATCTCGGGATCATGCTGCTGAAGCAGGGATTGCGGTGCCGGAAGTGCGGTGACGATCCCCAGATCCGGTCGCGCGCAAGCGTAGAAGCGGTCCCTGGCTTCCGAGGCCGCCGCGACTGCCCGCCGGTCGACCGGTCACGATCGCGGCACTGTAGAGAGCAAGCACCGGCCCACAGTACGCGGCCGACCATCAAGGCACACCACAGATCTCGGCGACGGTGCTGGTCAGCGGATTTCGGAGATCTTGTCCGGGTTGGTTATCGAATAGATCGCGGTGACCTGATTCGTCTCGGGATACAGCTCGATGACGATAACGGCGAGAGGCCGACCTTCGGAGCAGATCAGCACACAGGGATCGCCCGCGACATATCGGTAGTCGATGCTCAGGCGGGTCGGCCGGGGGTCGGCGGCAATGGCCATGAACACGGCGGCGACGCGGTCGCGGCCGTGGACCGGTTCCAGGCTCTTTGCCACGCCTCGGCCGCCGCTATCGGTCCACAGCGTGACCTCGGGCGCGAGGGCCTCGAGCAGGGCGGTGAGATCACCGCCGAGTGTCGCGGCCATCAGTCGTTCGGCGACCTCGGTGCCGCTATTCGGGCGCGATGTGGTGCGCGGGCGCCGGGCGTGGATGTGGCGGCGCGCCCGAACGGCGAGCTGGCGCACCGCCGCCGGTGAGCGCTCCAGCATCTCGGCGATCTCGCCGTGTGCGAATCCGAAGACGTCGTGCAGTACGAAAACCACCCGTTCCAGCGGTGACAGCGTTTCCAGCACGACGAGCATCGCCATGGTCAGCGATTCCTTACGCTCGACCGCGTCGGCCGCGGTATCCGCGGTGGCCAGCAGCGGTTCGGGCAGCCACGGGCCGATATAGGTTTCACGATTGCGCCGCATGGCGCTTCGGCGTGCTATCGCGAGATTGGTGCAGACGCGCACCAGATAGGCGCGCGGGTTCGCCACCGGAGTCGCAGCTGTGGCGCGGTGGCGAGTCGACCAGGCCAGCCAGGTCTCCTGCAGGACATCCTCGGTGTCGGCGACGGTGCCGAGCATGTTGTAGACGATCGAGAACAGCAGCTCGCGATGGTCCAGGAAGCTGTCGACCTGGTCGTGTGTGGTCTCGGGTGTCATATGTCCTCCTCATCCGTCATAACCCACGGAGGTACTGGGCGCACGAAATGTGACATGGGGGCGGCAATCGTGTTCCACGTCACGGTCACGTCACATCGAGCGGCCCGAACACCTCTATGGCAGTGCCCGGAATGGTTCCGGGGCATGTTGCGAGGAGCAGCGATGACCAACTCGAACAGCTACGACAAAGCCCTGCTCGTCCGGCACGACGAAGCCGAGACGCTGGACACTATGGGGGTCCGGCTCTACGCCGATCACGATATGACCGGCGGAAAGCTCAGCGCGAACCGCGCCTTTCTCCCGGCGGGCGCGGATGGACCGCCCCCGCACTACCATGCGAGCTCCGCCGAACTGTTCTACCTGCTCGACGGCACGCTGCGGGTGCTGGCAGGCGAGGAGATCCAGGTGATCAATGCGGGCGACTTCCTGCTGATACCACCGAATATGACGCACGCGTGGGCGGCTCCCGCAACCGCGTCGGCGGATGTTCTGGTGATCTTCACACCCGGTATCGAACGTTTCGACTACTTCCGGCTGGGCGAGCGCATCCGCAAAGGCGAGGCGAGCCCACTCGAAATCCTCGATACCCAGGAACGGTTCGACAACCATTTCGTCGACAGCCCGATCTGGCGACAGGCCCAGAAGGGCGATGCTCGCGGTCTGCTCGACCAGGACGGCCACCGCACCGAATTCCTTGCGAGCGACGCGCTCCAGATCCAGTCGACGACCAGCGAGAGCTGACCAGCGCGCTCGGGCAGGTTCGCCCTACTTGCTGAGTTGGGCCTCGAAGGCGATGCGGTCGCCGCGGTAGAGGGAGCGCACGCGCTCGACCGGCTCGCCGTGCCGGTCGACGCTGCGCCGATGCAGCAGCAGCAGCGGCAGCGATGTGGTGCATTCGAGTAGGGCGGCCTCGCGTGGAGAGGCGAGCACCGTCTCGATTCGCTCGGTGGCGCTGCCGAGCTCCACGCCGGCGGCGCGCACCGCCGCGTACAGCGAGGTGGTCGGGTCGTAGGTGCCGCGCAGATGGCCGAAACGAGCGAGCGACATGAAGGTGCTCTCCAACCCGATGCGCTCGCCGTCCGCGAGCAGCACCCGCTCCAGGTGCATGACCGGAGTGCCGATGGTGAGCCCGAGGTCGCGGGCGGTGTCGGCGTCGGCGGGCACATCGTCCCAGCCGACGAGCAGACGCCCCGGCACCCGGCCGTAACTGATGGCGCCCTCGGTATAGGAGCGCAGCTGCAACGGCTGCACCATCTTCGGCCGCGACACCACGGTGCCCCGGCCCTGGCGGCGGATCCGCCCCTCTACCAGCAGATCTCGCAGGGCCTGCCGGACGGTTTCGCGGGCAACCTCGAACCGAACGGCCAGATCCCGCTCAGAGGGGACCGGATCGCCCTCCTCCAGATCGGTCAGCAGCTGTTCGAGTTCGGTGCGCACCAGGTAGGACTTCGGCAGCCGCGGCGCTAAATCGATGCGCCCACTGCGCATTTCATCGCCATCGGTTCCCGTCGCACCTGATGTCTCCATGCCGACAGCCTACCCGGTATTGGTCTATACCAATTGTTAACCTGCCGTTCGCGCGCGAAACACTCCTTGGTCTAGACCATTGCCCACTATGTACCCATGCGATTGGTCATCATCGGCGGCGGCATCCTCGGCACCGCACACGCCATGGCCGCCATTGGCCGTGGTCACGAGGTCGTGCAGCTGGAGCGCGAGCCCGAGGCGCGCGGCGCAACGGTGCGCAACTTCGGTCTGGTGTGGGTGTCCGGACGATCGGCCACCGAACTCGATTTCACCCTGCGCTCCCGACAGCTATGGGAGGAGATCGGCGGCAAGGTTCCCGGTGTCGGTTTCCGACCCACCGGATCGGTCACGCTGGTCAAGACGCCGACCGAACTGGCGGTCGCCGAGGCCGCCGCGGCGAGCCCGCATGCCCAGGCGCGCGGCTTCGAACTGCTCGAACCCGAACAGGTGCGCGCGATCAATCCGGCGCTGCGCGGTAAATTCCTTGCCGGACTGCACTGTTGGACCGATGCTGCCGTCGAATCGCGCCAGGCACTGCCCGCACTGCGCGCCTATATGACCGCATCGGATCGCTACACCTTCCATGCCGGCACCGAGGCTCGCACGGTTACCGATACCGGTTCCGGTGCAACGGTTCTCGACGATCATGGCCGCATCTTCGAGGCCGATCTGGTGCTGGTCTGCCCCGGTGCCGCGCACACCGGCCTGACCCGCGAACTCGTCGGCACCATCCCGGTCCGCCGGGTCCGGCTGCAGATGATGCAGACGGCGCCGCTGGGCGAAGCGCTGACCACCGCGATCGCCGACGGCGACAGCTTCCGCTACTACCCGGGCTTCGCCGGACCGGAGTTGGACGTGCTGAACGCCGAGCAGTCCCAGACCGCCATTGCCGCCGAGCACAAGATGCAACTGCTGTGCGTACAGCGCCTGCACGGTGGCCTGACCATCGGCGACACCCACGAATACGAGGAGCCGTTCGCCTTCGACGTGGACGAGGCCCCGTACGAACACCTCACCGCCGTCACCGAGGAACTGCTCGGACGCAAACTGCCGCAGGTGATTCGACGCTGGGCGGGCGTCTACAGCCAGAGCATCGATCCGGCCACCATCGTGACCCGCGCCGAGGCCGATGCGCATATCTGGGTCGTCACCGGGCCGGGCGGCCGCGGGATGACCCTCGGCCCCGCGATCGGCGAGGAAACCGCCGATCTGCTCAACCTCTGAGGAGCGCTGTGTCGGATAAGAACATTGCCCTGGCCGTCCTCGATATGGCGGGCACCACGGTCGCCGACGGCGGACTGGTCCTTCGCGCCTTCGATATCGCCGCCACCAGCGCCGGTATCGAAACCGAAGGGCCGCAGCGCGATAGCGCCCGCCAATATGTGCTCGACACCATGGGCCAGTCGAAAATCGCGGTCTTCCGTGCCCTACTCGGCGACGAGGAGCGCGCGCAGGCCGCCAACCTCGCCTTCGAGGCCGCTTATGACGCATTGATCGACGAGGTCGAGATCAGCCCGATTCCCGGTGCGGCCGAGGCGATTACCGCGCTGCGGGCCGCGGGCGTCAAGGTCGCACTCAGCACCGGCTTCAGCCGCACCACCCAGGATCGACTGCTGAATGCGCTGGGCTGGAACGAGATCGCCGATCTGACGCTGGCGCCATCGGATGCCGGACGCGGCCGTCCCTATCCGGACATGGTCCTGACCGCGCTGCTACGCCTCGACATCGATGCCGTGCATCAGATCGCGGTACTCGGCGATACGACCAGCGATATCGCCAGCGGTCTGGCCGCCGGTGCCCGCATCGTCGCTGGCACGCTGACCGGCGCGCATGACGCGGCACAGTTGCGTGCCGCCGGAGCCACCCATGTGGTGGCCTCGGTCACCGAATTCGCGGAGCTGATCCTCGCCAGCAGAACCTGACAGCCTCCCGGCGAAAGCCGGGCCCAGAACCGCGATCCCGGCGTCGGCCGAGATGACGGAAACCCCCGCCCCTTCGATTCCACACCCCACACGAACCGAAAGTTGCAGTCATCGTGCGTACTTCGAACACGCAGGGCCGTCTGGCACGCACCATTTCCCGGACCGCGCTGGCCGTCGCCGCCGTCACCACCGTCGCGCTCACCGCGGCCTGTGGTGGCACGGGCACCGACAGCGGCGACGGCAAGACCATCACCGTCTACTCCGCCGACGGCGTCGGCAGTTGGTACACCACCCAATTCGCCGAATTCAAGAAGAAGACCGGCATCTCGGTCAACCTGGTCGAGGCCGGTTCGGGTGAGGTCGTCAACCGGGTGGACAAGGAGCAGTCCAACCCGCAGGCCGATGTGCTCGTCACGCTGCCGCCGTTCATCCAGAAGGCGAAGAGCTCGGGGCTGTTGCAGGACAGCGGAATCGACACCAGCTTCGTCGCGGCGACCGATAAGGATGCCGACGGCAAGTACGTCACGCTGGCGGGCAACTACCTGTCCTTCATTGCCAATCCGTCGGTCGACACCACCAATCTCACCTGGGACGACCTGCTGAAGCCGGAATTCAAGGGCAAGCTGCAGTACTCGACGCCAGGTCAGGCCGGTGACGGCACCGCGGTGCTGATCCTGCTGCAGAACCTGCTCGGCAAGCAGGGTGCACTGGATTACCTCGCCAAGCTGCAGGCCAATAATGTCGGTCCGTCCTCGTCCACCGGCAAGTTGCAGGCCAAGGTCGACAAGGGTGAGCTGGTGGTTGCCAATGGCGATGTCCAGATGAATCTGACCACGGTCAAGGACAAGGGTTCGAAGTTCACTGTCTTCTTCCCCGCGGCTGCCGACGGCAAGCGCTCCACCGTGGCCGTGCCCTATGCGATGGGACTGGCCAAGGGCGCGCCGCATCAGGGCGAGGCGAAGCAGCTCATGGAGTTCCTGCTGTCGGCCGATGCGCAGAAGTCGCTGCCCGACACCTTCGCGGTGCCCGCGCGCAAGGAGCTGCGTGATGCCCCCGCAACCGGTACCGGTCCCTCGGCTAGCGCGGTGCTCAAGGGCGTGGAAGTCGTGAATGTCGACTGGACCAAGGTGCTTTCCGAGCTGGACGCCGATGTGTCCGCCTATCAGAAGGCGACGGGACAGTAGCCGAACCCGGGAAGGTCAGGAGCCGCAATCATGTTCGACGGTGACGCGCATTCGACATCGGCCATCGCGACTGCCATGGACGGAAAGGTCACGGCCGCAACGGAACCCGCGATCGTCTTCGACCGGGTCGGAGTCCGCTACGGCCGCGGCCGTAAGACCACGGTCGCCCTGGCCGATTTCAATCTGCGTGTCGCCGCCGGTGAAACGGTGGCGCTCCTCGGACCGAGCGGATCGGGCAAGTCGACCGCACTCAAGGCGCTGGCGGGCTTCGTCCGTCCCACCTCGGGTGCGGTCCGGCTGGCTGGGCGCGATGTCACCGATCTGTCGCCGGCCAAGCGCGGGATCGGCGTGGTCGTCCAGTCCTACGCCCTGTTCCCGCATATGCGGGTGCACGACAATGTGGCCTTCGGGCTGAGGGCACATCGGGTGCCGCGCAAGGATATCGACGCACGCGTGGCCGAGGCGCTGGAGATGGTCGGCATGGCGGCCTACACCAAGCGGCTGCCGCGCGAACTGTCCGGCGGTCAGCAGCAGCGGGTGGCGATCGCCCGTGCGCTGGCGATCCGACCGAAGGTGCTGCTGCTCGACGAACCGCTGGCCGCGCTCGACGCACAGTTGCGGCAGTCGATGCTCGGTGAGCTACAGGAGTTGCGAAAGGCGCTGCCGGATACGGCGATGCTGTACGTCACCCATGATCAGGCCGAGGCGCTGGCCTTGGCGGATCGGATCGCGGTGATGCGCGACGCCCGACTGGTCGATATCGATACCGCCGAGAATCTGTGGCGTCGCCCGCCGAGTGATTTCACGGCGGCGTTCCTCGGTGGTGCGAACCTGTTGTCCTGCACCGTGAATCGAGTATCGGGCAGCTCGGCACTGGTTACTGCCGGCACCTTTACGCTGCGGGCCGAGGCACCGGACGTCAGGCCGGGCGGTTGGGAGGTGAACGCACCCGGATTGCTGTGTGTGCGTCCACATACGGTGCAGATCGGTGCCACCTCGGAGCGCAATGCGGTACGCGGCACCGTCGTATCGAGTGTGTGGCGCGGGGCTTCGACTCGGTTGCGGCTGGCGGTCGACGGACTGACCGACGAGATCACCGCCGATGTGCCGGGGCATCTCGATACCGAGGTCGGCGCGGTCGTCGGCGTGCGGTTCCCGGACCCGGCGGGTGTGTTGATTCCGCCGACATTCGGTACCGAAACCATCAGTGCGGCAGAGACATCGGCCGTATCCGAGCCGGGCGCGCCGAAATGAGGGGCGGCGCGATTCCGGCTCGCTGTGTCGGCACCGTGTTCCCTGCTGTCCGGGGAAGTCTCCGTGGTCTCGGCGGCGACCGCAGCCCAACCGCCGAGCGCGCGCTGGTCTCCGTCGGGACGGACGGAAGTCCAACTGGCCCGGGGGTCCGACAATGAGCACTTCCGCACTGCTCGAACCCCAGATCCACGATGAAGCTCCGACTGCGGACACCGCGCTGCGGCGGAACTGGCGGCCGGTGCTGTGGACGCTGCCGCCGCTGCTGGTGGTCCTCGTCATTGCGGTGTACCCGATCGTGCGGGTGCTCGCCGAATCGACCGAGACCAAGGACGGTCGCGGTACGGCGGTCTGGTCGCAGGTGCTCGGCTCCGAATCGTTCCGCAATGCGTTGTGGCGCACCATTTCCATTGCGGTGTGCGCCACCGCGGGATGTCTCGTGCTCGGTACCTTCCTCGCGATCGTGCTGGCGTTCGTGCCGTTCCCCGGTTCGTCGCTGGTCGGCAGATTGATCGATACGGTGCTCACGCTGCCGTCGTTCTTGATCACACTCGCCTTCACCTTCCTCTACGGCACTGCCGGTGCGGTGAATGCCCTGATCGCCCGGATCACCGGAGATCGAACGCCGGTGCTGGACTTCCTGAGCACCCCGCTCGGGGTGATCCTCGCCGAGATCACCTTCTTCACCCCGTTCGTGGTGCGCCCGCTGCTGGCCGGGTTCGCCCAGCTGCCGCGCGAACAACTGGATGTGGCCGCCAGCCTCGGCGCCTCGCCCTGGCGGGTGCTGCGTCAGGTGGTCCTGCCGGAGGCGTGGCCCGCGCTGGCGGCGGGCGGCAGTCTGGTCCTGCTATTGACGCTCAACGAATTCGGCATCGTGCTGTTCACCGGCGCGAAGGGCGTGACAACCCTGCCCGCGCTGATCTACACCCGCGGCATCGTCACCTTCGACCTGCCCGGCGCGGCGGTCCTGGCCACGGTGCAGGTGCTGCTGTCGCTGAGCCTGTACATCGGCTACCGACTGATCTTCGGGCGCGCCGGAAAGGAGAGCTGAGCATGCTGGTCTGGACTCGTCGTGGCCGTGCGACGGTGCTCGTGGTCTTCGCGGTCGTCGTGGTCGTGGTGTTCCTCGCCCCCATTGCGACCGTGATCGCGGCCGCGCTGGCGGGCAGTTGGACCGGCCCACTGCCCTCGAATCTCGGCCTCGCCAACTTCCGAGCGGCACTGTCCGGGCAGGATGCCGCGAGTCTGTCGGTCAGCCTGCAGACCGCACTGCTCGCCGGCGGCTCGGCCCTGTTCCTGGGTACCTGGGCCGCACTCGCCGCCCGCGAGGCACCCGGCTGGTGGCGCAAGATCACCGATGCGGTCTTCCACCTGCCGGTGGCGGTGCCATCGGTGGCCATCGGCCTCGGCGTGCTGATCGCCTTCAACGAGCGACCGCTGCTGCTCGGCGGCACCAAATGGATTGTCATCGTGGCACATTCGGTGCTGGTACTGGCCTACGCCTTCAGCGCCGTCTCGGCTGCCCTGGATCGGCTCGATCCCGGCTATCGCCAGGCCGCGGAATCTCTTGGGGCCGGGCCGGTTCGAGTCTTGCTGCTGGTGACGCTGCCACTGCTGCTGCCTGCACTCGGTGCCGCAGCCGGGTTGGCCATCGCGCTGTCCATGGGCGAACTCGGTGCGACCATCATGGTGTACCCGGCCACCTGGAAAACATTGCCGGTCACCATATTCGGTCTCACCGATCGCGGTGAAGTCTTCGATGCGGCCGCGAGCACCTGTTTGCTGCTCATGGTGACGCTGGTCGCCTTGGTCGCGCTGGGTCGGCTGCGTGGCCGCGCCGCGCTGCGCTGACCCGGGGCGAACACCATACGATGACGCAATGTCAGCACTGCCCTTGATCTTCACCGCAGGCTGGGCGAGCGGGGTCAACGCCTATGCGGTGGTCCTGCTGCTCGGCATCTTCGGCGCGACCGGCCTATCCGACGATGTGCCGCAGGCACTGCAGCGCACCGATGTGCTGATCGCGGCCGCGGTGTTATTCCTCATTGAGGCCGTCGCCGACAAGATCCCCTACCTGGATACGTTTTGGGATGCCGTGCACACCATCGTGCGTCCGGCAGCCGGCGCCGTTGTCGCCGCACTGCTCGCCGGGCAGGACGGCTCGCTACCCCAACTCGCGGCCGGTGCCCTCGGCGGCACCACCGCCCTGGCCAGCCATCTCGTCAAGGCCGGTACGCGGATGGCGATCAACACCTCACCGGAGCCCGCGAGCAATATCATCATGAGCCTCGTCGAGGATCTGGCCGTCGGCGGCATTATCACCATCGCGATCTTCCATCCGGTCGTCGCGGCCTGCTGTGCTGGCACCCTGCTCGTGATCGGCGTGATCCTGGTCTATCTGCTGGCGAGCCGGATCCGCCGCTATCTGATCCGGCGCAGACAACGCCGTGCCGCCAAACGCGCTGCCGCCGTCGTCTGATCGCGCACGCTAGCCGGTCCGAAAGGTCTGCGGCGCTACCGATTTCAGTCGGATTCAGGCGGGTTTGCGCCACACCAATGAGTAACGCCAAAAGACCAGCCGTCGCACCCGCGCACCGGGAAGTATCGTTGCCACCTGCTCTCGCACCTGCCGCGTCGTCAATGGCGGATCGAGCACAACCGGCATGACATCATGGGTCGCCTCGACGGCATACCAACTCCCCCGCCTCCGCGCGCGCAAGATCCGAAACACCATCCCGAGCACCCGATGCCCGATCGCCGCAACCAGCTCAATGGGCGCCTCCCGCACCAGATCATGGCGCGGCAAGGCCACGGCAGCGAGCACACCGCCCGGTCGCAATGCCCGCGCCAACAGCGGCAACACCTCATCGAGCGGCATATGGTGCAACGTGCTGATCGACACGATGGCGTCATAGGTTCCCTCGGGCAACGGCTCGGTCTGCACATCGCCGAGGATGCAGCTGACATTGTCCGGCGTTGCCTGCCTTGCGGCATCGATCATCACCGGTGATCGATCGATGGCGTCGACCTGCTCGACATGTCGGGCGAGTTCGGCCGCGAAAGCTCCTGCCCCACAACCGACATCCAGCACACGAATGCAACGGGCGGGCAGCTGCCGTATGAGAAACCGGTGGTAGTACGCGTTGTGACTCCAGCTGAACTTACTCATCGGCCACACTCCCGGTCGCCGGACACAGCCGCTGTGCCAATGCTCGCGCACCACGCCGCCACCGCGGGAATGGTGAACACTGGCCTGACTCCACCGATCACCGAATACATGAACTGCCGTCGCACCACCACCCGGCCATGGTAGGTCGGTTGTCGTCTCCGGCGTGTTCAGCTTTCGGTCGGACCGCGTGCGTATTCTCTCCGCGAGTTCATCATGATCGTCAACCAGGTCGACGCCGATGGTCACTGAATATTTGCCGGAGCTCGACTACGCCGCCGAGAACTGGGCGGCATTGGGCCGCAGACACATCGATGCGGTCCTCCATCATGTCGAAGAGCTCACGGCACAAGCGGGTGAGGCGGATCGGCCGGGGCTACCGGCTGGATCGCGGCGGTAGCGTTCCCCGTCGCACGCCGCGATCCCGGCCGGCTGCTCGCCCTGGCCGCGAAGACGATCCGGCACACCTCGATCTACCAAATGAACCGGCTGGTCGGCACCGGGGATTGAACTTCGCACCGCATTGCGCGCACCCGACATCGCCGATATTCGCGCCACGGCGGCATCGGCCCGGACAGTTGCCGAATGAATTCTGACACTGCGTAATTCGATGGCGGGCGTGCCGCGCCAGTCGACCACGCGGCACGCCGGGCGGGGCGCCCCGTTGCGCCCGCCGTCACTGTTTCGGTGACGTTAGCGTCCGGGACGGGCCATTGGTCGGATAACCCGGACCCGGGACGTCACCAATTGCGCAGTGACGCTGTCGGGGCAGTGTCACTATTGCGGACGAGGGTCGCCGTCGGACTTCACTGCTCGGGCAAACGGCGGCGGCCACCGGCCACGTCGGTTACCAGATCAGTGTAGCCGTCAACGAGTTCCGCCAGGTGGTACCAATGTTTATGGGTATTGTCGCTGCGCGCGCCGTCGACATCGATGGCCGTGTTCGCGTCGACCCAACTGCGCGCCATCCGATCCACCACCGCCCCGAGGCTCTCGGTATGTAGCGAAGCACCGTTGCGATGCTGCGGGACCTCCTGCGCAATCCACTCATTGATATCGTCGACGAGTTCGCTACGACGGCAATCAATTTCGGCTATCAGGCTCATATCGTCGACTTGCGCACGGCGTGCGTGCAGCTCGGCCAGCGCATGCGCAGAACGCAGCAATTCAAGATCTTGGAAACGACGTCCCTGAAATGCACACAGAATCTGCGGAGCGGTCGGCAGCACCCCTACCGTCGGCGCGCTCATCGCCATACCCCGAATTCACTCGACACCAACGCGCTTTGTACCAACATGATTGGCTCTCGATTCGGTTATCCCGGTCATCGGATCGGTTGTTCTCAACTAGCGTAGCTGGATCATGCTCTTACAAATGCAAGAACGCAAGAGTGCGTTCTCACTGCTGCGGTCCCCGCCCCGATCACCAAGCCCCACCCCCACAACCACCCAGCAACAACAACTTTCACCCTCGACACACACCAACAACAGCACCAGTCGCCAAGAGTTTGCCACCCCACCCCGCACCCCCCCAAGCACCGACAATCAGCCGAGAATGCACTGACGCTGGTTCGCTCTCGACGTTTACCTACATGAGCGCTTGGTGATCGCTCGTCCAAGAGGCAACACGGGTAGGTCTGTTGCCTGGTGGTGGTGAGTTGGATCGGGTGGTGTTGATCGTCGTCGGGCCCGGTGGGATTTCGCCTCGTGTTCGGTCCGGCCGGCAGCTGTGACAGCGCGGGGTGGGGACTGGCGAAATCGTCATATTCTCGGAGGAAAACTCCGAACTTCCTTGCTATCAAAGGCGGTATTGTCTGCGTTATGGCAGGTAAGCGCACAGTCCTCACGGCGGGTTTGCGGCGGCTCTCGGTGCTGCTGACCGAGATGCGCGAACATGCGGGCCTCAGCAAAGAGGAGGTCAGCGGCAAGACCGGAATCAATATCACCACGCTCTACCGCATCGAGACGGCGCAGGCGCGGCCGCAGCGCCGCACGCTGATGGCGATGCTCGACCTATACGGCGTCACCGAACAGCAGCGCGCGGATGCGGTGGAGTTGTTGTCGGACGCGCTCAAGCCCGGCATGTCGCGGCCCTACGAGGCGACGCTGACCGAGGTGCACGCGGCCTATATCAACTTCGAATCCGAGGCACTCTCGGCCCGGCACTACCAAACTTCCTATATCCCAGGGCTATTGCAGACCTCGGAGTACGCCGAGGCGGTCATCGACACCAATATGCCGAAGCTGGACGCGGCCACGGTGCAGCACAATGTGCGGGCGCGAATGGATCGGGCCATGCACCTCACCAAGACCGATCCGCTCGAGCTCTGGGTCGTGCTCGATGAGGCGGCGATCCGGCGCGTGGTCGGCGGGGTCGATGTCATGAAGGGGCAGCTGAAGCGGCTCCTGGACGATTCGCAGATGAAAAACGTTATTCTGCAGATACTTCCGTTCACCGCAGGGGTGCATCCGGGCATGGCCGGTGCGTTCACACTGCTGGACTTCAAGGATCCGGCCGATCCGGAGCTGGTCTATGTGGAGGGCATCGCGGGCGACCAGCTGATCGAGGGGCATCCGCAGATCCGGCGCTTCGGCATTATTTTCGATCAGCTGCGGGCCATGGCTTTGAGCCCGCGCGACTCCATGATGCTGATCGCCAAGGCGTCCGACGAGATGCGCTGATCAGCTGCGACTGGCCCGCCGATAGCCCAGTGCCGCAGGTATCGCGAAAACTACGAGCGCACCGACACACCAGGCGAGGGTGGCCAGCAGCGGCTCCCGCACCGGACCGCCGAGGGACAGACCGCGCATGGCGTCGATGGCATAGGACATCGGCTGGTGGCGCACGATCGGCCGGGCCCACGCCGGATAGGCGACCAGCGGTACGAACCCGGAACTGAAGAACATCAGCAGCGACGAGCCGAGCGAAACCGCCTCCACCAGTGCGGCTTTCGCGCTGAAAACGGCAACCGCAGTGACCATGGTGGCGAAGGCGATACCGAACAGCAGGGGCACCCCGAACAGCGCGATACCAGCGAGCAGCCCCTGCTGGAATCGGAAGCCGAGCACCACCCCCACCGCGAACAGCACCACGGTGCACAACAGGATCCGGATCCCCTCCGCGACGATGCGCGCGACCAGTCCGGACGCGCGGTGCACCGGCAGCACCCAGAAGCGGGCCAGCAAGCCCTCATCGCGCTCGCGGCCGAGGGTGATGGCACCGGCCACCGAACCGGACATCACACCGACCAGCGCCACCATCGGCACCGAACCGTAGAGCGCATTCACTCCGGAGAAGGCCGAAATCTGGTTTCCGAGAATGGTATTCAGCACGACCAGCAGGAGCGCGGGAAAGACGAGCGACTGCACGACGGTCAGCGGATCACGCCACCAGCGCACCAATAGCCGCTTGGTCTGAATCATCGTTTGCGGGATCAGCAAACGCCAGGTCTCGGTCCGACCGCTGACCCGCGGCAGTTCCCGGGCAGGATCCAGTACCTCGGTCATGACGACCTCCGCATCGACATGTATACCGCCCCGGCGCCGAACACCACGGCGGGGATGGCTATCCAGGCCAGCGCGGGCCCGAAGATCGACCAGCCGACCACGCCCGCATGGCCCGACGGATCACCGGCCAGCGCCCGCAGCCCGTACACCATGTGCGAGATCGGCTGGTTGCGTGCGAAACCCTGGATCCAGTGCGGGAATTGGTAGGCCGGCGCGAATCCGGTGGAGACCATGCCGAGGATCAGCTGGGGCAGGATGAGCGCCTGGGTGGTCGCCTCCGGGCTCTTGGTCGCGGTGCCGAGCAGATCCGCGCCCAGGCACAGGTCCAGTGCTATCAGCATCGCGAACCCGAGGAAACCGATTGTGTCCCACCAGCTTCCATAGAAGCGGAAGCCGATCACATGGGCGGACACCAGGGCAGCGGCCAGAGCGACCGCCGCCCGGAACAGTGCGGTCGTAACCCGCGCCGCGAGCGGCACCACCGAAACCATCGGCATCGATCCGAACCGGGTATTGAGACCGTCCCTGGCATCGGAGGCCGACCGGAATGCGGCTGTGATAGCGCAGAAGGCGACCGCCTGCATGACGATCATCGGCGTGAGGTATTGCGCATAGCTGCTCAGCCCGTGCCCGCGCACGGTCATCACCAGATTCAACGGCACGTAGAACCCGACGGTGAAGACCGCTGGCGCGAGCAGTGCCATGATCAGTTCGCCATTGCGCCAGGATGGCCGGACCAGGCGCCAGGTCAGCGCCCACCATTGCGCCATGGTCGCCATGCGTGGCGGTGGCGCGTCCACCAGCCGCTCGCTGCTCAGGCGGCGGGTTTCCCCGTCGCCGCGTTCCTGCTGGACGGTGCTCGATCCAATGTCGCTGCCGATGCTCATCCGCACACTCCCGTCTGCGCGTCACCCGTGCCCGTTGGTGGGGAACCAGCTGTTCTCAGCATGTCGCACACACCGGCGGCCGGTCCAGCTTTCCGCGCTGCTCCAGTACCAGCGCAGTCCCCGACAGCACCTCAGCGGCTGTCATCGCGTCGCAGGCGATCCCGAGCAGGTGCGCGCAAATGCGGCCTCTGACGTGCGGGCGCCAGCACCGCCCCGCGCCTCCAGAATCCCCCTCGGCCGAGCCGCCGAGTTCCGGCGCGATGAAGGAACCATTCACGCGCCCCGGATGGCCATCGTCGATGGCGGTCACGATCTCCGACGAACACCGCTCGCATAACGTTGCGGTATCGATCACCCGCAGATAGCCGGTGCCGAACGCACGACCGGCCCGCAGACCGAACTCGGCCAGCACATCGAGATGCAGATCGCCGACTACCTCGATGTATCGGGCCGTGGCGATCGGCGCCGACCCGGCCACCTGCTCGGGGAACCGGATACCGCGCTGGGCGGCACACCGTTCGACCGCCATATCGCGCCGAGACGTGTCCTCGATATCCGATTCCACCGGCCTATACCGCATAGTTCCCTCGTCCGCTTTCGTCCCTGCCCACCGAAACCGGGCGCGCCGCCAAATCGCGTCGTGCATCAAATCTCGTAGACGAGAGCACGTTTCGATACCGCCCCCGGGTGTCGGAACGACGACTCCGAGGGGTCCCGAAACCCCCACCAAGGTGTATGAGCATGATTTCCGTCATATCTCGCTCGCGCGCCGCGGACTGTGAATTATGCTATGCCGCTATCACTCTCGGCGGAATGTCCGAATCACGGGGTGACGACCGCGCACGGGGTGAGTAAGGTGTGCCCCGATGACCAGCATGGAAGCCCGTTTCCGTGACGCCACACGGACCGTGCCCCTCCCCAGTCCTTGGAATCTGTCCGCCTACCTCGCAAATGTCGCCGCGCACCGTGGCCGCTCCATCTCGCTGCAGGCGGTCCCCGCGTCCGCGCTGGCGGATATCGGCTGCCGCGGCAGCGGACTCTGGGTGGCGCGCGGCCGCGACGACATCATCGTCTACGACGCCTCCGCGACCGAGCGCAATGCGGACCACATCATCTTGCATGAAGTCGGACACATGCTCTTCGGACATGGCCGGGGCGAGAAGGATGCCGCCGCGCCGATCGCCACAACGCTGGCCGCACTGCTCCCTTCCATTTCACCGGCCTCCATCGAATATGTGCTCGGCCGCAACGAATTCGGCGCCGAGCGCGAACGGGACGCGGAGGTCTTCGCCGATATGACCATGGTCTACGCGACGCTGCCGCGCCGCAGAGACCGGTCGTTTCGCCTGTTCGGGCGCGGCCGCTAGGGACCGTCGGGTAACCGACGAGTTCCGGCGCGCAGCTCGTCGACGAGATCCTGATAGGCGTCGGCCAATTCGTTGAGCTGCACCCACGCGTCGTAGAAGACCGATTCGGGCGCATGCGCGAGTGGAACGAAGGCCTGCGTGGTCATCCTGGCCAGTCGATCCACGATCTGGCCGACGGTCTCGGTGTGCAACCATGCGGCGGTGCAGGGCACCGGCATCGCCAGCGTTACCCAGAGGTCGATCGAACGGACCAACTGAGCGCGCCGCCGATCCAGTTTGGCCATCTCACTTATCGGCGTCCGTTCGCGAATCTCGTGCAGCTGTGCCAGTTCCCCCGCCGCTTCCAGCATCGGATGGTCCTCATGCGGCAGCCCGCGAAACGCGGCCAGCAGCAGATCCCGCCCCGGCATCATCTGGTTGCTTCCGACATATCTCATCTCGGCCTCCCGTCGACGTCCGACCTCGTCGGCAAACCTCCCGACCAGCAATATCGTTGCCGCAAAGCCCGACGGCACTCCCCCCGATTATCGACCCAGATCCCCGCTCACGGCCAGAAACCGCCGATACCAATCTGTTATGGACCAGCGTCGGCGGCGCTACCTGCCTCAATTGAGTGCGAAGAGTCGAGGCCGGGGGGCCGCGATGCCGATCAACATGCGATGCCCACCCGAGCACTGGACCGGCGCAGGACGCGAGCGGAGCAGGCACGGCCTCGATCGACCGAGGTGCTCGAACCGTTCGACACCAGAACCGACGCCACCGACCGTTCGACTACGCGTATATACCCTCCGCGTCGTCGGCCAGGTAGTCCGGACCACCGACATAGAAGGTACGGCCGGATTCGGTTGCCGCACTTGCGGCCTCGGCGACGACGGCGGCGAACTCCGCGATGGTGGGGAGTGCGCCGTGATCGCGGCGGGCCGAAACCGCATCGGGACTGCGGCGTTCGAGCAGGCGCACGATCATCGTGCCGTCGATCATGTCGCCGGACACCACATTCAGTCCGATCCCCCGCGCGGTCAGCTCGGGCACCATGGCGCGCAACGCGTCTTCCCCAGCCCGCTTACTCGCGGCGATCGGCTCGTAGTCCGCCGGAACGGGCTTGCGGCCGTGGAAGTGCGCTTGATGGCTGGTCACAAAGACGATCCGGCCGCCGGAGGGCAGATGCGGCGCGGCCTGGTGGACCAATCGAACCTGCGCGTCGCGGTTGAGCGCCATCGCATAGTCGGGACCGGCATTGCGCTCGAGTCCGCCGGATGCGTTGAGCACCAGCACATCCAGCCGCCCGAACTCGGCCACCACACCGGCGATCAGCGCGGCGGTCGACTCGGCATCCGCGATATCCGCGCCCGCGATCGATGCACTGCCACCGGCCGCGATGATCTCCCCGGCGATCGTCTCGGCGCGCTTGCGCTTCTCGCGGTAGTTGACGATCACGTGGTCACCGCCCGCCGCCAGCACCTTCGCCGTCTCGGCCCCGATCCCTCGCGAAGCACCGGTGATCAGCACAATCCGTCGTTCCGTCGAGTCGCCCACCGTTTCCCTTTCACCCATCAACCCACAGCAATGCTTCTAATTTAGAATCACTATGGTAGTTCGAAATGAGAAGTGCAAGTGGAGCGAAACCGTCCAGGGGTCGAACCGACCCGGCGCACGGGCCGATATTGGCGACCATGGACCTGATCGGCCAACGCTGGATCCTGCGCGTCCTATGGGAACTCGAACCCGGCCGTCTGGGCTTCCTCGAACTGCGCCGCCGCATGGGCAACTGCTCATCGAGCATGCTCTCCACCCGCCTGCAACACCTCCAGTCCGCAGGCGTGATCACCAAAAGTCCGGATAAGACCTACGAACTGACCCCTGCCGGACAAGAACTCACCGAAGCCCTGCAACCACTCTGGAACTGGTCCAAACGCTGGCCCCCACAAGTGTCCGAATAGAAGTACGTGCGGGCGACTTGGTGCCTCTCAGCCTTTTGCCCAGGCCCAGGCCGTCAAGCGCCAGTCGGTGCCGACTTTGCGAAGTGCCACAGTGAAGACCGCGCCGGCTTGCGTAACCTGCCGGCCCCGAAGGTTGAACGAGAGGATCACCGGAACAACGACATACCCGTAGTCGCTGGCGATATCGACATGCCGGGGTGCACCGAGCTCGAGGTGGTAGCCGGAAGCCCCTACGCGCTCACTTTCCACGAGCACATCCCGCCACCAGTCCGCCGCAGCGGTCGGCCCCTGCCACACGTGCGGCGACATTCCGTCCAGAATCTGCATCGGGTCAGCACACATCGCTGCCATCGCCTTCTCGTCACCATTGTTGAACGCGTCGGCGTACCGGCGCACCGCCGCCATCGGATCACTGGAGCTGGACATGACAGGTCTCCTCTCTCGTGATGCTTCGCTCATTGTCGTCCAGATCCGCAGTCCCGTTCGGGAGTCGCATCTCGAGGGCGGGTTCGGGTGGATACGACGAAGGCGGCCCCCGGAGCACATCCGGGAACCGCCTTCGGGGACAGCGCTACTTCAGCCGAAGCTTGCCGAACAGACCTTCCTTCTCGTCCTCCGGCCCGGCGGTGAAGTACAGCGAGTCGGCGTCGCCGAGGCTTTCACCATTGCCGAACATCAGGGCCCATAGACCAGGGATCTCGACCGGCTTGCCCTTCTCATCGCGCAGGTAGTCGACGAACTTGCCGGTGGTGTCGTCATAGGCGAGCACATGGCCGAGGCCGCCGAAATTGCCGACGAGCAGCTTGCCGCTGAGCGGACCGAAGTTCGCGGGAGCCACCGCGACACCCCACGGCGCGTTGAGGCGACCGCCGTCGTCGAGGATGCGGACCAGCTTGCCGTTGGCGTCGAACTCGGCAAGCTTGCCCTTGGCGGGCTTACCGTTGGCGTCCTTCTCCTGGTCCTTGTCGAGCGAATCCTCTTCGGCCTTGTCGAACTTCGTCGCGTCCTGTTCATCTGGCTTGGTGTCGGCGTAGGCGACGAAGATGCGGTTGCCGATGGTGGTCACATTGAACGGGGCCGGATCGCCGGGCTTGGCCTTCTTACCCTTTTCGGCTGCGGCCGGATCGATCTGGTCGCCGGTGGCGAACGGGTTGGCAAAGCCGACGGTCGGAATCAGCTGCCAGTCCTTGTCGAACGTGCGGATCTGCGGGTTCTCGCCGAAGTCGGCGGCGAGCAGCTTATCGGCGGACGGAGTCAGCGCGATGCCGAAGAACGCCATGCCCTGCGACTCGCCGTCGAAGACCAGATTCGCGGGACCGTCGTGCCGGATGATCGCGCCCTCCGGGCCGAGTTCGGTCCAGGCGGAGATCTTGCCGGAATCGGTGGCGAAGATGAACCGCGACGAACCGGTCAACAGCAGCGGACCACCCTCGGCATCCACCGGCTGATCACGCACGACGAACAGATCCGAGGTGATCGGCGCGCCGTTGAAGACGACACCGGTGGTCCTGCCGATGCTCTTATCCGAGGTATCGGCGTCCGCGCCCGGAATCGTGACGATCTTCAGCGGATCCTGGAACAGCTTCTGCACTTTGGGATCCGCCGACGCGGTGACATCACCGACGAACTGGAAGGACTTACCGCCCGCGCCCACCCAGAAGTGCCCGCCGGCACCCTTGGGGCGATCGGCCAGGCCCCAGGCATTCACCATGTCGGGGAAGGTGTACTGCGCCTTGTATTCGGCCTTGTTGGCAGCGAGGTTGGTCTGCGCGTAGTGATTGCCGTCCAGGGCGGGCACATCGTCGCTCGACGACTTCGAATCCGAACATGCCGCGGCGACGACCAGGGCCGCCCCGAGCACCGATACGCGCAGCAGACCATTGCGGGTCCGGGACCGCCACACCCCGTTCCGGCGCAATTCACTCCAGCGTCCGTTCAACATCTTCGTCCTTTCCAGCCTTCGCTACCCTCATATGGCGATTAGGCGATGCTAACCTTAGCTTGGCGGAATTTCGACAGTATGGGAGCACCTGGGAATCGACAGGTTTAAGCTGTCGCCCGTGGTCGCCCCCCAGCCTTCCGTCGCACCCCATCCCGATATCGCTCCACTCGCCGCGCTGCTCGGCACCTGGCGCGGCCCCGGGCACGGTGAATACCCGACCATCGAATCCTTCGACTATGTCGAGGAAATCAAATTCGGCCATCTCGGCCGACCGTTCCTCACCTACCGCCAGCGCACCCGCGCCGCCGACGGCAGCCGCCCCATGCACGCCGAAACCGGCTATCTGCGCTGCCCGCGCCCGGATCACGTCGAGCTGATCCTGGCGCATCCGACCGGCATCACCGAGATCTGCGAGGGCAGCCTCACCATCGCCGATGGTGTGCTGCAGATGGAGTTCGAATCGACCAGCATCGGCCGCAGCAGCACCGCGAAAGTGGTGACCGCTCTCGGCCGTTCGATCGTATTGACCGACGACACCATCGAATACACGCTGCGCATGGCCGCGGTTGGCGAACCACTCACCCACCACCTCGCCGCAACTCTCCACCGCGCCTGACCCATACACCGGGAGTCTCGCCGAGACCACAGGTGCGTGGCGACCAATTCGCAAAGCGGTATGCCAGATCAGTCGCGCATCGGGTCGGGGCACCAGGGAATGTAGGGCCGCCCTTCGGCCTGGGCGGCGGCCTGGGCCGAGTGGAGCTGGTACGGCGTAATACCGCCCGATTCCCAGGCGCCGACCGAACCAGCCGCAATGGCCGCGGCCGCCTTCGGCGCCAAACCGATCTCATTGCGCACCACCGCGATCGGACGGTCGGCCAGTGCGAACCAGTCCAGGTCCAGGAAGTCGTGGCTGCCGTGGGTCAGCGCGCCACGGCGCATCGCGTCCCCGAGGCGGGTCGCCATGCCAGCGGTGCTCAGATGTCCCTGATCGGCCTCGAACAACCCCGCACCCGCATGCAGATAGCCGGTCTCGAACAGCGAAATCACCATGGCCAGCAGGCTGAACGCGCGCGGATCGTCATTGGCGCGCGCCATGAACGCGAACACCTCGATCTCGTTCTCCAGGGTGGTGCCGTATCCGGCGAGCACATGCACCCAATCGTGCTGGGCCAGCAGCGGCGGGGCCGAACCCGGCAGCCCCGGGGTGACGAAGCCGCGGTCGGCATAGAAATCCGAGACGCCGCGCCCGAGCGTGCCGACCGGCAGCTCGCGCAGGGTGGCCCAGCGCGCCGCCAAGGCCGGATCATCGCTGACCTGTCCCCATGACGAATCCAGGCCCTCGGTGTGCAGCGCGGTCAACCGACTCGGATCCAAACCGCCGAGGTAACCGTTGCGGTCGAAGTCGACCGCGGCCAGTTCGATCGCGCCCTCGGCGTACTTCTGCGCCACCGCGATCATCTCGTCATCGACCTCGAGCGCATCGGCGAACTCCCGCAGTTTGGTCGCGACAGCCGGTGGTAGCGGCCGCACCACCAGTGCGGACAGCAGCATGGTCTGCACGATCCGCTCGCGGAAGATCCGGTTGCGCCGGGCCAGCCCGACCGCGAAGGTCTGGGCATCGATGGGTCGCAGCGTCTCCAGATCGACGCGGTGGCCGGTCAGCGACAGAAACAGCGACGGGATCAGCAACTGCTGCAATGGGGTCAATCCATCCGCACCACCCGCCGCGGCCACCACACCGCTCGCGAGCAGCGCGACTTCGGCCGCATCGGGCGGGGTCAGCAGTACATCGTCCATCCGGTCAACACTCCAGCAAGATCGCCAAGAACATCCACCGCCGCGGTGGACGATTCACAGTATCGAATCGAATTCCCCACGGCGACTACCCGTTTCGCCGAGGGCGTAGT
Source organism: Nocardia sp. NPDC005998 (assembly GCF_040614395.1). Taxonomy (NCBI): domain Bacteria; kingdom Bacillati; phylum Actinomycetota; class Actinomycetes; order Mycobacteriales; family Nocardiaceae; genus Nocardia; species Nocardia sp. NPDC005998. Next base: position 423,236 of record NZ_JBEXUI010000002.1, on the reverse strand, counting down.
CACCGCGGATCGATGCGATCGGTGCCGATTCCGCGCTCGCGCACGGCGATGTCATCCGGATCGGTTCCACCACACTGCGCTACGAAATGCCGGAGCGACCGGAGAGCAGCAACCGCACCACACGCCGACGTGGTCAGTAACCCGCGGGCAAGCCCGCGAGCATGTCACGCGTTACCGCGACGGCGTGATCGGAGCTGCCGCCCTTGACTAGCAGGGTCGCGAAGGCGAGATCCCCGCGATAGCCCACAAACCAGGAATGCGATCCACCGTCGACCTCGGCCTCCCCCGTCTTCCCGTACACCTCGCCCTGATCGGCAATGCGTTCGGCGGTACCCCCGGTGACCACCTTGCGCATCATCATGCGCAACCCGTCGACCACCTGCGCTTCGATGGCGGGACGATCGCCCCTGATCTCTGTGGTGCGACCGGCGATCAGATACGGCACCGGTGCGGAACCGTGCGCGACGGTCGCGGCGAGCACCGCCATCCCGAACGGACTCACCACCACCTTGCCCTGCCCGATGCCGTCCTCGGTGCGCTGGATCAGATCATCGGCCGGCGGCACCGAACCCGATTCGGTCAGCAGGCCGGGGACGGTATACCCCTGTCCCACACCGAATTTCGCGGCGGTATCGTGCAGGGCGTCGCCGGGCAGTTGACTGGCCAGCTTCGCGAACGCGGTATTGCAGGACCGCTCGTAGGCGGTGGCCATCGGCACATCACCGAGCTGGAAGAGGTTGTAGTTCGGAATTGTCCGCTCCCCGATGACAATTCGGCTCGGACACGGCAAAACCGTTTCCGGCGTCGCCTTCCCGGCCGACATCGCGGCCGCCGCGGTCACCGTCTTGAATACCGAGCCCGGCGGATACTGGCCGATGGTCGCCACCGGACCGGCACGATCGGCCGCCTTGTTCTGTGCGACAGCGAGAATCGCGCCGGTCGAGGGCCGCAGCACCACCATCATGGTCTGCTCCTCGCGGCCGCCGACGGCGCGCTGCGCGGAGTTCTGCACATTGCGGTCGACGCTGAGCGAAAACGACGGTGCGGGTTGTGAGGGCACTTCGGTGAGCACGTCGGTGTCGGCGCCATTGGCATTCATGGTGACAACGCTCCAGCCCGCCTTGCCGTCCACCTCGGCGATCACCGTTTTGCGCACCTGCGCGAGCAGATCGGGCGCGAAATCGCGGTCGGTGGGGACCAGATCCCACTGCTGGGTCAGCGTTACCCCGGGCAGACCGATGAGATCGGTACTGACCTGGCCGAATTCGCTCTCGCTCAAAAGCGCCACGGTGTAGGCGCCCTTGGCGCCGTATGCCGCGCTGAGGATCGCCTCGGGAGTGAGCCGGTCATCGAAGCGGTTCAGCGCCGCCGCCAATGCGGTCGCGGTGAACCCCGGATCCGGTGCGGACGTCACGGTGAACGCGACCCGGGATACCTTGCCCGGCACCAGCACATCGCTGCCGGACTGTTCGTTCACCCTGGCGCGCGGGGCCGGGTTGGCGCGCAATGCCATGGTCTGCGTGTCGCCGAGTTTGGGGTGGATATCGGAGGAGGTCCAACGCACCATCCAGCGGCCATCGCTGCGCCCCATCTGTAATTGACCGGTGTACTTCCAGATCCGGTCCTTGGGCAGCCGCCACTGGTAGGTGTAATCGACGGTCGCGGTATCGCCGGTGACCCTGGCCGCGCCGGTATGCGCGGTCAGTTGTTCGGCCTGTAGTTCGTCCCACGCGGAACGCAATGCGGCGGTTGCCTTCTCGGGCTGACTGGTCAGCTCGGCGGCGGCCTCGACAGCACGGTTCGCGAAGGCGGCCAAAAAGGCATCGGCCGCGGGCACCGGTCCCTGCGGGCTGGCCGAACAACCGGTTCCCGCCGCCGCGAGTACTACGACGGCCAGCGTGAGAAACATGCGTGTCGACATCGGCACCGATCGTATAGCCAACCGCGGGCAAACGGCTGTGGCACACCGATGTTCGCCACGCCGTATTCAGTCGAGCAGAACGGTGGCGAAGGTGGCGATCTGCCGGAATCCGACGCGGCTGTAGGCCCGGCGGGCGATCTTGTTGTAGTCGTTCACGTAGAGGCTGGCGGTGCGTCCCGAGGCCACCACCGCATTGGCGACAGCGGCCGTCCCCTGCGTGCCGAGTCCGGCGCCGCGACGTTCGGGATGCACCCAGACACCCTGGATCTGCCCGGTGCGCCGCGACAGCGATCCGACCTCGGCCTTGTACACCACTTCGCCGTCCTCGAAACGCGCCCAGGCGCGGCCGGATTCGATCAGGCTCTGGATCCGGCGACGGTAGCCACGGCCGCCGTCGCCCGCGCGCGGGTCGACGCCGACCTCCTCGATGAACATGGCGATCGCGGCATTGAGATAGCGCTCCAATTCGTCCCGCCGGACCCGGCGGACCTGTGCATCGGCGGTGGCCAGTGCGGGTTGTCCGAGGGCGAGCAGCGGCTGCGCACCGCGCAGTTCCCGTGCCGGTCCCCAATGCGCGGACAACATCTCCCACAGCGGCAGCGTCAACTCCTGGCGTCCGACCACCGACGAGCACACCCGTGGCCAGCGGACCGCCCGCGTCGCGAACGCGCGCAGCGCATCCTCATTGCCGCGCAACGGCACCAGATTCGCACCGGAGAAGCACAGCGATTCCGACGGTCCGCCGCGGCTCCACAGCTCGCCGTATCCCGCGCCGGTATCCAACCCGAATTCCTGCAACCGTGCCGCCACCATGCACGAGGCGACCGGATCGCTATCGAGGACTCGAAGCACCTGCGCCAGATCCCGGTTTGCGAGCTGACGCGCGGGGGCATCCTTGGCCCGTCGCGTCGGCTCCAACAGACTCCGCACATCGACAGCCTGCCATGAATCAACTCGAAGTGGTACGTCGATCCCGAGAAGCGGTACGCCGATCCCCAAAAGCGAACACGCCGCGCCGCAGCAGCGGCTAGTTGGACACCGTGACGACGGGTTCGCCCGCACCCACTTGCTCGCCCATCTCCTCGGCGATGCGCATCGCCTCTTCGATCAGGGTCTCCACGATCTGCGCCTCCGGCACGGTCTTGATGACCTGCCCCTTGACGAAGATCTGGCCCTTGCCATTGCCCGATGCGACACCGAGGTCGGCCTCCCGCGCCTCGCCCGGCCCGTTCACCACACAGCCCATGACGGCCACCCGCAGCGGAACCTCCATGCCCTCCAGCCCCGCGGACACCTCATTGGCCAGGGTGTACACATCGACCTGGGCCCGGCCGCAGGACGGACAGGAAACGATCTCGAGCTTGCGCGGCCGCAGGTTCAGCGACTGCAGGATCTGCCCGCCGACCTTGACCTCCTCGGCGGGCGGCGCGGACAGCGACACCCGAATCGTGTCGCCGATACCCTCCGACAGCAGCGCACCGAATGCGACGGCGGATTTGATCGTGCCCTGGAACGCCGGACCGGCCTCGGTCACACCCAGGTGCAGCGGGTAGTCGGACTGGGCCGCCAGCTGGCGGTAGGCCTCGACCATGACCACCGGGTCGTTGTGCTTGACCGAGATCTTGATATCGCCGAAGCCGTGCTCCTCGAACAGGCTCGCCTCCCACAGCGCCGATTCGACCAGTGCCTCTGGGGTCGCCTTGCCGTACTTCTCCAGCATCCGCTTATCCAGCGAACCGGCGTTCACGCCGATGCGGATCGGGATGCCCGCCGCGCCAGCGGCCTTGGCCACCTCGCCGACGCGACCGTCGAATTCCTTGATATTGCCGGGGTTCACCCGCACCGCGGCGCAGCCCGCGTCGATCGCGGCGAAGATATAGCGCGGCTGAAAATGGATATCCGCGATGACCGGGATCTGGCTCTTGCGCGCAATGGTCGCCAGCGCGTCGGCGTCCTCCTGGCGCGGGCAGGCGACGCGCACGATATCGCAGCCCGAGGCCGTCAGCTCGGCGATCTGCTGCAGAGTCGCGTTGACATCGTGGGTCTTGGTGGTGGTCATCGACTGCACCGAAATCGGGTGATCGCTGCCGACGCCGACATTGCCGACCATCAACTGGCGGGTCTTGCGTCGAGGCGCGAGAACGGCCGCTGGTGCGGTCGGCATCCCCAATCCGATTGTGCTGGTCACTTTCGGCTGCCTACTTTCGTGCTTTCGTGCGTTCCGTTTTGGGCCGTTCGCCTACCGAGCTTAGCCGCGTCGCGCGACCGCTCACCCTGTGACGGCCATGACACGGGCCGTGACAGACGACTGTCCCGCGGTGCCAGCAGTCCAGCGTTCGCGGGTGCTATCACGGCAGGACCGCGACAGATCAGCGCGTCAGCGGAACAACTGAATGGGATTCACGATGTCGGCGACCAGCGTCAGCACCATATACGCACCGCCGATCACCACTGCGACGTAGGTCACCGGAAGCAGTTTCAGATAGTCGACCGGCCCGGCGGGTGCCAGCCCCTTCCAGCCACGGAGGGTATTGCGGATCTTCTCGTAGAGCACCACCGCGATATGCCCGCCGTCCAGTGGCAGCAGCGGCACCAGGTTGAATGCGCCGAGGAAGAAGTTCAGGCTGGCCAGCACCAGGATGAACACACCCCACAGACCGCGCTCCGCGGTCTCGCCGCCGATCTTGCTGGCGCCGTAGACGCTGACCGGCGTCTCTGGATCGCGCTCGCCGCCGGTCACCGCGGTCCACAGCGCGGAGACCTTCTGCGGCAGCTGGGCCAGCGATTGCACGGTGCGCACGAACATCTGCCCGGTGTATGCGCCCGCCGCCGGAATCGCGGCCAGCGCGTTGTACTTCAGGGGTTCGTAGTACTCCGAGCCGACGCCGACCGCGCTGACCTCGTGGGGGCCGCCGTCCTCGAGAACGCGTATGACGCGTTCCGGGGTGACCTCGATGGTCCTGGTCTGTCCGTCCCGTTCGATGGTGTAGCTGAACGGACCGGTCTGCTTCTGGGTTTCGGTCGTGAACTGCTGCCACGTGGTGACCTTCACACCGTTGACGGCCTTGACCACGTCACCGCGCTGCATACCCGCGCGCTGCGCCGGGCCGGTGCCCGTGCAGTCGGCCAGCGACTTGTCCGGGTTCTGCTGGGCGACACATTTCATCGCGCCGATCGTGGTGGCGGGCGGCTGGTCGAACCGCGGCAGCCCCCAGCCGACGGCGAGTACGACCAGCAGGATGAAGCCGAGCAGGAAATTCATCGCGATCCCACCGAACATCACCACCAGCCGCTTCCAGGTGGCCTGCCGGTACATGGCGCGGTCGAGATCCTCGGGCTCGAGTTCGTCCAGCGCGGTCATGCCCGCGATATCGCAGAAGCCGCCGAGCGGGAGGGCCTTGAGGCCGTATTCGGTTTCACCGCGCCGGAAGGAGAAAACCTTGGGACCGAAGCCGATGAAGTACCGCCGCACCTTCATGCCGGTGGCCTGGGCGGCCCACATATGCCCGCATTCGTGCAGCGCGATCGAAATCGTGATGCCGAGGGCGAACAGTACGAACCCCAACGCGAACACCATTTGCTGTACAGCCCTCCTGCGTTGCGCAGCTCGCCTCAAATGAAGTGCGGCCGCCCGCAGCGGCCGCGACTACCCGCGGACGCGCATCCGATCCCGCGCCGCGAGCACCCCGACCACAGTAACCGGACATCGAGCACCACTCGCTGCCAAGTCTGCCAGGCCAGCATCCGACGGCGCGTCCGATCGCATCGAAGGTCGTTCGGTGCGGACGGCAGATCACCGATCGACGAGCGCGCGGGCGTAGTCGCGTGCCCAGGTGTCGGCCGCCAGCACGTCCCGCAGTGTCTCGGGTTCGGCGCGCCACTGATCGGCCGCCTCGACGGCGCGTGCGACGGTGCGCACGATATCCGGGAAACGGATATGGCCGTCCAGAAAGGCTTGTACCGCGATCTCATTGGCCGCGTTGTAGACCGCGGTGACGCTGCCGCCCGCGGTGCCGGCCTGTCTGGCCAGGTCGATGGCCGGGAACACGGCATTGTCGACCGGCTCGAATTCCCAGGTCGACGCGGTGCTGAAATCGCAGGCGGCAGCCGCGCCCGGCACCCGATCGGGCCAGCCGAGTGCCAGTGCGATCGGCAGCTTCATATCGGGCGGACTGGCCTGGGCCAGGGTGGAGCCGTCGGTGAAGGTGACCATGGAGTGCACGATCGACTGCGGGTGCACGGTGACGTCGATGCGGTCGTAGGGCACGCCGAACAGCAGGTGGGTCTCGATCAGTTCGAGGCCCTTGTTCACCAGCGATGCCGAATTCAGGGTATTCATCAGCCCCATCGACCAGGTCGGATGCGCCTTCGCCTCGGCCGGATTCACCGATTCCAGCATTTCGCTGGTCCAGCCGCGGAACGGGCCACCCGACGCGGTCAGTACCAGCCGATCCACCTCCTCGGCCCGGCCGCCGCGCAGGCATTGGGCAAGCGCGGAATGTTCGGAATCGACCGGCACGATCTGGCCGGGTGCCGCGGCACGGGTCACCAGGGAGCCGCCCGCGACCAGGGATTCCTTATTCGCCAGTGCCAGCCGGGTGCCCGCCTGCAGGGTGGCCAGGGTCGGCTCCAGGCCCAACGAACCGACCAATGCGTTGAGTACGACATCCGCTTCGGTGCGGCGCACCAGTTCGGTGACCGCGCCGGGGCCGCTCAGTGACAGCTCGAGTCGCGTTCCGGCGGCCGGATCGGCGACCGCGACATTGCTGGTCCCGGTGGCGGCCATCTGCGCCGCGAGCAGCTCGGTGTTGCCGCCGCGCGCGGCCAGGCCGACCACCTCGAATTTATCGGGATTGGCGGCAATCACCTCGAGCGCCTGGGTACCGATGGAACCGGTGCTGCCGAGCAGAAGGACTCTCACAATGTCGGACACGGCCCCATTGTGGCAGCGGAGCCAGCGACGCGCCCGAAGGCGGTAGCCTGCGTAACCACGTAGGGCGCCGCTCGCCGATCGAACACAGCCCTGCTGGCTACGACGAGCGGTCGTATGCCACGATATCGGCAGCAACACCCATACCGAGCTAAGGAGCGATCGTGGCCGCCACGGAACTCGAACCCACTAGTGACCGTGCAATCGTCACCCACGTGGACACCGCCGAGGTTCCGTCCGCCGCATGGGGCTGGAGCGGGGAATCGCGCCGCACCTTCCGCGTCGCGGGCTGGATCGTCTGCTTCATCCTGCTGGCCATGACGATCGGCAACCACAAGGGCAAGATCGAAGATATCTTCCTCGTCGGCTTCGCCGCCCTGATCGCGGGCATCATGATCCGCGACTCGATCCTGCGTCGCAAGCCTCGGTAGTACACACCGAAAGGTTTTGACTCGGTTAGGGATTCGCCCGCCTAACGCCCTCGTCGCTTGGCGGGCTTCTTCTTGGCACCAGGGTTCTTGACGAACCCCTTGGCTGCGCCGCCGCGCGCGCCCGCCGAGCGTTTGGCTCCGGTCTTCTTCGGCGGCTCGGCCTTCTTGCGCTGGGTCGCGGCGCGCGAGCTGCGCTCGGACCGGCCGCGCACGATTCCGACGAACTCTTCGATCAGGTCGATGGTCTGCGCGCTCGGCCAGGCCAGGGCGATCTCGGTATCCGGAACACCCATCATGGTGCGATAGACGAGGTCGCGGCGGGCGTACAGACGGGCGATGGAATGCGGGACGATGGCGACGCCGACACCGGCCGCCACCAATTCGATGGTGCCCGCGATGGCATCGATATCGCTGCTGTCCTGAATCCGTTCGCCCTCCAGATCACCCATGCCGACCTGCTCGAAGAGCGATAGCGTGTGGTCCTTGGGCAGCACCACGACGGGGAGTTCGCGATACAGCGGAATCGCGCTCAGACCAGCGCGATCGATCGGCAGGCGGACGAAGCAGGCGTCGACCCGACCCTCACGCAGCGCCGCGAGCTGCTCGGCCATCGGGATCGGAACGACCTCCAGCACGGCATCGGGAAACCGCTCACCCCAGATCCGTGTCCACTTGGAGACCGTAACGCCCGGCACGAAGCCGACGCGCAGCACGACCTCCTCTCGGACAACCGGCTCGGGCTCTTCGGCTCGCGCGATGATGTCCTTGGCATCGCGCAGCAGTTGCTGTCCCGCCTCGGTCAGCTGAGTCGGCTGCGCCCCGGGCACAAACAGTTTGGTCCCGAGTTCCTGCTCCAGATCGATCACCGTATGGCTCAACCGCTGCCGGGAAATGTGCAGCGATTTCGCCGCGCGCGCGAAATGCAGTTCCTCGGCGACCGCGACAAACCAGCGCAGGCGGGTCACGTCGATGGACTCGGGGTTCATTCGTATGAGGGTATTGCCCTCGGGGCCGGGGACTCGCATCCGGCCGCGCCCATTAGGCTGTACCGGTGAGCCCGGATAAGAAACCGCAGACCATGAAGCCGCTCACCGCGGCGAACAAGCTCGGCATCTACCTTCCGGCGACGCCCGAGGAATTCCGCAATTCCCCGATCTCCCGCGCCGAACTCGAAGAACTGCGCACCAATCCTCCGGCCTGGTTGAGCGAACTCCGCAAAACCGGCCCCTTCCCCCGCGATATCGTGGCCCGCAAACTCGGCGTTTCCAATACCGGCCTGGCCCGTGCCGAGGTCTCCGATGCGATGAACGCCGAGGAAATCGCCGCCCTCCTCGCCGACCCGCCGGAGTGGCTGATCCGCGAACGCGAAAACTACGCGGCGGTGCTGAAGGAAGACGAGCGCATCAAAACCCAGCAGGCCGAACGACGCGCCGCCTCCAACCGCCCGGCCAAGAACCGCGGCTGAACTGGCGGTTTTCAGCCGCATCCCTTCTCGGCACCCGTTGTGAATACACGAGCAGTGCCGATCCCGAGACAGCGTGCGAATTCGCAAGCAGTACATAGCGATCCGCTGTGGACCAAGTGATGGCCGCTTGTCGGCTCGGCACTCGTTCGGGAAATCCAGGGACTCGACGAGGGGTGCGGCTGCGTTGTAGTCGCACCCCACAGGCGTCGGTTGCCAAAGCCGGTGGAAGTGCTTACGTCGCACCGGATTTCGTGGTGACCAGTTGACAGGTCCCGTCGGTGCACGAGCGCTGCAACCGCCCCCGCGACAGGGTCTGGATCAGTCCGATCGTCCAGCAGGTCGGGCAGCCGCGCAGTGCGACCAGGCCGACCGGAAGCAGCACCAGGCTGATGGGGCCGAGCGCCGGTATCAATGCGACCGAACCGATCACGGCGCCGAATCCGACCGCGCCACGGACCAAATGGCGCGAGACCGACGCACTGGCGAACTCATGCCCGCCCATCGCCCGATCACCGCTCATCAGGGAATCGCTAGGCGATGCTGTCCGCATTACCACCCTCCAAACGCTGTTGCACCGCCGAGCGCGCCCGGTGCAACCGCGATTTCATCGCCGCGGTACTCAGTCCGAGCAGATCCGCGACCATTCGACCGCTATATCCCTGCACATCTCGCATGATCAGCACCCGCCGCTGATCCCCGGGCAGCGCCGCGATCGCCGCGGCCACCCGCTCGGCCTCCCAGCGATTGATCGCCTCCTCTTCCGCCGAGGCGATGGCCGAATCCGGAATCGGTTCCGCCCGTCGCACGCGCAACCGCAGTTGGCGCAGACATTCGTTGCGCACGATCCGAAACATCCACGACGCCAATGCCCCCGATGCCCGCAATGTCCCGATCTTGCGATAGAGAATGATCAACGCCTCCTGCGCCGCATCCTCGGCATCCTCCGGCGACGCGCACAGCGAATAGGCGAATCGCCGCACATGCGGATGCGATCCGGACACCAGCGTGGTGAGCGATTCGATATCGCCCTCGCGTGCCGCGGCGACGAGATGTTCGTCGGGCCAGCACACCTCAGCCACGGGACCGACTCCACCGACGCAGCACGATGATACTGCATGCACAAATCAGCAGCAGTCCAACAACAATCGCGGCAATGATCACGACAAACCTCCCGTTCTCGTGCCGACCGTATTGCCGACACAAGTATGAGAGGAACGAACCAGCGAAAAGGATTCACCGCTGGCGAACCCTTCGTGAGGTCACATCGACCACTGGTCCGGCGGCGACAACACCTTCGAACTCCTCGACGCCACCGCACGCCGCCTCGGCGACAAGCTCTACCTACGCGGGAAAATCCGAATGCACCCCACCGACGCCCGCAACTCGGCCCGCATTGCCGAACAACACAATTTCGCCACCGCAACCGACCGATCCGTCCGCGACCTTACGACCGGCCCGCGCGCTCGCGACATGATGCACTTCGGTCGAACTCGGGTCCTCATCCAAGTTGCTGTCGCGCCTAGCCTTCGGCGGCCAGCTGCCCGCAGGCCGCGGCGATCTCCTGACCGCGGGTGTCGCGCACGGTGCACGGGACGCCTTGGGCGTTGACGCGTCGAACGAATTCGGCCTCAACGGGTTTCGGGCTGGCATCCCATTTGCTGCCCGGGGTCGGGTTCAGCGGGATCACGTTGACGTGTACGCGCGAGCCGAGGGCCTTGTGCAGTTTCTGGCCGAGCATGTCCGCGCGCCATGGCTGATCGTTGATATCGCGGATCAGGGCGTACTCGATCGAGACCCGGCGGCCGGTCTTATCGGCGTAGTAGCGGGCCGCGTCGAGCACCTCGGCGACCGGCCAGCGGTTGTTCACCGGTACCAGGGTGTCGCGCAATTCGTCGTCGGGCGTATGCAGCGACACCGCCAGGGTGACCGAGAGGTCTTCATCGGCCAGTTTGCGGATGGCCGGGGCCAAGCCGACCGTCGAGACGACCACATTGCGCTGGGAGATGCCGAAACCGTCGGGCGCGGGCGAGGTGATGCGCCGGACGGCGGCGACCACCCGCTTGTAGTTGGCCAGCGGCTCGCCCATACCCATGAAAACGATGTTGGACAGGCGGCCGGGGCCACCAGCGACCTCGCCGTCACGCATGGCGGCGGCCGCGGCGCGGACCTGGTCGACGATCTCGGCGGTGGACAGGTTGCGGTTGAGGCCGCCCTGACCGGTGGCACAGAACGGACAGGCCATACCGCAGCCCGCCTGGCTGGAAATGCAGAGCGTGGCGCGGTCCGGATAGCGCATCAGCACGCTCTCCAGCAGGGTGCCGTCGCCCGCGCGCCACAGGGTCTTTCGCGTCTCGCCGCCGTCACAGGCGACGTGTTTGACCGCCGACATCAGCGGCGGGAACAGCGCCTCGCCGATCTTGTCGCGCACTGTTGCGGGCAGGTCGGTCATCTGCTCCGGATCGGCCTGTAGGCGTCCGTAGTACTGGCGCGCGATCTGGTCGGCGCGGAACTTCGGCAGACCGAGCTCCTCGACCACGGCCTTGCGCCCGTCGGCATCGAGGTCGGCGAGATGCCGCGGTGGCATACCACGGCGTGGAGCATCGAAGACGAGGGGCAGGGAGACGGTCATAGTCTCTCCAGTGTCCCATCCCGCACGTCGGCTTCCGACCGAAGGTGAGCATCACGACGCCGGACGCGACGAAGGTCACGTTCGATCGAGCGGCATCGGCACTCGCGAGCGGCCATGACCCGCTGTCACGATATGCCGATCACCGCCAATGAAATGCGTGCACCGACCATAGCGATCGGCAATGATCGGACTATGACCAGCCACGCCGAGTCGCCGGAGCCGGAGCACACCGGCGATATCGCACCCTCGTCGCCGACCGGCCACGAGACCATCGAGCCGACCGAGCGCAAGAGCGTCGAGCCGACCGGCCGCAAGACGGTGGCGAAGACCCGGACCGGCCAAACCTGGATCGGTCTGATCGTCGCGGCGCTGATCGGGATCGTGGTGCTGATCTTCATCCTGCAGAACCTGGAGGAACAGCGCGTGGATCTGTTCTTCTGGGACTTCTCCCTGCCGGTCGGAATCATGGTCCTGCTGTCGGTGATCGCGGGCGCACTCGTCATGGCGCTGGTGGGCGGCATGCGCATCTTCCAACTCCGCCGCGCCGCGAAGCGCTAGTACCGCGCCGCAATCATCGAGCACCTCCAGGGCGGCTGCGCACAGCTCCCCGGAACGTACCGACCGACCAATGATGCGGAAAGCAATGTCTGCGATGTCCACACAACCGGCAATTGTCCAAGCCGAGTGATGGGCCGAATCGGTTCACTCACATCAACGTGGACAGCACCAACCAGGACACGAATGCCGAGGGCAGCATCGAATCGAGACGGTCCATAATGCCGCCGTGTCCGGGCAGCAATGTGCCCATGTCCTTGATGCCCAATTCCCGCTTGACCTGCGATTCGATCAGATCGCCGACCGTCGCCACCAGCACCAGACCGACGCCGAGCACCACGCCGATCATCGAGTTCGCGTCGAGCAGCAGGGTGACCGTCAGCAGACCGCCGATAACGCTGAACACCAGCGAACCGCAGAAACCCTCCCAGGACTTCTTCGGGCTGATCGCGGGCACCATCGGATGGCGCCCGAACAGCACACCGGCGACATAACCGCCGACATCGGAGCAGACCACCAGAATCATGAAGGTCAGCACCCGCAGATTGCCGTCGGGTTCCAGTAGCAGCAGGGTCGCGAACGATGCCAGCAGCGGAATCCAGGCCAGTGTGAAGATGGCGATCGCGGTGTCGCGCAGGAAATTTCGCGGCGCGGTCTGCAGTCCGTGATCGAACAGCCGCCACACCATGCAGATCAGCGTGGTCGCCGCGAATGCGCCCGCCACGCCGCTGGCGCCCCAGGGCCAGCCGAGCCAGAACACCGCCTGTCCGCCCACGATGAGCGGAATCCGCGGTACCAGGACATCCGCCTCCCGCAGCCGCTTGGCGACCTCCCAGGTGGCCACGCCGACCCCGGTGGCCGCCACCCCGATGAACACCTTCGGCACGAACAGCAGAATTGCGATGAGCGACAAACCGAGGCCGAAGCCGACGGCCAGCGCGGCGGGCAGATTGCGACCGGCACGCGAGGCGGGGGGCGAAGGTTCCGCGGGGTTCTCGTGCGGGGTCCCGGCGCTCACCGATTCATCGATCGATGATTCGGGCGTCGCGGATTCCGCACGCACATACCCGGAGGTCGCGGGTGCACCGAACGCCGGTTCAGAATGTGCGGCGTCCGGAATCGCGGCATCGACCGCGTGCCCGTCCATCGCATCAGCTGTGCCGTTGACCGGTCTCGGCTCCTCGGCCGCACCGGTCTCGGCGGCGTTCTCGGCCACGATTGTCCCGTCGCTCAACTCGTCGTTCCGTTCGTCCCCCGCCCGGGCGGGCCCTCGGTGTCTGATCGGCGGCATTCGCGGTGCCCTTCGTGGTTACGCAAGCTACCGCCTCCGGGCCCGCCGCTCATGCCGCGGTCTGGCCTCAGACCTCGAGCAGTTCGGCTTCCTTGTGCTTGACCAGTTCATCGACCTGGCCGACATATTTGGCGGTGGTCTTGTCGAGCTCCTTTTCGGCGCGCCCGACCTCGTCCTCACCCGCCTCGCCATCCTTCTGGATCCGCGACAGTTCGTCCATGGCCTTGCGGCGGACATTGCGAATCGAGACCTTGGCATCCTCGCCCTTGCCCTTGGCCTGCTTCGCCAGTTCGCGGCGCCGCTCCTCGGTGAGCTGCGGGACGGAGATCCGAATGATGTCACCGTTGTTGGTGGGATTGACACCGAGATCGGAATTGCGGATCGCGGTTTCGATCGCGCCGAGGGTCGATTGCTCATACGGCTTGATCACCACCATCCGCGGTTCCGGCACGGTAATGCTCGACACCTGGGTGATCGGGGTCGGCGAACCGTAGTAGTCGATGACGATCCGTTGGAACATTCCCGGATTCGCGCGACCAGTACGGATGGACCCCAGATCGTCCTTCGCTACCGAGACGGCCTTCTCCATCTTCTCCTCGGCGTCGAAGAGCGCTTCTTCAATCACGACCGTTTCCTCCACAGCGTCGTCATCGTCATGATCCGCGGGCGCGGGGTCAGGACCGAACCAATGTGCCGATCTTCTCACCGGCGACCGCACGGGCGATATTGCCCTTCGTCAACAAATTGAACACCAGGATCGGCATCTGGTTGTCCATACACAGGCTGAAGGCCGTCGCGTCGGCGACCTTCAAGTCACGCTCGATGACCTCTTTATGCGTGATTTCGGTGTACATGGTGGCGCTCGCGTCGACCCGGGGATCCGCGGTGAACACCCCGTCGACCGCCTTGGCCATCAGCACCACATCGGCACCGATCTCCAGCGCGCGCTGGGCGGCGGTGGTGTCGGTGGAGAAGTAGGGCATGCCCATGCCCGCACCGAAGATGACCACACGGCCCTTCTCCAGATGCCGCTTGGCGCGCAGCGGCAGATACGGCTCGGCCACCTGCCCCATGGTGATCGCGGTCTGTACCCGGGTGTCGATGCCCTGCTGTTGCAGAAAGTCTTGCAGCGCAAGGCTGTTCATCACGGTGCCGAGCATGCCCATGTAGTCCGAGCGGGCGCGTTCCATACCGCGCTCCTCGAGTTCTGCGCCGCGGAAGAAGTTGCCACCACCGATCACCACGGCCACCTGCACTCCGCTGGAGACCACCTCGGCGATCTGCTCGGCGACCGTCTGCACTACATCGGGATCGAGCCCGACCTTGCCACCGCCGAACATCTCTCCGCCGAGTTTGAGGAGCACCCGGCGATATCCTGGGCGTTCGGTCCCGAGGTTCGTCATGGGTGTTCGTCTCCTTCTGCGGTGGATTCGGTCTCGGCAGGGCCGGATGGCAGCGCGGAGGCTCTCGGATACCAAGACCCTCACTTACAGAGCGCCCTTATCCTGCCCTATTCGGTTTCGGAGTGGGTAGAAGACCCCCCTCGGACGCAACGAACTCGCCCGGTCAGGCTCGGGAATTGCGGATGAACGCGCAGCGTCCGGACAGCCGAAACCCCTCGTACACCGTATTCGGGTACGAGGGGTTCGCGGACGTTATCAGGCCTGGCCGACCTCGAAGCGGGCGAAGCGGGTCACGGTGACACCGGCCTCGTCCAGCAGGGCCTTGACGGTCTTCTTCGAGTCGGTGACCGACGCCTGCTCCAGCAGGACGACGTCCTTGAAGAAGCCGTTGACGCGCCCCTCGGTGATCTTGGGCAGCGCGGCCTCGGGCTTGCCCTCTTCCTTGGCGGTCTGCTCGGCGATGCGGCGCTCGTTCTCCACCACATCGGCCGGGACCTCGTCGCGGGTCAGGTACTTGGCCTTGAGCGCGGCGACCTGCATGCCGACGGCACGCGCGGCCTCGGCGGCGGCGTCACCCTCGCCCTGGTACTCGACCAGCACACCGACGGCGGGCGGCAGGTCGGTGGCACGCTTGTGCAGGTAGATGGCGACCGGGCCGTCGAAGGCGGCGACGCGCCGCAACTCGAGCTTCTCGCCGATCTTGGCGGCCAGCGCCTGCAGCGCCTCGTCGACGGTCTGGCCGTCGAGCTTCAGCGCCTTCAGCGTGTCCAGGTCGGCGGGCTTGGCGGCCGCGGCGGCGGTCACGATCTTGTCGGCGAGGCCCTGGAACTCGTCGTTCTTGGCGACGAAGTCGGTCTCGGAGTTGATCTCGATCAGCACGCCGTCCTTGGCGACGACCAGGCCCTCGGCGGTCGCGCGCTCGGCGCGCTTGCCGACGTCCTTGGCGCCCTTGATGCGCAGCACCTCGACGGCCTTGTCGAAATCACCGTCGGTCTCGACCAGCGCGTTCTTGCAGTCCATCATCCCGGAGCCGGTGAGCTCCCGCAGCCGCTTCACATCCGCGGCGGTGTAAGTCGCCATGGGTGGCGATCCTCCTGTGTGTTGTCTCGGGTGGTAACACCACCTTGCCGACCGCTCCTAGCAGGAGAGGTCGGCAAGGTGAACAAACGCTCCGCGGCGGTAGGAGCCTGGGTGACCAGGCAGCCCACCGCCATCGGACACTGCGACGATCAGGCGTCGGCCGGGGTGGCGGGAGCCTCGGCGTCGGCCGGGGTGGCGTCGGCCGCCTCGGTCTCGGCCGCGGCGGGGGCGGCCTGCGCGAGCAGCTCCTGCTCCCACTCGGCGAGCGGCTCGCCCGCACCGGCTTCCGGCTTCTCGTCACCGGCGGAAATACCGGCCCGCGCCTGCACGCCCTCGGCCACCGCGGAGGCGACGACCTTGGTCAGCAGTGCGGCGGAACGGATCGCGTCGTCGTTACCCGGGATCGGGTAGTCGACCAGGTCGGGATCGCAGTTGGTGTCCAGGATCGCGATGACCGGAATGTTCAGCTTGCGCGCCTCGCCGACGGCGATGTGCTCCTTGTTGGTGTCGACGACCCAGATGGCCGAGGGCACCTTGGCCATATCGCGGATACCGCCGAGGGTGCGCTCGAGCTTGTTCATCTCACGCGTGAGCATGAGGATTTCCTTCTTGGTGCGACCCTCGAAGCCACCGGTCTGCTCCATCGCCTCGAGCTCCTTGAGGCGCTGCAGACGCTTGTGCACGGTGGAGAAGTTGGTGAGCATGCCACCCAGCCAGCGCTGGTTGACGTAGGGCATTCCGACGCGAGTCGCCTCGGCCGCGATCGACTCCTGGGCCTGCTTCTTGGTGCCGACGAAGAGGACGGTGCCACCGTGGGCGACGGTCTCCTTGACGAACTCGTAGGCCTTGTCGATGTAGGTCAGCGTCTGCTGCAGGTCGATGATGTAGATGCCGTTGCGGTCGGTGAAGATGAACCGCTTCATCTTCGGGTTCCAGCGCCGGGTCTGGTGTCCGAAGTGTGCGCCGCTGTCGAGCAGCTGCTTCATGGTTACGACAGCCATGGCTCTCGTATCTCTCTTTCGTTTGCCGGTTGACGCGGTGAATCGGTGATCCACCGCCCTGGCGCCTCCGAACCATCGGACCCGATCACGAGGATCAGGACCAGCCGATGATTCCCTGCTCCGCATGCGCACTGCCGATTACGAAGTCGAGCTCCGTTCGAACAGCGCCGCAGCGAACAAGCACGGGGTGGCGCGCGAAGTCGATCCGTGCAGGCACAGACCGCTCGACCAGTCTACGGTCTCAGCGGGTCAGTTCCTAAATCGCCCTGTCATCGACGTAAACGGGCGATGTTCACAAACGGGAAAGTTGTCCACACTCGCCGGATCGGGGCTACTGCGGGTGCCGTGCCCGGCCGACGCTGGGAGGCATGAATCGCATAGCTATCTCGATAACCATGATTCTCCCGCCGCTGTTCCTGTTGTCGCTGTTTGTGGCACAGCCGGTTTCAGCCGCGCAGCCGGATGGCGCGGCTGCTGTGGCCGTGCCGTGGGGATCCGGGGCAATCGCTCCGCCTGGCGGTATTCGGCCTTACGCATCGGAAGTCGTGTTCGGGGAGTGCACGGGTTCGGCCTGTTCCGCGCCGCATACGGGTGGTGGGCTGGCGCCGGTGCCGCTCCAGTTGGGGCCGCTTGTCGTGAATGTCAGGCCGAACGCGCTGCGGGTGGACAGTGCGCCGATGCCGGTTTTTGGGGCAGGTACGGCTCCGCTCCCGACCGATATCGTCCGTGGGCAGGGCACCGGATCGGCGAGTTCCTTGCCATGGGTGGTCGATGATCTGCTGTCGCGGCTGTTGGAACTGGTCCACCGAGCTCCGCTCCAGCTGCCTCGCTGATCTCGAATGAATACCGTCTGCAGGGTCGGATGGTCGCGCGGGCGGCGACTGGTTTCGATTGTCGTCGCGGTCATCGCTTTACTGGGATTCGTTGCGGAGCAGGCGGTTTCGGCTGCTCCGCTGGGAGAGTTCAGTTGGCCGTTGCAGCCGCGGCCGAGGGTCGAGCGACAGTTCGACAAACCGGTGCGGGACTGGCTGCCCGGACATCGCGGGGTCGATCTGGCGGGCACACCCGGGCAGGCAGTGCTCGCGGCCGGAGACGGGATCGTGGTGTTCGCAGGGACGGTCGCGGGCAAATCGGCGGTGTCGATCGACCATCCGGGTGGGCTTCGGACTACATATGAGCCGGTCCGAGCGGAGGTTGTGGTGGGCCTGCGAGTCGGTCGCGGGATGCGAATCGGCACCTTGGCGGCGGGTCACGAGGGTTGCGGGGCGGCCGCGTGCCTGCACTGGGGTGCACGGCGGGACGCGGGCAGGCACAGCAGACACGAGTATGTCGATCCGCTCGGCCTACTGCATCCGACTCCGCTGCGTTTGAAACCGGTCACCTAGTGGACGACAGTGCAGGCGGCTGTGTCGGACCGCGCTCTTCCATCGCAATGGTTCCGGGACGAGGATCGACCCATGGGATATGCGCTCGGGGATCCGCCGTTCACCTATGCCGAGGTCGGCGCGACGAAGGGTGTGCTCCCGGCGGGCTACCACCGGTTTCGACTGCGCCGCCGAATCGGGCACGGACGTGCACTGTTCGAGCGCGCGGGCGCGGAGCTGCTGGCGTACCGAATGCAGAAGGGTACCGGCATATTTCGGGAAGCCGACACCCCGACCGCAGCGCCGGGGACCCGGCTGACGGTCCGACTCGGCGTCGGTCCGCTCGGGATCACCGCACCGTGCCGGGTGGTGTACATCCTGGACGAACCCGACCGCCGCGGCTTCGCCTACGGCACACTGCCCGGCCACCCGGAGATCGGCGAGGAGCTGTTCGCCGTCGAATACGACCCCACCGACGACAGCGTCTACGGCTTGGTGACCGCATTCTCACGCCCGGGCGCGTGGTATGTCCGCCTCGGCGGACCGGTTGTCCGAGCCATCCAGCACATCATCGCCGGAAAGTACATCGACACCCTCCCGACCTCGAGCTAGGCAGCACCAGGCAGGGCATACGGATTCGGCTGCTGAACAACCAAATCCGTGACGGTGCCAGCTGGACCGTGGCTCAGAGCTGCGCGGTCAGTGCTGCTGCTTCGGCGCGAAGTGCATCGCCGTGATCGGAGCGCCCCAGGGTGTCGTATTCGTCGGCGGTCTTGTGGCGGTCGGTGATTTCGGCACGAACGATCTCTTCGATATCGGACTCCGTCAGGTCGCGACGGCGGACTTCGGCCGCACCGAGGCCTACGGCGCTGGTCTCGATGGCACCGGCCCTGATGTCCATGATGTCGATGGCCTCGGCATTGTCGATCGCACCGAGCGCGGAGCGCAGACCAGCGATGGCGCTGCGGTCGCGGGTCTTCATTGCAGCGGATAGGGCGGCGCGAAGGCGATCACGCAGCGGGCCGGATTTGTCGATGGCTTCGGTGGACATGGTCGCCGACCGTACGCGCCGGAGACCTCGCGGGTCGAGGGATTATCCGACGACACGCGAGGTCACAGCGAGTTCGACGCCGATTCATTCACGGTGTGACGATGGCGAAGTCCGGGTCCGGCTGGTCGAAGACGCCGACGATATCGGCGAGTTTGGTCGGGTCGCCGCCGGGCGTGATGGCGCCGGAGGAGACCAGTGCACCAAAGTCCGCACCCGACAGCAGGACTCGGATCAGTATCGGCCGGGTCAGGGTGAACGAGGCGTCGGGGTCGGGAAGGGCAACGCCGTCGGGCCGGTCGTAATGCGTCAGGCGACCGTTGCGCAGTTCGAGGCGGTGGATGCGGTTTTCGTCGGTGATATGCCAGTCGGTCACCACCCGCATATCCCACGCCTTGGGGCCGTCGACGCGCAATGCCATGGCGTCGAAGATCTGCTCGACGGTCAGGGCGGCGAGCATGGTGGGAGCATTCGTCGTCGTCGGCGTGCCGAACGAGCCGTTGCGCAGTTCATACGCACCGCTGAGGTAGAAGTTGCGCCAGGTGGCATTCTCCGCGCCGTAGCCGAGTTGTTCGAAGGTATTGGCCTGCAATGTTTTCGCGGCCTGGTTGTCCGGATCGGCAAAGATGACGTAATTGACCACCTGGGCGACCCATCGGTAGTCACCGGCATCGTAGGACACCTGCGCCTTGCGGAGCACTTCGTCGGCACCACCCATGAATTCCACATGCCGCCTAGCGGATTCGACCGGCGGATGCTCCCACAGATGCGCCGGATTGCCATCGAACCAGCCCATATACCGCTGGTAGATGGCCTTCACATTGTGACTGACCGATCCGTAATAGCCGTGTGTGTGCCAAGCATTTTCGATGGCGGGGGGCAGCGCGATCAACTCGGCGATCTCACTGCCGACATGGCCCTGATTCAGCAGCCGCAACGTCTGGTCGTGCAGGTAGCCGTACAGATCTCGTTGCAGGGAAAGGAATTCCACCAGTCGATCGGTGCCCCAGGTGGGCCAGTGGTGCGATGCGAACACCACATCGGAATCACGGGCGTACAGATTGATCGCCTCGGTCAGGTACCCGGCCCACACATGTGGATCACGCACCAGCGCGCCGCGCAAGGTGAGCAGGTTGTGCAGGGTGTGTGTGGCGTTTTCGGCCATGCACAGCGCGCGGTGGTCCGGAAAGTAGAAGTTCATCTCGGCCGGAGCCTCGGTGCCCGGGGTGATCTGGAAGACGATGCGCACCCCGTCCACCGTTTCCTGCTGACCGGTGGCGGTGATATCGACGGTCGGCGCGATCAGCGTCACGGTGCCCAAGGAGGTGGTCTGACCCAGACCCGCACCGACCTGACCGAGCGGACCGCGTGGCAGTGCCGCGCCGTACATATAGGCGGCGCGGCGCGCCATCGCGGTGCCCGCGTAGACGTTCTCGGCCACTGCGTGCTCCAGGAATCCGGCCGGAGCCAGCACCGGACAGCGGCCCGCCGCAACGTCTTCGGCACTGGTCACGCCCAGCGCGCCGCCGAAGTGGTCCACATGCGAGTGGGTGTAGATGAGTCCCGTGACGGGGCGGCCGCCGCGGTGTGCGCGATAGAGCGCCAGCCCGGCGGCGGCGGTTTCCGCGCAGATCAGCGGATCGATGACGATCACACCGGCAGTGCCCTCGACCAACGTCATATTCGACAGATCGAGGCCGCGTATCTGATAGATCCCTTCGACGACCTGGTACAGACCCTGTTTGACCACCACGCCGGACTGGCGCCACAGACTCGGGTGCACCGACGCCGGGCACGGCTCGCGCAGGAAGTCGTAGGAGTCGTTGTCCCACACCACCGTTCCGTCAGCAGCGGTGACAATGCCCGGTTCGAGCGCGGCGATGAACCCGCGGTCCGCGTCCGCCAGGTCGGCGGTGTCCGCGAACGGCAGCGTCGTGGCCGCACGCCGCTGGCTCTCAACGATCAACTCGCTCGGCTCGGTCGATGTCGTCATGTCCACCCTCCTTGTCAGCTGAACTTTCTGGGCCTGCCGTTGATATATCGAGCCTCGGTGCTTCAGGGCGGTGTTTCCGTCGATGCGATCACTGCCACGATGACAGCAACGACCAGCACCGCCACCGTCGTTGCGGCAACCGCGCCGCGGCCGTGACCGAAGCGACCTTCGTGCAATGTGCGATTACGCGAAAAACACAATCCCGCAAGCGCCGCCATCGCGATAGCCGCACCGATCGTCGCGACGGCAGCGGGTCGCCACCCGCTGGTCACCGCATGATTGAGCAGCAGCGCGGCGACAGCCATCGCGCTGGTGGCAGTGCGCCGCCAAGAGAGCGCGGTGCGCTCTGCGGCCAGACCGTCGCTCATCGCAGCAATACCGCGATACAGGCCAGCGCCGACACGATAGCGATGCCCAACGACAGGATCGGCACCATGACGGTGTTGGGCAGCGGCTCGCCATTGCGCATCGCCGCGCCGACGCGCCGCCAATGTCCGTACGCACCAACCGCGACGATTACCGCGAGCGCGATGCAGCTCATCGCGAGCGCCCGCCGCAGGCCCGCCATCCGGAACGGTTGCACCAGCGTATGTACCGCAACACCACCGGCGAGCAGCCCGAGCGACGTGCGGATCCAGGCCAGGAAGGTCCGCTCGTTGGCGAGGGTGAACCGGTAATCGATTTCCTCTTCGCCCTCTTCGGATTCCTCAGCGGGATTGGGGAGAGTCACGTCACCTCGGTTTCGACTATCGACCCCTCGGCTTCGGAGGGGCGGGGCCCGTTGGCGCGCACCGGTTGCTGCCGGTCAAGGGCCGCAATGTGCTGCTCGTCGGGATTCACGGACACCTCTCCATCGCTGGCCGGTTTCCTGCCGTAAGCAAACGATCCGCTACGTCAGGTTACCGCCGTCGATGTGGTCGTCCACTGAGTTCGCAGCTCGCGGATGCGAACTTGCGGCGGATCCACCGTCAGAGGGGGTTGGCGTCCTGGAAGGTCATCGCGAGTCGATCCACGACCGACGCCATGAGCGCGCGTTTGGGTAAACCGACGGATCGCAGCTCATCGGCCCAGGCATGGTCGCCGAGGGACAACTCGGCGCCGCCGGGCCGGGCACGCATAGCGGACGGTTCCATCTGCCACTGTGTGCATCGGGTGATCCCGTCGATATGGGAGTAGGCGTCGAACGATGCGGCACCGTTACGGCGCCCCGGGACGGACAGGCCGGGCCGGATGGTGAGATCGACGATCAGTTGCCCGTTCTGGTGCAGGACGCCACGACGCACACGGCCTTCGTGCTGTGCATCGAAATCCGCGATCTCCTTGGGAAATCCCCAGATCCCGCGGCCCGCGGCGAGGGTGAATTCACCATCGACCGGGAGACGATGGATGAAGACACCAGCTCCGCCCGTGGACAGGGCCCGGAGATCGCCGAGTGCGGCGGCGGGTCCGGAGGTGTGGTGGCGGACCATGAACGACACGCCGAATTCGTTGTACGGACCCAGATCTCCGTCGATGTAGTCGACGAAGACGAGCGTGCATATGGCGCGCCCGCCGGGCAGCCGAAGAATCTCCAGCCCGGAATAGTCGATCACCCGCTGCGCGGCTGTCGCGGACACCGCATAGGTCGCCATGAACGCGTGCGCGAGCCGGATCCGCACCGGCATCCGGACTTCCTTGCCCAACACGGTGTGGGTGCTCATCGAACCTCCCGCCGTGGGCCGCGGCGTGAGCCGACCGCGGGCCGGTCAACGAATCGTGCGGCGTACACGAATCCTCCAAACTAGAACCCGTTTCAGAATACCGATAATTTCACCCCATCTTCATCAGTTCCCGCCACGCGAACACATTTCAGAATTTCGACCGGCCCGATGTTCGCCGATGGTCGCGGCCTACTTGATGGACAGCGCCTCGACAAGGTCCGCGACGGCATCGAAGGCAATCACACCAGTGCCTACGGCCTTAGCCGACCGGTCAGGCCCGAGGATGGGCCTGGTCGTGGACTTTCTTCAGGCGCTCGATCGAGACGTGGGTATACAGCTGGGTGGTGGCCATGCTGGCGTGGCCGAGCAGTTCCTGCACGACGCGTAGGTCGGCGCCACCCTCGAGCAGGTGGGTTGCCGCCGAATGCCGCAATCCGTGCGGGCCCATATCGGGTGCGCCCGGGATCGCCGAAACGACCTCGTGGACAACCGTTCTGGCCTGGCGTTGATCGAGGCGTTTGCCGCGACGGCCCAGCAGCAGGGCGCGACCCGAATCGGCGGTGGCGAATGTGGGGCGGCCGTACCGCAGCCAATTCACGATCGCTGCATCGGCCGGAACGCCGAAGGGCACCGATCGCTCCTTGTTGCCCTTGCCGAGTACGCGGACCAGGCGCCGCTCTCGATCGATATCGTCGAGATCGAGTCCGCACAATTCGCTGACCCGGATTCCGGTGGAGTACAACAGCTCCACGATCAGCCGATCCCGTAAGGCCATTGGATCACGTTGCACCGCACCGGATTCCGCCGCATCCATGGCCGCCACGGCCTGCTGGGTGCCGAGCACCGCAGGCAACACCCGATGCGCCTTCGGCGAACCGAGCCGAAGTCCGGGATCGATCGCGAGCCGCCCAGTACTGGTCAACCACGCGGTAAATGTCCTTGCCGAGGACGCCCGCCGCGCCATGGTCGTGCGCGCCGCGCCGCCGGCCGACTGCGCGGCCAGCCATGACCGCAACAACGCCAAATCCATCTCCCGCACTGCCGAATCCGCCGAGCGCGCAACCAAATGCGCCAGCAACGACCGCGCATCCCCCACATACGCCCGCGCCGTATGCGCCGACCGATTCCGCCCCAACCGCAGATGCCGCCCATACTCCATCAGCAACGCCTCGAGATCCTCCGGCAACTCCATCTCCCCACCGTCACCACCCCACCCGCCATTGGCAAGTCAGCACGCCGCACCGACAGCGGATTCATCTACTTTTCACCCGCCCCCGAGCAGATCCAGCAGCGGCGATCCGAGGTGCGAGCGCTGCAAAGTCTCGAAGGGCGAACCGTTCACGGTGTAGCGGGAGGGGCCGGCACCGCTGAGCGCACGGGCATGACCCGGGGCTCGAGCTCTTCGGGTTCAGGAGCATGGGACAGTCATTGTTGCGTCTTCTTCGTGGTTCGGTACCAGCCGTTTTCGTCCATTCCGACGAGTCCGGCCAGTTCGAGTGCAGGGAGAATGGCGCGGACGGTGGCCAGTTCGAGACCGGCGTCTTCGGCGATGGCTCTTGGCTGGCGGGAGCCGATTTGCGGGAGTACCGCGAAGACCGATGCTTCGTCGCCGAGCAAACGGTCGCCTGGGCCGGACAACTGCTGAGTCGGTAGCGAAAGACGCAGTGGGCCTGCTTCATCGATGACCTCCTCGGCGCGGGTGACCAGCAGAGCCTCACCTTCGCGGATCATGCGGTGGCAGCCCACCGAGGATGCCGAGGTGACGGGACCGGGGATGGCGAGGGCGGGGCGGCCGAGGCGGCGGGCCCATTTGACAGTGTTTCGTGCACCGCTGCGCAGCCCCGCCTCCACCACGAGAACGCCGTCCGCCAGGGCCGCGATCAGCCTGTTGCGGGCCAGGAATTGGTTCTTGTGGGCAACCGTGCCGGGCGGGTATTCGCTGATCACCAAACCGGTTTCGGCGATCTCGGCCAGGAGCCGCTCATGCTGGGCGGGATAGGCGCGGTCGACGCCGCAGGCGAGGACGGCAATGGTCGGGGCGCCAACGGCCAGAGCGGCGCGATGCGCCATACCGTCGATACCGAAGGCAGCACCGGACACCACCGTCCAGCCTTGCGCGGCCAGATCACCGACGATCTCACCGGTGACGCGATCACCGTACCCGGTACTGCACCGCGCCCCGACCACCGCGATGGCGCGCTCACTCGACTCCAGCAGCGACCGTGGCCCACGCACCCATAACACCAGCGGCACGGCCCCGTCCCGATCGCGTCCCGGCTCGAGTTGGCTGAGACCCAACATCCGCCAGGCAGGCCATTCCGGATCATCCGGAGTAACCAAACGTCCACCGATCCGGTCCATCATCTCGAGATCGCTTGCCGCACAATCGATCTCTCGCCGCCTCGAAGTAGGCCCCAACAACGACTCCGGCAACGCACACTCCCGCACCGCCCGCGCCGCCTCCACCACCCCAACCGACTCGATCAACAACGACAGCGCCGCACACGGCCCCGCCACCACGCGCGACAAATATGCCCACGCCAACCGTCGCTCATCCCCGCCAATAACCACCTCGGTATTCGCCGACCCCCGATCGTCCAGGTCCACAACCCCATACCCCGAGCGAGGGGATCGGCCGCGCACCACCCCACCGGCACACCCCGCCACCTCTGATACGTATCCCACATCCGCCCCCTCAGCACCTCCCGCCCAACCGCAATCCGCCCTGAGGATGCCGTCATCCGCCGCATACTCGCCTGCTGCCGACGCCCCAGCTGTCCGGTCCTCATTCATCGCCCACCCCGCCGCGGAAGTTCGACGCCGCCAGCACATCCCGCGCACCAGCGAGGTCGATGCCGCCGTATGCGGTGCACACAGCTACCCGCGCCACGCTCGGTGTCCCCCACCACCGGAAGTCCACGGCGACCAATACGTCTTGGGCCCTGAGGAACACGGACAGACTCGCATCCGACGAGAACGGCGACCATCGCTGAATCGCCCCCGTCGCACACAGCCCCATCTGCCGACGACCTCACTCCCCCGCTCACTGTGCACCCCGCTGTCGAAAGTTCAACGCCGCCAGTACATCCTGGGCTCCAGGAAGGTCCGCGCCGCGGAGGTCACAGATTGTCCACGCGACGCGGATGGCGCGGTCGGCGCCGCGGGCGGAGAGGCGGCCCAGGCGGAGAGCGGCCTCGACCGGGGCGGTTGCTTCGGAGGGCAGTCGGAATCGTTGGCGGAGTATGTGACCTGGGACTTCGGCGTTCGTAGCCCAGCCAAAATCCCTCCAACGGTGTACTGCGGCTTGCCTTGCCGCCGCTACTCGGCCGCGCACGACCGCACTGCTCTCGGCCTCCGCGGCGGCGAACGATGCGCCCGACTGGCCGTGCATCTGGACCCAGAGGTCTATGCGGTCCATCAGCGGTCCGGACAGTTTGCCGAGGTATCGGCGGCGGGCGAGCGGCGGGCAGATGCAGTCGACATCGCGGGCCGGGGCGCAGGGGCAGGGGTTCGCGGCGAGCACCAGTTGGAATCGGGCCGGATAGCGCGCCACTCCGTCGCGGCGGGCGATGCGAACTTCGCCCTCTTCCAAGGGAGTTCGCATCGCTTCCAGGACCTTGGTGCCGATCTCCGCGCATTCGTCGAGGAACAGCACGCCCCGGTGGGCGCGGCTGACCGCACCCGGGCGTGCCGTCCCCGATCCGCCGCCGACCATGGCGCTGGCCGAGGTCGAATGATGGGGCGCGACGAAGGGCGGCATGGTGATCAACGGGTGGTCGTCGGAGAGCGCGCCGGCGACCGAGTGGATGGCCGTCACCTCGAGGGCTTCGGATTCGGTGAGGGGCGGCAGTAGGCCCGGAAGGCGTTGCGCCAACATGGTTTTGCCGATTCCTGGCGGTCCGGTGAGCAGCAGGTGATGACCGCCCGCCGCGGCCACCTCCAGTGCCCACCGCGCCTCGTCCTGGCCGACCACCTCGCTCAGATCGCCGCCGTAGCGACCGGTGTCGGGCAGGATGCCATTGGGTTCGACGAGGGCGCCCTCGCCACGCAGCCACGCGACAACGGTGCGCAGGCTGGCGGCGCCGAAGACCTCGATACCATCCACCAGACCGGCTTCGGCCAGTGCGGATTCCGGCACGATCACCCGAGACCAGCCCGCATTGCGCGCCGCGATCACCGCGGGCAGTATGCCGCGCACGCGGCGCACCCGGCCGTCGAGCGCCAATTCCCCTAACAGCACAGTCTTTCCGAGCCGATCGGAGGGAATCGCGCCCGCTGCGTCGAGTACTGCGACCGCAAGGGCCAGGTCGTAAACGCTGCCGATCTTGGGCAAGGTCGCCGGGGACAGCGCCAGAATCACCCTGCCGTCGGGCCACTTCTCCCCCGTATTCGCCACCGCCGAACGCACTCGATCCCGGGATTCCTGCAGCGCGGTGTCGGGCAGTCCGACCAGATGCACCGAGGGCAAGCCCTGTCCGATATCCGCTTCGATCTCGACCAGTTGACCGTCCACCCCGGTCACCGCGACCGAATACGCCACCCCCAGCGCCATCAGAACACGGCTTTCAGGTGGTCGATGACCGGACGGTGGCCGCGGTGCAGCAACACCGAAACGACATCGAACCGGATATTGCGCCACGGACCGTCCTGTTCGGCCAGCCACACCAGCGCAAGCCGCCGTATCCGCTGCTGTTTATCGAAGGTGACCGCCTCGGCGGGCGTGCCGAACTTGGCCCCGGTTCGGGTTTTGACCTCTACGAAGGCGGTGACCTCGGTGTCCTTGGCGATCAGATCCAGCTCGCCGTATTTACACCGCCAATTCCTGCCGATGATCTCCATCCCGGCGGCCTGCAGGAATCGTGCCGCCAGCTCTTCCCCTTGTGCGCCGAGCGCCCGGTTATCTGCCACCAGCTCAGCGTGCCCGGACCGCACCTCCGGTCGACGCCAGCGACCTGGGCGAACAGAAAGCCTGTGGATAACCGCTGAGCTGTGCACAACCCGAGCGCCCAGTATTCACCTGCGCCGTATTTGTCGGTACCCCGTGCTATAGAGCCGGATCGGCGCCCATGCGACCACCCCGCAGTGTGGGCGCCCTACTCCGGCAACCGCAGATCCGGCTTCTCCAGCTCCTCGATATTCACGTCCTTGAACGTGATCACCCGAACATGCTTCACGAAGCGCGCGGGACGGTACATATCCCATACCCAGGCATCGCTCATGCGCACCTCGAAGTACACCTCGCCGTCGGCGTTCTGCGGCCGCAATTCGACGGAGTTGGCCAGATAGAAGCGGCGCTCGGTCTCCACCACGTACGAGAACTGACCGACGATGTCCTTGTACTCCCGATACAGCGAGAGCTCCATCTCGGTTTCGTATTTCTCCAGGTCCTCGGCACTCATCGGGTGGGACGTCCTCCTTCTCGCCGCACTGCGTGTATTGACATCATCTCGCATGCGCCGGGTCGGTAGCCACTCGGCTATCCGGTTCGGCGCCGTCGACCAGAACCGCACCGGCCAAAACCTCATCGGCCAGTACCGCGTCGGCGTATTCGGCGGCGGCGACCGGCCGCAGCCCCGCCGCCTCCCGCACATTGCGCCAGGATCGGCGGTGCTCACTGCTCGGTCCGAGCCGTTCGAGCGCGGCGGTATGTTCGGGCGTGTTGTAGCCCTTGTGCGCGGCGAAACCGTAGCCGGGAAAGCGCTCGTCGAGTTCGACCATTATTCGGTCCCTGGTCACCTTGGCCAGAATGCTCGCCGCCGCGATGCAGGCCGCGGCCGCGTCACCACCGATGACCGGCAGCGACGGCACCGGAATACCGGGCACCCGGAATCCGTCGGTGAGCACATATCCGGGCGTCCGCCCGAGCCCGGCGACCGCGCGGCGCATACCTTCGATATTGGCGACATGGATGCCGATCGAGTCGATCTCCCAGGCCGGAACGACCACGACCTTCCAGGCCAGCGCCAGCCGGGTGATGACCGGGTACAGCTGCTCGCGCACCGATTCGGTGAGCTTCTTGGAATCGTCGAGTCCGGCCAGCTTGTCGTAGGCCTTGGGAGCGAGCAGACAGGCGGCGACCACCAGCGGTCCGGCACAGGGGCCGCGCCCGGCCTCGTCGACGCCCGCGACGGGTCCTAGTCCGCTGCGGATCAGTGCCGCCTCCAGGGTGCGCAATCCGCCTGCCCGGCGCATGACAACGCGCGGCGGCCACCCGTTGCCCGGAGTCGCGCCCTTAGCCTGTGCCACTCGACCCTGCCCCACCGTCTAATTATCCTGCGGCCCGCACCGATCAGTTCGTCTGGGGATCCTGCGCTTTCACCGGGCCGATGCGGGTGGGCGGCCAGATCTTGAAGACGGTCTTACCGCGAACATTGTCGATCGGGACGGTGCCCTGCAGATTGTCGCTGACGTGGGCGCGCGAGTCGGCGGACTGATTGCGGTTATCGCCCATCACCCACAGGTTGCCCTCGGGCACCTTCACCGGGCCGAACACCCGGCCCGCAGGGTAGGTCGCATTCTGCTGCCCGGGATACCACGGGTAGTCGTTCTTGACATACGGCTCGTCCAAGGGCTTGCCGTCCACCAGGACCCGGCCCTGTGCGTCACAGCACTGCACGGTCTGGCCGCCGACGGCGATCACCCGCTTCACCAGATCGTTCTCATCCGGCGGCACGAGCCCGAAGAAGGAAAAGAAGTTCTGCACGCCGCGCACGACGACATTGCTCGACCGGATGGACTGGTAGCGGGTATTCCACGACGGCGGACCGACGAACACCACGACATCACCGGGCTCGGGATTGCCCCAGTAGTAGCTCGGCTTCTCCACGTAGATACGGTCGCCGATGAGCAGAGTCTGTTCCATCGACTGGGACGGAATGACATACGGGCGCCCGACGAAACTGACCATCAAGGCCGCGATCACCGCAGCGATGACAATGAGGACCGGCAGTTCCTGCCAGAAAGGGCGTTGCTTGCGCTTCGCGCGTCGCGAGCGACGGCCCGCACCCTCGTCGTCCGAACCGGACACAGTCATCGACCCACTTTCGTCTGCCACGCCGAACAGATTAGCCCGGCACCATGACTCACGTCCGGTGCCGGGCTACTGAAGAACTATCGTGCCGAGCTGCGTTGTGCTACAAGGTCAGCGCTTTTCCTTGATCTTGGCAGCCTTGCCGCGCAGATCGCGCAGGTAGTACAGCTTGGCCCGGCGGACATCACCGCGGGTCACGACATCGATGTGGTCGATGTTCGGGCTGTGCACCGGGAAGGTGCGCTCCACGCCGACACCGAACGACACCTTGCGGACGGTGAAGGTTTCGCGGATGCCACCGCCCTGGCGCCGGATCACGACGCCCTTGAAGACCTGGATGCGCTCCTTCGAGCCTTCGATGACCTTCACATGCACGTTGAGCGTGTCACCCGGCCGGAAGTCGGGGACGTCGCTGCGCAGCGACTTTTCGTCGACGAAGTCAAGGGTGTTCATTTCATCCTTCTGATGTTCGCGCGAGCAGAGGACCCTGGCGGCACTCACGTACTCGACCGGTTCATGCTCCGAATAAGGGGTGCTCCATGGGCCGAAAGCACCCAGGGCAACCTGTGCATTGTGCCAGATCGACGGGGCACTGGAAAAATCGCCCCGGTCCTCCCGCGGGAAAAGCCCCGCTCAACGGGTCACCGCGCGGTGCACCGCCGCCGCCTCGCTCACGCGGCCGCCCGGCAGCGCAGCACTCCGAGCGGCTGCGCTGCGCCCGGCCGCAGGCCCCAGGAGGCGAGGGCGAGCCAGCGAAACCCGGCGGTCCGAGCCATGCCTTCGGCTCGTCACCGACCGCGATATGGGAGGCGGCCGCGCCGCCATAGACGAAGGTCAGTCCCGCGTAGGCCCATTCCTCGGCGCGCGGGAACTCCGCTGTCATGCTCGCGGCATTCGTTCCGTCAACTCTTCGAGCAACATCGAGGAGACCTTTGTGGACACGAACTGGCCGACCGACTCGAGGCGCGACCTCCTCTCCCACCCCAGCTCATCCCGTGAGAATGCGCTGGTGCAGGCAAACGCCGGGAGCACCCTGCACCAGCGCATTCTCGTGAACGCGAGAGCCTGGGGGGTCAGTTGTGGTGGGAGTGGTCGGCCATGGGGAGGTGCCAGTGGGCGGGGGCGGGTGGGGCGGGGACTACGGTGCGGGCCAATTCGGCTTCGGCGGCCTCGCGGACGTGGACCACGTCGGGTTTTCCGGCGACCAGGTCTTGGACGAAAATTTTCGCGCGGATTACTGGGCGGCGGTATCGGCGTTCGCGGACGATGGCGCGGTACATCAGCCGTCGCTTACCGGGGTAGCGCCAGCGGGCCCATGGTGCGCCCGGCCTGCTCAGGCGTAGCGCGCCTACGACGAGTAGGGGTAGGAAGTACATGCCGAACAGGCCGGTCCAGATCTTGCCTTTCGCGATGACGATGGCCGCGAGCCCGAGGTTCACCACCGCGAAGACGACGATGGAGATCCGGACCTCCATGCTGGGGTCGCGGCGGAAGTCATTGACATCCAATAACCACAGCGGATGGAAGCCGAGCAGTAGCAGTCCCGTCACGGCGAGCGCGACGAAGACCGCGTCGACCGAGGTGCGGCCCTGTTCCTCCCAGTACACATCGCGCAGATAGAAGATCAGCGCGAATTCGTCGAGGGTGAGGGCCGCACCGACACCGAAGGCGGCGGCGAGCAGGCTCGCGGTGAGCGTATCGGCGCTCTGGTAGGTCGTGACCAACCCGATGCCGGACAACAGCACGAGGATGACCCCGAACACCATGTGATGGATGTGCACGCCGCCGGAGCGCAGATTTCCGGGCCACCAGCGGACCTGCTTACGGATCAACCGGACGCTGAGCCGGATCAGCAGGAACCCGACGATAAATCCGAGCAGGAAGCACGCCAACGGCAGACGACCATGCGCGATCACATCATCTTCGAGCCACCGTCGCATGGCCGCCTACAACCTCCGCCCGTATCGCCCTACTGTCCGAAACCGGCCCGCCGCAGTGCATCCGCCATCGAACCGCTCGGCGCGGGCGTGTTACGACGCTGGTTGCCCTGGTTGCGGCCCTGATTCTGCTGGCGCCCCTGGCCCTGCTGCTTACCCTGTCCATTCTGCCGCTGCCCGCCGCGATCGGGTCCGCCCCGAGCACCCTGGCCACGGCCACGGCCGCCCTCGGCCTTGACGGCACCCGGTTCGTCGTCCAGCCGCAGCGACAGCCCGATGCGCTGACGTGCGACATCGACCTCGAGCACCTTCACCTTGACGACATCGCCGGACTTCACGACCTCGCGCGGATCCTTGACGAAGTTGTGCGACATGGCCGAGACGTGCACAAGTCCGTCCTGGTGCACGCCGATATCGACGAAGGCACCGAATGCGGCCACATTGGTGACCACACCCTCGAGCACCATGCCCGGCTCGAGGTCGGCGACCTTCTCTACGCCCGCCGCGAATTCGGCGGTCTTGAACTCCGGACGGGGGTCGCGACCCGGCTTCTCGAGTTCGGTGATGATGTCGGTGACGGTGGGGATACCGAACTTCTCGTCGGTGAAATCGGCGGGCTTCAGCGCGCGCAATGTCCCGGTATTGCCGATCAGCTCCGACATGCCGCGTCCGGTCGACTCCAGAATGCGCCGCACCACCGGATAGGCCTCGGGGTGCACGGCGGAGGTGTCGAGCGGATCGTCGCCGCCGCGGATGCGCAGGAAGCCCGCGCACTGTTCGAAGGCCTTCGGGCCCAGGCGTGGCACATTCAGCAACGCGGTGCGGCTGCGGAACGGACCGTGCTGATCACGGTGCGCCACAATGCTTTCGGCGATCGAGTTGGCGATCCCGGATACTCGCGACAGCAGCGGCACCGACGCGGTGTTGACGTCGACACCGACCGCGTTCACCGCATCCTCGACCACCGCGCCGAGCGAGCGGGCCAGCAGCGTTTCGGAGACGTCGTGCTGGTACTGGCCGACGCCGATGGACTTCGGGTCGATCTTCACCAGCTCGGCCAGCGGGTCCTGCAGGCGGCGCGCGATCGATACCGCGCCGCGCAGCGAGACATCCATATCGGGTAGTTCCTGCGAGGCGTAGGCCGATGCGGAGTACACCGACGCGCCCGCCTCGGACACCACGATCTTTGTCGGCTTGTTCTCCGGAATACGCGAGATCAGTTCGACGGCAAGGGCATCGGTCTCGCGCGAGGCAGTGCCATTGCCGATGGCGATGAGCTCGACGCCGAACCGGGCCACCAGCGCACCGAGTACGGCAAGGGACTTCTCGGTCTGTCCCTGCGGCTTGTGCGGGTAGATGACCTCGGTGGCGACGGCCTTGCCGGTCGCATCGACGACCGCGACCTTCACGCCGGTGCGGTAACCCGGATCCAGCCCCATGGTGGCGCGGGTGCCCGCGGGTGCGGCGAGCAGCAGATCGCGCAGGTTCGCGGCGAACACATCGACGGCGTCCTTCTCGGCCGCCTGACGCAGCCGCATGCGGGTATCGATGCCAAGGCTCACTTGAAGTTTCGTGCGCCATGCCCAACGCACCGTGTCCAGCAGCCAGTTGTCGGCGGCCCGGCCGCGATCGGCGATATCGAACTTCACCGCGATTCGGCCCTCGTAGACCGACCGCTCACCGGGCTCGCCAGGAGCGGAGCCTGCGGAGCGACCAGCGGAGGCGGCCTCGGTATCCGGTTCGAGCTGCAGTTGCAGAATCTCTTCCTTCTCGCCGCGCAGCAGCGCGAGGATCCGGTGCGAGGGCAGCTTGCTGAACGGCTCGCTGAACTCGAAGTAGTCGGCGAACTTCGCGCCCGCCTCCTCCTTGCCCGCGCGCACGCTCGAGCTGACCTGACCGCGGTTCCACATCAGCTCGCGCAGTTCGCCGACCAGGTCGGCGTCCTCGGCGAAACGCTCGACCAGGATGGCACGGGCGCCGTCGAGCTGCTCGGCGGTGTACTGCGCCGGATCGGTGGTCGGATCGCCGATCAGCGCGTCGGCGACCGGCTCGTGACCGGCCTCGCGGGCGATCTGCGCCTTGGTGCGCCGCTTCGGCTTGTACGGCAGGTAGATGTCCTCGAGACGGGCCTTGGTCTCGGCCATCATCAACTGCCCGAGCAGTGCGTTATCGAGTTTGCCCTGGCCCTTGATGGATTCGATGATCGCGCCGCGGCGCTCGTCGAGTTCGCGCAGATAGCTCAGGCGCTCGTCGAGCTGACGGAGCTGGGCATCATCGAGGCCGCCGGTGACCTCTTTTCGATATCGCGCGATGAAGGGCACGGTCGAACCAGCATCCAGCAGCTCGACGGCGGCGCGAACCTGACTCTCGCGCACGCCGAGCTCCTCGGCGATGCGCTGGCCCACGCTGGCCAGCGCTCTGGTCGCGGCCGGTGCGGCGGCGGTCGTGTCGGTGTTCGTCGCTGAACTGGCGATCTCGGGCGCTGTCGTCACGCCCGAGACACTACCGTTGTCACCCGACAAACGGCCCACGCCCAGGTAAACCGGTACGGGCATGCCCGAATTGCGCGGTGTCACCGTCGGTCGGGCAGGTCCGGTATGGCCCTGGACAGCTCGCGCCTCCCCGGGCCTTTTGCCGGTCGTGAGGTGCTCGAACAGTGTGGTCGCAGGCCGACAGTCGAGCAGTTGGCGGAGTTTTGGATGTCCCCGGCGAGTCACCCAGGTACGCGCGAAATCAGCGGTCGCTCGGTGTGCGCGCGTCCGAAGAGGCGAGCATTGCCGCAGCCAGCTCACGCATTTCAGCCTTACGGATCTTGCCCGTGACAGTCATCGGGAACTCCTCCACGACGTGCACATAGCGCGGGATCTTGAAGTGCGCGAGCTTGCCGGTGCAGAACGCGCGGACCGCGTCGGCGTCCAATGGTGTTGTGCCGTCCTTCATTCGGATCCAGACCATCAGCTCTTCGCCGTATTTCGGGTCGGGGACGCCGACCACCTGAGCGTCGAGGATGTCCGGATGGGTGTAGAGGAATTCCTCGATCTCGCGCGGGTAGATATTCTCGCCGCCGCGGATCACCATGTCCTTGATCCGGCCGGTAATCGCCAGGTATCCGTCGTCGTCCATGATGCCGATATCGCCGGTATGCATCCAGCGGGCGGCGTCGATGGCCTCGGCGGTCTTCTCCGGTTCGGACCAGTAGCCGAGCATCACCGAATAGCCGCGGGTGCACAGTTCGCCGGGCACACCGCGCGGCACCGTCAAACCTGTTGCGGGGTCGATGATTTTGACCTCCAGATGCGGTCCGACCCGGCCGACGGTCGCGGTGCGGCGGTCGATGCTGTCATCGCGGCGGGTCTGTGTCGAAACCGGGGAGGTTTCGGTCATGCCGTAACAGATGCACACCTCGCTCATCCCCATGCGATCGATCACGCGCTTCATGACCTCGACCGGGCAGGGTGATCCGGCCATGATGCCGGTGCGCAGACTGGACAGGTCGACATCGGTGCCCGAATCCAGTTCCGTGAGCATCGCGATGAACATGGTCGGCACACCGTAGAGCGAGGAGCACCGCTCCGCCGCGACCGCGTCCAAGGTCACGACCGGATCGAACGAGGGTGCCGGAATCACCACGGCCGCACCATGACTGGTGCTGGCCAGATTGCCCATGACCATCCCGAAGCAGTGATAGAACGGCACCGGCACACAGATCCGGTCCTGTTCGGTGTAGCCGCAGAGTTCGCCGACGAAGTAGCCGTTGTTGAGGATGTTGTGGTGACTGAGCGTCGCCCCCTTGGGGAAGCCTGTTGTGCCGGAGGTGTATTGGATATTGATGGGGTCGTCCATGGACAGGGTCGCGGCGATCGCCGCAAGTCGCTCGGCATCAATATCGGTCCGCGCCACCGCATCCCATTCGGGAGTGCCGAACACCAGCACCTGCTCCAGACCCGGACATGCCGGGCGAACCTGCTCGATCATGGCAACATAGTTCGAGATCTTGAACTCCGGCGCGGCGATCAGCAGACGCACTCCGGCCTGGCGCAGTACATATTCCAGTTCGCTGGTGCGGTAGGCGGGGTTGATATTGACCAGGATCGCACCGAGTTTCGCGGTGGCGTACTGGGTGAGGAACCACTCCGCGCAATTCGGCGCCCAGATGCCCACACGGTCGCCCTTGCCGATGCCACGCGCCGAAAGCCCGGTCGCGAGTGCGTCGATCGCAGCCGCGAGTTCGCGATAGGTCCAGCGACGACCGGTTGGACAGTCCACCAGCGCTTCCCGGTCCGCATAGGCGGCGGCCATGCGATCGAAGTCGTCGCCGATAGTGTCGCCGAGCAGCGGAGCTTCCGCGGTGCCGGAGGCGTAACTCGGGAGAGCGGACATCACCGAACCCCCTGCTGCCGCAGGATGAACCGCTGCACCTTGCCACTGGGCGTCTTGGGCAGTGCGTCCACGAAATGCACCTTGCGTGGATAGGCGTGCGCGGCGAATTTTCGTTTCACCAGGGCCTGCAATTCGGCCTCGAGTTCGGCGTTGCCCTCGAATCCGTTGCGCAGCACCACGAAGGCCTCCAGCACCTCGCCGCGCAGTTCGTCGGGCATGCCGACCACGGCGGCCTCGACCACCCGCTCGTCCAGTACCAACACGCTCTCGACCTCGAACGGGCCGATGCGGTATCCGGCCATGATGATGACATCGTCGTCGCGGGCCGAGAAGTGGAAGAAGCCATCCGCATCCTGTGATCCGGCATCACCGGTCAGATACCAGCGGCCGTCGGCGGTGTAGCGCTGCGCGGTGCGTTCCGGAGCGTCGAGATAGCCGAGGAACCACAGCAGGGGGCTGCGTTCGGTATCGATGGCGACCCGGCCCAACTCGCCGATCGGCGCTTCGACATCGGCAACGTCGGCGAGCACCGCACAATGCCAACCCGGCATCGTGCGCCCCATCGAGCCCGCTGGCGCGTCCACCCGCAGCGCATCGTGCCAGGAATTGCAGATGAGCATGCCGTGTTCGGTCTGCCCGTAGTGGTCGCGAACCGCGCCGCCGAGGGTATCGATCGACCAGGTCACCACATCCGGGGTCAGTGGTTCGCCCGCCGATGAGGCCCGCCGCAGCCGGAGACCGGATGGGGCAGCGGCGCCATCGGCGCGCAAGGCGCGGTAGACCGTCGGCGCGGCGGTGAAATTGGTGACGCCGAACCGTTCGAGTACCTGCCAGGTCAGCGGTGCGGAAAATGCGGCGTGCAGCAGCAGACTGCGGATACCGGAGGCCAGCGGGCTCAGGATCGCCCAGTACAGGCCGTACGCCCAACCCGGGTCGGCGGCGTTCCAGTAGACGTCGTCGGCGCGGACGTCGAGCGAGAACTCCTGGTACGCATGAAATGCCGCGAGCGCACGCACCGGAATCGGCACGCCCTTCGGGGTGCCCGTTGTGCCGCTGGTGAACAGCTGAACCAGCAGCCCATCGCCACCGACGGTTGCGGCAGCGGCTCGCGGGTCGTCAGCGGAATGCTGCGCGAGCAAATCCGCGAACCTCAGCGGTGTCGCCGCCCGTACCTCGCCGGCGCGGCCCGCAATAGGCGTCTGCTCCTCGGCGATATGCCCCGGGACTGTCGCAGTGGCACTCTCGGCAGCCGAACTCGCTATCGGCATTTCGGCCGAGTCCTTGGCTGCGCCGGTCGCTGATGTGCGACCGGTCGTCCGACCATCCCCCGCGATGATGACCCGCCACGTCGGCTCGGCCGGGATGTCCTCACCGGGGACGAGTTTGCTCGCCTGATCCGCGTCCGCGATGACGAGCGAGGCACGGCTGGCCTCGAGGCGGAAGGCGATGGCAGGCGGGGCGAACGCGGTGAACAGCGGGACGTGCACCGCGCCGCGGCGCCAGATGCCGAGCAGCGCCACCACCAGATCCGCGGACTTCGACATCAGTGTGGCGACGCGGTCACCCGGTTCAATGCCGAGGTCAGCGAGGGCGGCGGCAAAACGCTGGGAGCGTTCGCGCAGCTCACCGTAGGTGAGGTCCGTTGCGGTCAGATCGGGGTCGACGATGGTGAACGCGACCCGGTCGGCGGGATGCCGGTCGCACAGCAGATCCGCCGCGCTGGCGTCGGGTCCGTCGTAGGTCTCCAGTAACTCGCGCACGCGCGCGCTCAGGTCCGCAGTCATCTCGCCTCTCCTCATCGGTGATCCAGGCCACCCCGATGTCCAATAGGATGTGGGTCACATCACGTCCGGCACTACCCCCGAAAAGGGGTGAGTCTTTTGACCCACACCAGCGCCCTGCTGCGCCCGCGCGACGGCGACGCGCTGCGCTCCGAGATCCGCTGGGTGGCGACCAAGGCGGGCGTGCCGGTGGTATTCGGCGGCGAGGTGCACGATGACGCATTGCTGCTCACCGAATTCGTCGGCACCCTTACCAACGGTCTGCGCGGACTCACTGTGCTGCGCACCTCCGGACTCGGCGGCCGGGTCATGGATATGCGTCGCCCGGCCTCGGTCGCCGACTACCGCAATGCCTCCTCGATCACCCACCACTACGACGGCCCGGTCTTCGGTGAACGCATCCGATCGGTCGTCGCGGTCCCCGTAGTGGTCGACAATCGCTCGCGCGCGGTGCTCTACGCCGCCAACCGCGGCGGCACACCGCTCGGCGACCGCACCGCTGATCTGGTTGTCGAGGCCAGCCGCCGCCTGGCCACCGAGATCACCATTCGCGACGAGGTCGACCGCCGCCTGCGCCTGTTGGAGATGACGCCCCCCGCGCCCGATACCGCACCCGCCATCGCCGAAGAACTCCGCGATATCAGCGCCGAACTCCGCGGCGCGGCGCGCTCGGCCGCGGATGAACAGCTCCGCGAACGCCTGCACTCGATCTGCGAACGCCTCACCCGGGTCCTGGTCGGCGACCCACCGCCGGACGCCCCACGCCTATCCCGCCGCGAATTGGATGTGCTCTCCCAGATCGCCCTCGGCTGCACCAATCAGGAAGCCGCCCAACGCCTTTCCCTCGGCACCGAGACCGTCAAGAGCTACCTGCGCAACGCGATGACCAAACTCGACGCGCACTCGCGCCACGAGGCCGTGGTCACCGCCCGCCGCCACGGTTTGCTGCCCTGACGGACCGCTTTCGGCGCACGCAATGATCACGGCGTGAAATTCTCGGGGTGGATATCGATTGACATCGGCACGCGTGCACCGCTTATCGCGCGGTTGCGTGGCGGGCTCGCGGCCGGGCCGATGGCGGCTTCGGTGCATGCGGGTCCGATACGCCGGAACACCAAGGGCCGACCTCGTCGGGCACTCCGGCGGTGAACCTGTCGGGAATCAAGCCGTTGGATATCGGGCCGCATGACGCGGTCGGCACCAGGGCAACGATCACCGATGGCCGATTGACCGGTATTGACCCACCTTCCGGCAAACAGAAGTGGGTGGCAACGGCCCAGCCTGCGGCCCGACAGCAAGCACATCTCGATGCTTGACAAGGGCCGTGGGCTGTTGGTCGGTTGGCAGGGCGATTCGGCTCGATGCCCGTCGATTTCCAGAGCACCCTGCTGAAGTCGGCACCGTGGGGCGCACTGATCCCCAGCAAGAACGGCACCTTCGCCATCATCCCGACGGCGTGGCGGCCGCAATGCGATGTGGTCAACGTCCGCCGGTGCAAACCCCTTCGGGGGTGTACTGGCAGGGACGCTCGTCGCGTCCTTTGTACTGCCCATGGTTGCTGCTGAGGGCGCGCTGCCCCTCGCGACCGGAGTCCCGATCATGCGTATCTCGATCCGCGGCCGCTCCGACTACGACGAGTTCTGGCGTACCAAGATCAGATACGACCAGCATCGCGCCACCGATGAGAGTTGAGGCCATCACTCGACGCACCGTCCCGAGCCCAGCTGCTGTCCGCACAGTCACCTACCCGTCAGTCAATGTACCGTTAGTTAACGATATATTCATCGACGGGTTGATATCTGTTCATTCGGGTGCGACACGCAGATGAGCGCCGCGGCGAAGCTCAGCCGTCGTCCTGGTCGGCGAGCAGATCCGGACGCCGTTCGCGGGTCCGAGCCAGCGACTGTTCACGTCGCCATGCGGCGACCTTGGCGTGATCTCCGGACAGCAGGATCGGCGGAACATCCAGACCGCGCCAGGAGACCGGGCGGGTGTAGCTAGGACCTTCGAGCAGTCCATCGGAGAACGAATCCTCTTGGTGGGATTGCTGATTGCCGAGCACGCCGGGGAGCAGGCGGACCACCGCCTCGGCCATGACCAGGACCGCGGCCTCGCCGCCGATGAGGACATAGTCGCCGATGCTGACCTCCTCGACGCGAACCCGACGGGCGGCATCGTCGAAGACGCGTTGATCGATGCCTTCGTAACGGCCGCAGGCAAATACGAGGTGCTCCTCGCTCGCCCAGCGTTGGGCGGTGGCCTGGGTAAAGGGCACACCGGCGGGCGTGGGCACCACGAGCAGCGCGTCATCGGGGCATACCTCGTCGAGGGCGTCGCCCCAGACGGTCGGCTTCATGACCATGCCCGGCCCGCCGCCGTATGGCGAGTCGTCCACGGATTTGTGCACGTCATGGGTCCAGCGACGCAGATCGTGCACGTCGAGCGAGATCAGCCCCTTGTCGATCGCCTTGCCCAGCAACGCCGTTCGCAGCGGCTCCAGATACTCCGGAAAGATCGTGACGACATCGAGTTTCATGCTGCCCCCTGCTTCTGGCGGGAGATACCTATTGATCGCACCCATCGACGTGGGCACACGCCGCTACTCGGGATCGAGCAGGCCTTCGGGCGGATCGATGACGACGAGGTGATCGGCCAGCGAGACGGTCGGCACGATGGCCGTGACGAACGGAATCAGAATCTCCCGGCCGTCATCCGCGGCACGGACCGAAAGCAGTTCACCAGCGGCCGAATGCAGTACCTCGGTGACCTCGCCGACGACGGTGCCATCGGTGAGCTGGACGGTCAGGCCCTCCAACTCGTGGTCGTAATACTCGTCCGGATCCTCCGACGGCGGCAGATCCGCGCTGTCCACGACGAATAGCGTGCCGCGCAGCGCATCGGCGGCGGTGCGATCGGAGACCCCGACCAGCTGCACGAGAAGTCGGCCCGAATGCTCTCGGGCCGACTCCACGGTGAACTCACGGACTTCGTTGGACCGCGCCGCCCGACCGCGCAGCCGCACACCGGGTGCGAAGCGCGCGTCGGGATCATCGGTGCGTACCTCGACGACCAGTTCGCCGCGCACACCGTGCGATTTGGCGACCCGGCCTACGACGAGTTCCATCTAGGCGTCGGTATCGACCACGTCGACCCGGATGCCCCGGCCGCCGATACCGGCAACGAGGGTGCGCAGCGCGGTCGCGGTACGACCGCCGCGACCGATCACCTTGCCCAGGTCCTCGGGATTGACGTGCACCTCGACGGTGCGTCCGCGGCGGCCGGTGATCAGCTCGACCCGGACGTCATCCGGATTGGCGACAATGCCACGGACCAGGTGTTCCACGGCATCGGCCACGACAGCGGACATTACTCGGCAGCCTCGGTCTCGGCGGCCTCGTCCTTCTTGGCGGCCTTCTTCTTGGGGGTGACGGCCTCGGCGACCGGCTCGTTATCGGCGGCGGCGAGCGCGGCGTTGAACAGGTCCAGCTTGGACGGCTTCGGAGCCTTCACCTTCAGGGTGCCCTCGGCGCCCGGCAGGCCCTTGAACTTCTGCCAGTCGCCGGTGATCTCCAGCAGGCGCTGCACGGCCTCGGTCGGCTGCGCGCCGACACCCAGCCAGTACTGCACGCGCTCGGAGTTGATCTCGATCAGCGACGGCTCTTCCTTCGGGTGGTACTTGCCGACGTTCTCGATGGCGCGGCCGTCACGACGGGTGCGGGCGTCGGCGATGACCACGCGGTACTGCGGGTTGCGGATCTTGCCGAGGCGGGTGAGCTTGATGCGAACAGCCATGTGCTGATCTGCCTTTCAGTGGTTGGTCACGGCACAATTCA
Source organism: Nocardia sp. NPDC005998 (assembly GCF_040614395.1). Taxonomy (NCBI): domain Bacteria; kingdom Bacillati; phylum Actinomycetota; class Actinomycetes; order Mycobacteriales; family Nocardiaceae; genus Nocardia; species Nocardia sp. NPDC005998. The sequence goes on along the minus strand of NZ_JBEXUI010000002.1, from coordinate 381,464 downwards.
GCGACCCGCACGGTCTGCGAGCCCGGTTTTGCGCTTGGAGTGTGTGACCGCCGCGCGGTACGTAACCGGAGACGGGCTGACACTTGTCCAGGAGGACGGTGGTCCATTCTGCCAGACCGGCCACCCTCCCCTGAAATCGCGATGTCAGGAAGCGATCGGCCCGGCGAGATTGCCCCGAGGCCGCCGCTCGACTCGGCGGCGACGCGGCCCTGGAATTGATCGCGCCCGGTCTGGTGCGAGCCATTGTCGGCAGCATCCGCATTGTCGTCAGCGGTATCGCACACCTGTTCAGTCGACGGCCGAGCCGCACCGCGCGCAGCTGCGGGCGGCCACGGCTCAGCGCAGGTCCGCAGTGTTTACGGTGACCGAAACGGGTCCTGGGGCAACGACCGCTTCGCCCGCCGCAGCGTATACCTCCTGACGGTATCCGCTCTCACCGAGCCGATAGCCCCAGAAGCGCGCTGGCTTGTCCTCGGGCAGTTCCACAATCCACAGGTAAGGGACCCGCGCGGCCGCGTATCCGGCGATCTTCGTATCGCGCTCATCGCGGCTACTGCCGGGAGACCACACCTCCACGGCAAGCACCAAGTCCTCCGGCGCGAAGCTGGTGTGGTTGATGTCCACATTCACCACAGCGATATCTGGAATGACACCGGTGCGGAAGGCCGTACTGATCCGTACGGCTACTGCAGGCAGAACATGCAAATCCGTCCGCCCCGCAGTCCGCAACGCATCGCGCAGCAGAATCGCCAACTCCAACGACGCATACTGATGCGGACCGCCGGGCACTGGCGTCAGGTAGAGGTACCCCAGGATGAGTTCGAGTCGAGAGCCATCGGACGGCTGCACTTCAGCCAGCCAGTCTTCCACAGTCGTTGGCCCCAAGGGATGAATCATCGCAACCTCGGCGCTCATCGTCATATCCCGTCCGATCTCCGCCGCCTGCGACCACCAATACGAGCATCACCATGCAACTTCGTGTGGTCCACTGTAACCCGGCCACCGTTGCCACTGGTGATATCGCAGCCCCGGCCGATCAGTGTGGCACTCGCTGATTCACGGGCTGGGCGCCGTTGCGGCGACTGCTTTCACGAACCCGCGTCGACAGCCGATGGTGGCGGACACCGGCCCGAGTGCCCGAGCTCGAGCAGCATCCGCGGGATCCCGCTGAGTCCAGACCCGACCTCTCGGGCCGACACCGCCCTAGCGAACCAGTGGCGCGAGCGTGCGTCCCGCGAGATCGACAGCACCCGGTTCGTGACCGGTGGTCACCATATTGACGATGAGGCCCTGGACACCATTGTCGAGCACCCGGGTCTGCAGTTGCTCGGCGACTTCGGCTGGGGTGCCGACGAATTGGCGGTCGGCGATGGTCTGCTTGCGTTCGTCCTCGGAGAGGGTGGACAGGTCGACGCCGATGCCGCGCAGCATATCCTGCTGTTGTTTGCGCGCACGGTCGCCGTCTTCATCGATCATCAGGAAGCAGAGGAAGCTGACTTCCAAAGTCGCCGGGTCGCGACCGATTTCGGCGCAACGCTGGTGCAGCGCCGCCATCTTGCGCGGGAGTTCGGAGGCGTTGGCGACGATATTGATGTGATCGGCGAAGCGGGCCGCAAGCGCGAAGGTCTTCTTCTCGCCGCCACCACCGAGCAGGATCGGCAGATCGTTGCGCAGCCGAGGCTCGTTCATGGCGTTATCGGTGTGGTACCACTTGCCGTCGAAGGTCGAATGTTCGCCGCGCAGCATCGGTGTGATGATCTGCAGGGCCTCGTCGAGGCGCTGGAATCGTTCGGTAAAGGTGCCGAATTCGAAGCCGTAGGACTGGTGCTCGAGTTCGAACCAGCCCGCGCCGATACCGAGTACGGCCCGGCCGCCACTCACCAGATCGAGGGTGGTTACGGTCTTGGCCAGCAGTGCGGGATTGCGGTAGGTGTTGCCGGTTACCAACGCCGACAACTGAACTCGTTCGGTGGACGCGGCGATGCCGGACAGCGCGGTGTACGCCTCCAGCATCGGATCGCTCGGTTCACCGAGACCGGGCAACTGGTAGAAGTGGTCCATTACGAAGACGGTGTCGAAGCCAGCGGCTTCGGCCTCCCTGGCCTGCGCCACCACAGTCGGAAACAGTTCGCTGACGGGCCGGCCATAGCTGAAGTTGGGCATCTGATAGCCGAGGCGAATAGTCACGGACCCGACCATACGCGCCCGCCGCCGCGAGTTCCGGTTCTTGCTCGTATCAACCCGCTGACCTGGGCAGCAACACGTCCGGACCGGCCGTCACGCGAGGTGTCCGACAGAACGCCCACCCGGCACGCGGCAGAGGTCACCGGTGGCCGGTGACCGGGTTGCGGCGCTTGACGACCCGGCCCCGCAGGACGACGTACTGGGGATCGGTGAGCGCGGCCGGGCTGATACGTGGATCCTCCCGGTAGACAACGAAATCCGCCGGTGCACCAGCTTCGATGCCCGGTCGGCCCAACCAGCTGCGGGCATTCCAGGAGGCGGCGCCGAGCGCATCGTGTTCGGACAGCCCGGCCCCGGACAGCGCGGCGATCTCGTCGGCGATACGGCCGTGCCGGATGGAGCCGCCGGCATCCGTGCCCGCGAAAATCGGCACGCCCGCATCGTGCGCATTGGCGACCGTGCGGCGCACCCGCGCATGCAGATCACGCATATGCGCGGCGTAAATGGGGAATTTGCCTGCACTGGAGGCAATTTCGGGGAAGGTGTCGATATTGATGAGGGTCGGCACCAGTGCGGTGCCGTGTTCGACCATCATCTCGATGGTGTCATCGGTGAGGCCGGTGCCGTGCTCGATGCAGTCGATACCCGCATTGATCAGCCCCGGCAATGCGTCCTCGCCGAAGACGTGCGCCGTCACCCGCGCGCCATTGGCATGCGCGGCGTCGATCGCCTCCTTCAGGATCGCATCGCTCCACAACGGCCGCAGATCGCCCACCGACCGGTCGATCCAGTCCCCGACTATCTTCACCCAGCCATCGCCGAAACGAGCCTGCTCGGCGACGATATCCGGCAGATCGCGCTCATCGTCGAGTTCGATGCCGAGTTCGCGGATATAGCGCCGCGGTCGCGCGATATGGCGGCCAGCGCGGATGATCCGCGGCAGTTCCTCGTGCTCGTCGATGAAGCGCGTGTCGATCGGTGAACCCGCGTCGCGCAGCAGTAGTGCGCCCGCATCCCGCTCGGTTTCGGCCTGTGCGATCGCCCCGGCCCGCTCCTCGTGTCCCCCGCCGTACCGGATCCCGACGTGACAGTGCGCATCGACCAGCCCCGGCACGATCCACCCCGCGTCGCAGAGGGTTTCGGCCCCCGCGACCGGCTCGAACGACACCACACCGTCGCGCACCCACAGGTCACGCACCTCGGCATCAGGGAGAATCACACCTCGCAGATGCACAAGCAACCTCCTCGCCGTCGTCGGCCGCCTCCAACCTAGTGCCGACACCCATTGACGGTCACCCCGTCCGCCCACACAACGTTTCAGTCGGCACAGAACGCGTTGGCATCCGTGCCGTGCTTCTGCGCGCCGGGCACCTGGCCGTGCCGGACCAATTCATCGCCGCAGACCGCGCGCAAGTCCGGTGCCGAGCCGCGCCCAGCACGACCTGTCCGGTGCCGCAACAACATTGGCTGCGGACCGGAGTGCTACTTCTTGGGGAAGTTCAGCTTCGAGATATCGAAACCTTCGAGCCCGGGCGGCAACTGGTCCAATCCGGCGGGCATACCGGACAGATCGGGCATACCGGCAGGCATGCCCGGCATGCCCGGCATCCCCGGGAAGCCACCGCGCACCTTCGGCGGCGTCGGCCCGCGGCCACCCTTCTTGCCCTTCTTGCCCTTCTTCGCATTGGCCCGCCGCGCCCCGGGCAGGCCCATCTGGCGGCCCATCATGGTCATCATCTTCTTGGCCTCGAAGAACCGGTCCACCAGCTGATTGACCTCGGACACCTGGACGCCGGAGCCATTGGCGATGCGCAGGCGGCGGGACGCGTTGATGATCTTCGGGTTCGCGCGTTCGGCCGGGGTCATGCCGCGAATGATCGCCTGCACCCGATCGAGCTGCTTATCGTCGACCTGGGCGAGCACATCCTTCATCTGACCCGCACCGGGCAGCATGCCGAGCAGATTTCCGATGGGCCCCATCTTGCGGATGGCGAGCATCTGATCGAGGAAGTCCTCGAGCGTCATCTCGCCGCTGCCGATCTTGCGGGCGGCTTCTTCGGCCTGCTGCTGGTCGTAGACCTGTTCGGCCTGTTCGATCAGGCTGAGCACATCACCCATGCCGAGGATGCGCGAGGCCATCCGGTCCGGATGGAAGACATCGAAGTCCTCGAGCTTCTCACCGGTCGAGGCGAACATGATCGGCGCGCCGGTCACATTGCGGACCGACAGCGCCGCGCCACCGCGGGCGTCACCATCGAGCTTGGTGAGCACCACGCCGGTGAAGCCGACGCCGTCACGGAAGGCCTCGGCGGTGTTGACCGCGTCCTGGCCGATCATGGCGTCGAGCACGAACAGCGTCTCGTCCGGTTGCACGGCATCGCGAATGCCAGCGGCCTGTGCCATCAACTCGGCGTCGATGCCGAGGCGACCGGCGGTATCGACGATGACCACGTCGTACTGCTTGCTGCGGGCTTCGGCGACACCGGCCTCGGCCACCGCGACCGGATCGGCCGCCGAGATGCCGAGCGGATTCTCGCCGCCACCGACGGACGTGCCGGGATGCGGTGCGAAAACGGGCACGCCCGCACGCTCACCGACGACCTGGAGCTGGGTGACCGCGCCGGGGCGCTGCAGGTCGCAGGCCACCAGCAATGGCTGATGTCCCTGCCCCTTCAGCAATTTCGCGAGTTTGCCCGCCAGGGTCGTCTTACCGGAACCCTGCAGACCGGCGAGCATGATCACCGTCGGCGGGTTCTTGGCCAGCGTCAGCCTGCGGGTTTCACCACCGAGGATGCCGACGAGTTCCTCATTGACGATCTTGACGACCTGCTGGGCCGGATTGAGGGCGGCCGAAACCTCGGCGCCCTTGGCCCGCTCCTTGATCTTCGCGATGAAACCGCGCACCACGGGCAGCGCGACGTCGGCCTCGAGCAGGGCGAGACGGATCTCGCGACAGGTGGCGTCGATGTCGGCCGGTGACAGACGCCCCTTACCGCGAAGATCCTTGAGGGCACCGGTAAGCCGGTCGGACAGGGATTCGAACACCGATCGCGCTCCTGATCTCGTGGGACGTCACTTGGTATCCCAGGGTAATGGGACAGCCCACCAGTTCGCGCAAGCGGTGCACCTTCCAGGGACTATTCGAGTATGCGACGGCGCGGTTTGGCAGTTTTGCGGTAGTCGTGGTTCTCCAGCGCAACCATGAATACCGCCTCGCGGGCGGTCAGGCCCAGTTCCAGGGCCAGGTCGTCGAGCATGGCCCACTCGGTGCCGGTCGGCACATCGTGGGTGGCGACAGTGGTGGCGATCGTCATAGCGGTGACAGCCTGTTGTCCGGACAGGGTCCGGCCGGGTAGCCAGGAGACGACCCAGCGATCACCGCCGACGCAGCGCGCCATATGCGTGGTCTCATCACTCGTCATCATCGACGCCGAAACGACTTCAATTGCCACCGACCTGCTCCCCTCATGCTCGCGATAGCCAGACGCTCTGATACTAGGGTGCGAGGGGGCCAGCGCCTACCCTTTCAGCAAATCATCTGCAAATCTAAATTAGCTCGGTCAGGAGCCCGTGCTCGATCCGGGCGCCACGCCCTCGGGCGGCTTCGGCGCGGGCCGGGGGACCACCGCCAAGATCGCCTTCTCAATGGTCTCGCGGCGTTGCGGGGTGTCCTCGACCAGGTCGAGACCGAAGGCGTCGACCACCGCCGAACCCATGGTCACCACCTTCGCCCACCGCACGTCGGCACGACATTCGGCAAGCGCCGCCGCCAACCTGCTGAGCAGTCCGATCCGGTCCTCGGCGCGCAATTCGAGAACCAACTGGCCGGTCGAGTTGGCCGACCAGATCACCCGCGGCTGCGCCTGCGCATACGGGCTCGGCCGGGCGCCGGTGGCCTCGCGCTCGCGCTTGGCCAGCAGCGCGTGCAGATCCAGATCGCCAGCGGTCGCCCGGATCAGCTCCTGCCGCAGCAGCCCGACATCCGGCGGATCACCGAATTTGGGCGACACCACGAAGGTATTGACGGCCGAATCAGCTTCCCCGCCAACGGTAGCCGAGAGCACCCGCAGCGAGTGCAGGGCCAGCACCCCGGCAGCATCCGAGAGCAGACCCGGGGTATCCGGTGCGATCACCGTGACGGTGTAGATGTACTTGCCCTCGCCGGGCCGCAGATCGACATGCACACCACCGGCCGCGGCCTTGGCCAGTAATTCGGGTGCGATCGGCTCCGGCTCGGGCAGCTGGTCGCCCGCCATCACCAGGCGGCAGCGCCGCACCAGCTCACCGATCAGTGAAGCCTTCCAATCGCCCCAGACGCCGGGGCCGGTGGCCAGCGAATCGGCCTCGGCCAGGGTGTGCAGCAGTTCCAGCAGCTGCACGTCACCATCGAGGGTGTCCACGACGAACTGCACGGTATCGGGATCGGCGAGGTCACGTCGCGTCGCGGTGTCCGGCAACAGCAGGTGGTGGCGCGCGATTGCGCTGAGTGTCTGCACATCCGACGGCCACAGCCCGAGCCGCCGCCCGATGTGGGTGGCCAGTTCGGCCCCGACGACGCTGTGATCGCCTGCCCGACCCTTGCCGATATCGTGCAACAGCGCGCCCAACATCAGCAGGTCCGGGCGGGCGACCCGAGTGCTCAGCGCACTCGAATAGGCAACTGTCTCCATCAGGTGCCGGTCCACGGTCCAGGTGTGCAGCACATCGCGCGGCGGCAGGTCCCGCACCGCGCCCCATTCCGGAAGTAGCCTGCCCCACAGGCCCGTTCGGTCCAGCGCCTCGACCGCATCGATGGCGCCACGGCCCGCGCCGAGCAGGATCAACAGGTCGTTGAGCGCATCCTTGGGCCAGGGCTCACGCAGCTCCGGTGCGTCCTCGGAGAGCCGATTCAGTGTCGTCGCCGACATCGGCAACCCCGTCTGCGCCGATGCCGCGGCCACCCGCAGGATCAGTCCGGGATCGCGCTGCGGCCGCGCGTCCCGCGCCAGCACGACCTCACCGGCATGTTCGACCACCCCCTCATCGAGTGGTCGACGCACCGGCATGCGGCGCAGTCGCGCGAGGCCACGACGCGGCAGCGCATTGGCGGCGGTGCGCAGACCGACATCGACGGAGTAGCTCACCGTCCGCGCGGAATCACTGAGAGTGCGGGCGAGGTCGAAGCGGTCACCGATGCGCAGCGCCGCGCCGATCTCGTCGGCGTCCTGGGCACGCAGCTGATCACGCGCCCGGCCCGCCACCCGATGCAGCTCCGTGCGAACATCCAGCAACCGCCGGTGCGCCTGCTTCAGACCGCCGCCCGGCACGTCCGGACCGAGCCCTGGCATGGCGTCGGTCAGCTGGGCGATGGCCAGTGCGTCGAGCAGTTGAATATCGCGCAGTCCGCCGCGCCCGTTCTTCAGATCGGGCTCGGCGCGATGGGCGATCGCGCCGCTGCGCTGCCATCTGGTCTCGGCCTGTTCGATCAATTCGTCGAAGCGCGAACGAATTCCGGTTCGCCATTCCCGACGCACCCCACCGATGAGCAGATTGCTCAACTCGATATCACCGACGATATGCCTGGTCTCGAGCATGCCGAGGGCCGCGACGAGATCGCCGGATGCGACGCGCAGCGCCTGTGGAACGGTGCGCACACTGTGATCGAGTTTGATGTGCGCATCCCACAGCGGATACCACAGCTGATCGGCCACCTCGGCCACTCGCGCCGGATCGACATCGTCGTGCAACAACACCAGATCCAGATCGGAATACGGCAGCATTTCCTTGCGACCGAGACCACCGACGGCGACCACGGCCAGACCGCTGTCGCGGGTGATGCCGAGTTCGGTGCCCTTGGTGGTCAGCCACAGTTCGAACAGATCGACCAGCGCCGAACGCAGGGATTCGGCATCCAGCCGTGGATTTCTGGGCAATCCGCCCTCGAGCAATTGATTACGTGCCCGGACCAGATCGGCCGCGCCGTTGGAGACATTCGTGCCGCCGTCCTCGGTTACCTGTCCGCCGTTTTGCTCGTGACTACCCACAAACCCACCGCCCATCAAGATGCGTGCGGCCCCGCCCCGACCGGGCAATCCGGTGGGAGCGGGGCCGCCGCTCGATTTCGATATCTGCCTACAGAGCGTCGGTACCGCGTTCCCCGGTCCGGACCCTGATGATCGACTCCACCGGGGTGACCCAGACCTTGCCGTCACCGATCTTGCCCGTGCGGGAGGCCTCGACGATCACCTCGACGACCTTGTCGACCGAGGCATCGTCGACAACGACCTCGACGCGAACCTTCGGAACGAAATCCACGGAGTATTCCGCACCGCGGTAGACCTCGGTGTGGCCCTTCTGGCGACCGTAGCCCTGTACCTCGCTGACGGTCATGCCCAGCACACCCGCCTGCTCGAGCCCGGATTTGACGTCCTCGAGAGTGAACGGTTTGACGATAGCGGTGATCAGTTTCATGTCGTCATGCCTCCTTGACGGCGGTACGTGCCGTGCCACCCACAGCAGCGAAATCGTATGCCGTTTCAGCGTGCTCGGATTCGTCCATGCCCACCGACTCGGCTTCCTCGCTGGCGCGCAGCCCAATTGTGAACTTCACGATATAGGCAATGATCAGGCTCGCGATGAAGGAGAACGCAAGTACCGCACCGGCACCGACGGCCTGGCGCCACAGCTGGTCGAAACCGCCGCCGTAGAACAGACCGGTCTTGCCCGCACCCGCCTCCGGCGCGGCGACCAGGCCGACCATCAGGGTGCCGATGATGCCGCCGACGAGGTGCACGCCGACCACGTCGAGCGAGTCGTCGAAGCCGAACTTGAACTTCAGGCCGACCGCCAGCGCACACACCGCACCGGCCACGAAGCCGATCACCAGCGCGCCGACCACGTTCACCGAGGAACAGGACGGGGTGATCGCGACCAGACCGGCCACCACACCCGAGGCCGCACCCAGCGAGGTGGGCTTGCCGTCGCGGAACTTCTCCACCAGCAGCCAGGCCAGCATCGCCGCGCAGGTCGCGAGGGTGGTGGTGATGAAGGTCGAGCCGGCCAGACCGCCCGAGGTGACCGCGGAACCGGCGTTGAATCCGAACCAGCCGAACCACAGCAGACCGGCGCCGAGCATCACGAACGGCAGGTTGTGCGGCCGGAACGGGGTGCTCGGCCAGCCCTTGCGCTTACCGAGTACCAGCACTAGGGCCAGGCCCGCCGCACCGGCGTTGATGTGGACCGCGGTACCACCGGCGAAGTCGACCGCGAGCAGTTTGTTCGCGATCCAGCCGCCCTCGTGCACGACGTTGCCGTCGGCATCCTTGACATCGAAGTCGAAGACCCAGTGGGCGACCGGGAAGTAGACGACCGTCGCCCAGATACCCGCGAACAGCAGCCAGGCACCGAACTTCAGACGGTCCGCGACAGCACCCGAGATGAGGGCAACCGTAATGATCGCGAACATCAGCTGGAACGCGACGAATACGGTCGCGGGAATGGTGCCCGCGAGCGGGATATTCACGGCTGCGGTGGTGACGGCGCCGCTGGCATCCTTCACTTCGGCAACCGAATTGCCGCCGATCAGACCCTTGAGGCCGAAGAACTGCGCCGGATCACCGACTACGCCGAATTTGTTGTCGCCGAATGCGGCCGAGTATCCGTACAGCGACCACAGCACGCCGACCAGGCCCATGGCGCTGATGCTCATCATGATCATGTTGAGCACATTCTTCGAGCGGACCATGCCGCCGTAGAAGAACGCCAGACCGGGCGTCATCAACAATACGAGTGCCGAGCTCGCCAGCATCCAGGCGGTGTCACCGGTGTCCGGTGCACCGGTAAGGGGAAAAGCCACCTTAATGTCCTCCTCATCTCGGGCCCAGCCGACTCCGGCAAATGGACCTGCAGAGAAGGGTCCTCATTCGGTGTTTCATCCACAGAGCTGTGGTGTTTCACCTGCGTGAACGGATGGAGCAGTTGTGTTGCTACCACGTTTCGTAATGTTCGCCCCGGGTTTCCCGGAGGGTGTGAGGCGGTGTTGCCGGAGGTCGGGATGCGTTTACCGAGGAGTAGATGCGGCAAACTTCCGGCTCTCAGCACTCGACCCCCGCTCCCTGATCGGTAGCGGGGGTCGAGCGGGCGCGCACGAGACGGTGCTGCGCGACGGCCTGGCTATTCGGTTCAGCCGAGAAGTGCGTCGACGAATGCGGCGGGTTCGAACGGGGCCAGGTCGTCGGCGCCCTCGCCGAGGCCGACCAGTTTCACCGGCACGCCGAGTTCGTGCTGGACCTGGAAGACGATGCCGCCCTTGGCCGTTCCATCGAGTTTGGTGAGCACCACGCCTGTGATATCGACCACTTCGGCGAAGACCCTGGCCTGCATCAGACCGTTCTGGCCGACGGTGGCATCCAGGACGAGCAGCACCTCGTCGACCTTGGCCTTCTTCTCCACCACACGCTTGACCTTGCCGAGTTCGTCCATCAGACCGGTCTTGGTGTGCAGGCGGCCCGCGGTGTCGATCATGACTACGTCGACGCCGCGGTCGATGCCCGCGCTGACCGCGTCGAAGGCGACGGCCGCGGGGTCCCCGCCCTCCCTGCCACGGACAGTGTCCGCGCCGACCCGCTCACCCCAGGTCTGCAGCTGATCGGCGGCCGCGGCGCGGAAGGTATCGGCCGCACCGAGCAGCACCCGGCGGCCGTCGGCGACCAGGACGCGGGCGAGCTTGCCGGTGGTGGTGGTCTTTCCGGTGCCGTTGACGCCGACGACCAGCAGGATCGAGGGGTGATCGTCGTGCGGGAGCGCGCGGACCGAACGGTCGAGCTCGGGGCGCAGGGCCTCGATCAGCACGTCGTGCAGGACGGCGCGGGCCTGTTCGGTATTGCGGACGCTGCGGACCGCCATTTCCTCGCGCAGGCGCTCGACCACCGCCGCGGTGCTCGCAGTGCCGAGATCGGCGAGGACCAGGGTGTCCTCGACCTCTTCCCAGGAGTCCTCGTCCAGGTCACCGCCGCCGAGCAGGCCGAGCAGGCTCTTGCCGACGGCGTTCTGCGAGCGGGACAGGCGGCCACGCAGGCGGACCAGGCGGCCCGCGGTCGGCTCGATTTCCTCGAGTGCAGGGGCGACCGCGGCGTCGGCGGCGGTGGGCTCGGGGGCGGTTTCGACCGAAGCTTCCGGGCCGGGCGCGGGAGTCGTCGGTCCGGCGGTGTCCGCAGGTGCGACCGTGTCGACATCCGCTGGGACGGCGGCTTCGGGTTGGGTGGTTATCACGCCCGAATCGACCGAGGTATCCGAATCAGCGGTGGCCGTTGCGGATTCGACCGCACCGTCGGTTTCGGCCGGGGCGGACTCCGCGGTGTCGACATCGCCCTCCGGCAGCGACACATTGGTTATGCCGCGCTTCGGCGCGTCGCGCGGAATCGCCGCGTCGTCGCCGACGTGCGGCTGGCCCTCGGTATCGGTTCGCTCGATCGGTGCGGGTTCCGGGCGTGTCGCGGTGGCCGTGGCCCCCTGACTGAAGTTGAAGCCGCCCGAGGCCGTGTACCCGCCCGACCGGTCGGTCAGTTCTTTCTCCGGGGTGGGCGACGTCAGCGTGACGCGACGGCGTTTGTACAGGACGAATCCAGCGACAAACGCCACCACCAGCACGGCGGCGACAGCGGCAATCAGGATCCAGGCTTCGGAACTCACGTCGACCATCCTTGCAGAACCGGATTCTTCGCATTACCACGCCGTCCTGGCCCCGACACACAACCCCCGAGATTTCTTGTCCTGCGGAACTTCTCGCGAATGGACAATAGGATCGGCGACGTGACCGATCGAAACGTGCTTGGGGGGCCGCTGGAAGAGTGCGGCGCCGATCCTCTCACCGGGTTCTACCGGGACGGCTGCTGCAGCACCGGGCCGGAGGATCTCGGTAGCCACACCGTGTGCACCGTCGTCACGGCTGAGTTTCTCGAGCACCAGGCGTCCATCGGCAACGATTTGAGTACGCCGCGCCCGGAGAACAGCTTCCCCGGCCTGCAACCGGGAGACCGGTGGTGTGTGGTGGCCGTGCGCTGGCTGCACGCCCACGAGGACGGTGTCGCCGCACCGGTGGTGCTGGCGGCCACCCATGAAAACGCCCTGGAAGTGATCTCGATGGACATTTTGCGCAAATATGCCGTCGACGTTCCGGACGATGTGAGCGATCTGCTCTAGCGCTATACCGAGGACCCGCCGTCAACCTCTCGCGACTGCCCCGGCCAGGGCGGCGCGGGCGGTTCGTCGGCGGTGTGCCTTTTGGCGGCAGGCGGCGCCGCAGTAGCGGGCCGGGCGGCCGGTCCCGGTCGGTCGGATCGCGGTACCGCAGATCGGGCAGCGCGCGCCGCCTGTTTCGTTACGCGAGTCCGTTTCGTTATGAGGGTTGGGCTCGACGTCGGGTTTCGTAACGGTCCGGTTTTCTGGATTCATGCGCATTGCGTCGAGCATGATGGCGGCGGCCCGGATCATCGGGCCGTCCGGGCGCTGACGTCGTTGGATCGCAACGCATCCGGTGAAAATGTCCAGTACGTCAGCGATTTCGATATCGGGGCGGACCGCGCCCTGGCGCTGCGCGGCCGTCAACAGGGCGCCGAGTGCATGGTGGAACCGGTCGCCCGCGCTGCGTAGCAGTGCCTTCGGCCAGCCGTCGTCGGACTGGACGATATCGCAGAGCGCCTGGCTGCGCGGGGCCGAGACGACCACCTCGGTACAGAGCGCGAAGAACGCCGCACCCGGATCCGGCGCGTCGAGATGCGCGGCCGCAACGGCGGCGAGCCGGTCGATGCGGTGTTGCATAACCGCTTCCAGCAAATCGGTTTTCGTGGGGAAATGCCGGTAGACCGTGCCCGCGCCCACCCCGGCACGACGCGCGACCTCGGCCAGGGAGACCGAGGTGCCGTGTTCGGCGAAGGCACGTTGCGCGGCGGCCAGCACCAGCGCCCGGTTGCGACGGGCATCGGCTCGCGCGGCGGCGCCGGGCTGCGCGGGCGGGGACTGCGGAGCAGACATTTCGTTACGGCCTTCCGTGCCGGGACCTGGCCAAGCGGGTGATCGCACCCATATCGTCCGAATGCGGGTTATCCGACCCGATTGTATCCAGCAGAGTCCGATCGAATGAGAAGGCGAGCATGTCCCCTCAGCAGAACCCGATACTGATCACCGGCGCAACCGGCAAGCAGGGCGGCGCCACCGCGCACCGATTGCTGGCCGACGGCGTCGCGGTGCGTGCGCTGGTCCGCGATCCCGACGCGCCCGCGGCGCACGCACTCGCCGACGCGGGCGCCGAATTGATGACCGGCGACTTCGACGCACCGGAAACGCTGGACGCCGCCGCCGCCGGTGCGCGCGCCGTATTCCTGGTTCCACCAGCCGCCTTCGGCCCGAACGGCTGGGACGCGGAGTTGGAGGCCACCCGTGGCATCGCGGTGATCGACGCGGCCGTACGCGCCGGTGTCGAGCAGATCGTCTTCACCGGTGTCGCCTCGATGACCGATGACCGCTCCTGGGGCATGGCCGGAAAGGGTCGCATCGAGGATGCGATCGCGGCCAGTGGTCTGCGCTACACCCTGTTGCGCCCGGTGCGTTTCATGGAGAACTACATCCTGCGTGGCAGTCCGTTGGACGGCATCATCGACGGCGTGCACAGGCACCTGTTCCAGGCGGACCGGCCGCTGCAGATGATCGCCATCGCCGATATCGCGGCCTTCGCCGCACTGGCCTTCGACGATCCGGACCGCTTCCACGGCCGCACCCTCGAACTGGCCGGTGACGCGATCACTCCCGTCGCGGCGGTGGCGGCGATCAACCGCGCCACCGGCCGCACGGTGCGCTACGTCGAGGCGAGCGAGGCCGAAGCGGATGAACTCGGCGAACAGATCGGCAATACCTGGCGGCTCATCCGGCAAAACGGCGGCTGGCACGCCGACATCCCGGCGCTGCGCGAGATCTACCCCGCCCTCACCACACTCGAATCCTGGCTCACCACAACCGGAGCCGCCCTGATCAAGGCGCAATTCGACAACGACCGCCGCGTCGCCGCGCGCTGACCGAACAGCCGCACTCCTTGTCCGCGCCTTGCCGCGGCCGCAGTGCTGGTGGCCGTGGCAAGCTCCACGGGGTGAATGCAGCGCAGTAGCGCCCAGGTGCAAAGGCCGAAAGCGGGTGCGGCTGTAGTTCACCGGCTGCGGCGTACGCTCGATGTGGTGAATCTGCGCGAAAAGTGGACCAACCGCAAGCGCCGTGATCCGATCGGCGCCGAGGTCGACGAGATATTCAGCCCCGCGCGCAAGCACATTCACGAGCGCAAGGAATGGGTGGCGGTGGCCAAGTCGGACGACCGCGAATCCGCCGATGATCCGCTCGTCGACCTCGACTCCGGCGTCGCCACACTCCCCCCTCGGATAGGCCGATCGGCTCAGTAGTGCGGAAGGTGCGTATCCGGATCGCCATTGGTGCGGCCGAGCGCGCGGCGGATCCGGGTGAGCACGTCGAATCTGCTGGTGCTGCTGGCGATTCCATTGCGGCACGCGGCGCCGGTGCGGTGGGTGTCGGGGTGGTCCGGACCGAGGACCCGCAGTTGCACTTCGAGCAGTTGTTCGAATTCGACTGCGGCGGTCGCGGTGTCGCCAGCGTGGTGGCGCGCGTGGGCCAGGTGGTAGCGGGTGGCGAGGGTGCGCGGGTGGTCGACGCCGAGTATTCGACGTTCATCGGCGAGTAGCCGCTCGAGCTCACCGACGGCGGCACGGGAATCGCCGGATTCACAACGCCAGCGGGCCAATTCATTGCGATTCAGCAGTGTGTCGGGGTGATCGTCGCCGAGCACCCGGATGCGATCGGTGAGCAGTCCGGCCAACTCCGCTACCGCGGTGGCCGGATCACCGTCCGCGCCACGCCAGCACGCGAGATCGTGGCGGGTGCGGAAGGTGTTCGGATGCTGCGGTCCGTGCACCCGAATGCGATTGGCCAGTACGTACTCGAATTCCGGGAGCGCGGTGGCGATATCGCCGCTCTCGGCGCGGTAGTGCGCGAGATTGGCTCTGGTGCGCAGTGTGTCGGGATGGTCGGGGCCGAGTACCCGCTCGCGGGCCCGGAGCAGTTGCTCGAATTCGACAACGGCCGCGGCCGGGTCGCCGCTCTCGCCGCGCCAATATGCGAGATTGTGCAGTGAGGTCAGCGTGTCGTGGTGGTCGGCTCCGAGTATCCGACGCCGGTCGTCCAGCAGTTCTCGGTATTCGGCTATGGCGGTGGCGTAGTGGCCCGCTTCACCGCGCCACCTGGCCAGATTGTGCCGGGTGCGCAGGGTATCGGGATGCTCGGGTCCGAGCACACGCAGCCGGACCGGCAGTAGCTCCTCGAGTGCGGCGAGCGCGGCGGTGAGATCGCCGCCCTCGCCGCGCCAGAGCGCGAGGCGGTGCCAGGTGTGCAGGGTTTCGGGGTGGTCGGGCCCGAGGATCATGCGTTCGTCGTCGAGCAGCTGCTCGTATTCGGTAATAGCGGTGCCGATCTGACCGCTCTGACCGCGGAAGAATGCGAGACTGTGCCGGGTGCTGAAGGTCTCGGGGTGGTGCGGACCGAGGACCGCGAGTTCATCGCGGAGCAGCTGCTCGTAGTCCGCTACCGCGGTGGCGGGGTCGCCGCTTTCCCCACGCCAGTACGCCACGGCGTGGCGGGTGCGCAGGGTATCGGGATGGTCGATCGGCAGCACCCGCTGCCGATCGGCGAGCAGTTGTTGGTATTCCTCGACCGCGGTGGCCGGATTGCCACTCTCCCCGCGCCAGCAGGCCAGTTCGTGCCTGGTGCGCAGGGTATGGGGATGGTCGGGGCCCAGGATGCGGATCCGGATCGGAAGTATCTGTTCGAATTCGGCTACGGCGGTGAGATAGTGACCGATTTCGCCGTACAGGTGGGCCAGGTTGTGGCGCGAGAGCAGGGTAATCGGATGGTCGAGGCCGAGGATCCGCCGCTCATCGGCGATCAGCGCCACGAACTCCGCGATGGCGCTGCGGTGATCACCGCTTTCGCCCCGCCAGTAGGCGATGTTGTTGCGGGTGCGCAATGTGCGCGGATGCTCGGGTCCGAGAATGCGCGTCCGGTCGGTGAGCAATTGCTGGAATTCCGCGATGGCGGTGACGTGGTCACCGCTCACGCCGCGCCAGCGGGCGACGTCGTTGCGGGTGATCAGGGTGTGCGGATGGTCGGGTCCGAGCACGCGCTCCTGCTCGGCCAATAGCTGTTGGAACTCGGTGATCGCCCGCACATGATCGCCGCTCTCGGCGTGCAGCTGGGTAACCCGGTGACGGGTCTTGAAGAAGGCCGGATCGGCAGTGCCGGAGATGCGCTGCTGATCGACGAGCAGCTGGTGCAGCTCGATAATGGCGGTATCGATATCACCGCTTTCGCTGCGCCAGTAGGCGAGTTCGTAACGAGCGGTGAGCGCGTCGGGATGATCCGGCCCGAGTACGGCGAGTCGATCGGTGAACAGCCGCTGGAATTCGGCAATGGCCTCGGCCGTCTCGCCCTGCTCGCCACGAAAATGCGCGAGGTCGCCACGGGTCCGCAGGGTCGCCGGGTCATCGGCACCGAGCAGCCGGGTCCGGTCGGCGACCAACTGCTCGAATTCGGCTATGGCGGTGGGGAAAGCACCGCTCTCCCCGTGCCAGCGGGCGAGATTGGTGCGGATGGTCAGGGTGCCCAAGGCATCGGCGCCGAGCACCCGGGTGCTCTCGGCGAGTAGGTTCTGATGGTCGATGGTGGCGGTCGCCAGATCGCCGCTCTCTCCGCGCCAGAACGCGAGATTGTTTCGGGCGGTGAGGGTATCGGGGTGCTCCGGGCCGACCGACGCCTCGAACGCCGGAATCCAAGCGGCCCACAGATCGCGATTGTCCGCGGCGCGCGGGGTGTTCAACCGTTCCAGGAATATCAAGGCGGCGGCCGAATCGCCGTAGCCGAGATAGTGCCGCACGGCCGATCGACGGCTGTAATCAGTGATCTGGGGCGTGGGTCGGGTCGAGCGCGCGTCCTGCTCGAGTGCCTTTGCCAGCGCCCGATGCGCGTCTCGGCGCGCCACCGTGTGCCCCGCGGCGATGAGTGAGCGCCGAAACGCATTGTGCGCCAAGCCGAGCATTTCGCCCGAGGTGCCCGGGTGACCGCGGCTGACCAGTACCCCGAGCCGAACGACGAGATCACGAATTCGGTTGGTGCTCAACCCGATGCCGAGGAAATCCAGGGCACGTTCCAGCAGTTCGAGTGGCAGGATCGGGCCCGCGCCCGCCGCCACCAGGATGCCGAGCAGCGCGGAGACCGCCTGTGCCGTTGCGGGATCCGCATTGTCGACCACATCGCGAACCCGCCGCCGGACCAGGGCGTCCAGGCCGATCCCCCGGTCCAGATCCGAGGACGTGATATCGGAGTGGATCTCGATCAGCAGCCGGGCCAGCAGCCACCCACCGGTCGGAGTCTGCTGCAGCAGACCGTCGATCCACTCGCGCCAATTGGTGTGCTCGGTGTGGCCGCGGGCCGCCGCGACGGTATCGGCGATATCCGCAGTCGTCGGAGCTGGCACGTCGATGCGCCGCATATGGGCCAGCAGCGGCGAGTTCTCGATGCCGGTTCCCTCGCGGATGCCGACGATGAGATGCACGTGCCCAAGTTCCGGACGACGGGTCAACTCGGCGACCGCGTAGGACAGCAGGGTGCGACTGCCGCGCTTCGGATGATCGAGTCCGTCGACCAGGATGTGCACCGGTTTCGACGGGTCGAGCCGGGCCAGCGGCCGGAGGATCTTGATATCGAACTGGTCGAGTCGGCTGCTGTCCTGTTCGGCGAGGTCGAATTCGACCATGCGCGTTGCGGTTTTGAAGCCGTCGAGCCGCCTGCCGAGCTGCTGCGCCAACTCGGCGGTGAACGATTCCAATGAGCTGGTCACATCGAGAATCACCGCGGCCGTGATGTATTCGGCCTTGATCGGCAGCGTATCCACCCAGCCGGGCCGGATCAGCGTCGCGAGCAAGGTGGATTTGCCACAGCCCGCCGGGCCGACCACGCCGCGCAACCGATCCGCACCCGCGTCGACCACCTGGGCCAGCCGCTCGCGCAGCGGCTCCGAGATGACCAGACCGTTGATCAGTTGGTCGATGAATCCCGCGGCCGCGCTGCCGCTCACCGCATCCGCACGTCGTGCGACATTGGGCACCAGCCAGAGACCGGGATCGCTATTGGCCGTGCGGATTCCGGAGGTGAACGAGAACGACTGCGGCTCCAGCGCTGGGCATTGGCGCAGCGGTCGCACCAGATCCGAAGGCAGTAGGCTTTCACCGCCGTGCGGCACCCCCTTGCCGAATGTGGTGATGATCGTTCGAGTGAAACACCCGAAATAGGCGGGTCCATTACCGGTCGCGACCAACAGTTCGACACGTCCGTTCGGACCGGACGCCTCCGGCCAGCGCCGGGCCGCACCGCGCACGCCCTCCCCCGTCTCGCAGGCGTCGACCAGCACGATCAAACCGTCCAGCGTCGCGGCGCTGTTCAGGTGTTCCTGGATTTCCTGGGTCAAATGAAAGGCATTGCGCAGCTTGGGCAGCTGTGGGGAATCGTGGGCGAGCAGATAGAAATTCTCCGAGGCGGTCGTCATGCCGTGGCCGATAAAGCTGATCAGCAGCGTCGCTTGCTGATTCGAGGCGATCTCGAACGCATCGTCTACGGCGCGGGCCAATTCCTCGATCGTCGGATCCAACAGCGGCCCGCCGGTGCGGGTCGCCGATTGCCAACCCCCGAGCCCCCGCAGTTCGGTGTAGAGACCGGTGGCGAGTTCGCCGGTGAAACCCAATCTGGGCAGCGCTGCGCACTCCGAGCCAACTACCAGCGCCACCCTCCCGCCCATATTCGGCAACCTACTCCGCCCGTGCCCGCCCCAGGGCAACAACGGGAAATCGAAAAGGCCACGATCACAACGGCTTTGTTAGCAATTCGGCCCGATCAATCGTTCGACCACCCCGTAACGCCGTGCTTCCACCCCGCAGATATGCGCCGATTGCCCCGCTCAGCCCGCCGCCGCACCCACCGCGGCCAGATTCTCCCCGCGCAGGCGCTGACTGATCACCTGGGTAATGCCGTCCCCGCGCATGCTGACGCCGTAGAGGGCGTCGGCGATCTCCATGGTCGGCTTCTGGTGAGTGATGACGATCAGCTGACTCTTCTCGCGCAGCTGCTCGAACAGGCCGATGAGGCGGCGCAGGTTGGTATCGTCCAGCGCGGCTTCGACCTCGTCCATCACATAGAACGGCGAGGGTCGGGCGCGGAAGATGGCCACCAGCAGCGCAACCGCGGTCAGCGACTTCTCGCCACCTGATAGCAGCGACAGCCGCTTGACCTTCTTGCCGGGTGGGCGCGCCTCCACCTCGATACCGGTGGTCAGCATGTCCGACGGGTCGGTGAGTACCAGCCTGCCCTCGCCGCCAGGGAACAGCTTGGCGAAGACGCCGACGAATTCGCGTTCGACATCCTCATACGCCTCGGTGAAAACCTGCAGGATGCGCGCGTCCACATCGGCTACCACATCCAGCAGATCCTTGCGCGCGCTCTTGACGTCCTCGAGCTGGGTGGCGAGGAAGTTGTAGCGCTCCTCGAGTGCGGCGAACTCTTCCAGCGCAAGCGGATTCACCTTGCCCAGGGTGGTCAGATCCTTCTCGGCGCGTTTGGCGCGGCGTTCCTGGGTCTTGCGGTCATAGGGCATCGGCGTGGGCGCACTGACCTGCTCACCGCGCTCCTTGGCCTGCTCGTATTCCTGCCACTCCAGATCCGATGGCGGCAGCGGCACATCCGGACCGTACTCGGCGATGAGATCCGACAGCGCGATGCCGAACTGTTCGGCGATGGTCGCCTCGATCTGCTCGATACGCAGTGCCGCTTGGGCTTTGGCGACCTCGTCGCGGTGCACCGCGTCGGTGAGCTGGGCCAGCTGGGTGGTCAGCGCCCGGGCCCGCTCCTTGACCTGCTCGACCTGGGCGGCGCATTCGGTGCGGCGACGCACCAGTTCGTCGCGGCGCGCACCCGCTTGGGCCACAACAGATTCCAGTTCGGCGGCGACCTTCGCACCGGATTCGGCAACGGCGGCGGCGACGGCGGCGGCCTGTTTGCGCGCGGCCTGGGCACGTTCGGCACGGGCCCTGGTCTCGCGTTCGGCACGGGCCGCGCGACGCAACGAATCCGCTTTGCCGCGAACCGATTCCGCACGCTCCTCGGAGGTGCGCACCGCGAGGCGGGCCTCGACCTCCATGGATCGGGCCTCGGCCAATGCGGCGGCGGCCTCCTCCCGGTCGCGACCCGCCGATTCGGTACCCGCCATGCCCATACCGTCGTCGACATCGGATTCGAGTTCGGTACGGCGCAGCCGTTCTTCGAGATCGGCGAGCGCCGCCAGCGCCTCGTTCCGACCCGATTCGGTTTCCGCGCGCTGACCGGTGAGCCGGTCGACGTCGGCCTGGGCGGTGCGCGCCACCTCGCCGAGCCTGCCGAGCCGGTCGTAGATCACCACCAGGGCCTGATCGGATTCGTGTAGTGCGAGCAACGCCTGGTCGACGGCATCCTTGCGGTCGGCCTGTTCGGCCAGCGCACCGGAGAGAGCGGCCTCGAGTTCCTCGGCGCGGCGCTGGGCGGCGATCAGATCGGCCTTGGCGGCGTCGATATCGGCCTGGATCTCCAGCTGACTCGGTGCGCGATCGGATCCGCCGAGCACCCAACCGGTTCCGGTGAGATCGCCGTCGCGAGTGACCACACGCAATTCCGGCCGGGCGCGGACCAGTTCGGCTGCGGCGGCGAGATCGTCGACCACCGCGACACCGGCGGTCAGAGCGGCAATGGCGCCGCGCACGCTATCCGGGCCGTCCACCACGTCGGCGAGCCAGCGGGCCGCACCGGGCAATGCACCATTGGACCTCAGCGAACCACCGTGGGCATCGAACACGAGCGCGGCGCGACCGCCGTCGGCCTCCTTCAGCGCGCGCACCGCGGCATGGGCGGAGTCTCCGGTGTCCGCGGCAACGGCGTCGGCGAGTGGGCCGAGGGTCGCCGCGACCGCGGCCTCGAAACCACCGTGCACCCGAATCAGCCCGGACAGCGGACCGAGCAGTCCCTGCGCGCGATTCTCGACCAGCCAGGCCGCGCCGTCCTTGCGTGCCAGGCCCATGCCCAACGCTTCGATGCGGGCGCCGAGCGAGGCGACCCGCTTGGTGGCGTCGCGGTCCTGTGCACGCAGTTCGGTGACGCGCTGATCGGCCAAGGCAAGCGCCTGCACCGCATGCTCGTGCTGGGCGTCCAGACCCGCCTCACCGGCCTCGAGTTCACCGAGTTCGCCTTGGACGGTATCGAATTCGGCCTGGGCCGCCTCGCCGCGCTGCCGGGCCTCACCGATCGCGACGGTCAGCCGGGTGATCTCCGCATCCACCGACTGCGATCTAGTGCGCAGGGTCTCGACCTGACCCGAGAGCCGGGCCAGCCCCTCGCGCCGGTCGGCGATGGCGCGCACCGCGGCCAGATGCGCCTGTTCGGCGGCCTTGGCGGCCTGCTCGCGTTCGGCGAGTGCGTCGCGTGCCGCCTCCAGGGTTTCGGCCGCGATCTCGACGGCCTCGCGCAATTCGGCCTCCTCGGCCTCCACGCGGTCGGCCTCGGCCTCGAGCTGCTCGGGATCGCGGCCGCTGCCGACAGGCAGTTCGGTGTGCAGGTTGCGGGCCCGGTCGCCCGCGATGCGGATGGTGGCATTGACGCGCTCGGCCAGTGCGGACAGCTGGAACCAGATCTGCGCGGCGGCCTCGGCGCTCGGGGTGAGCCGGGACAGCTGGAACTCCTGCTGCGCCAGTGCGGCATTCGCGGCGTCGAGTTCGGTCTGCACGGTGATCTGCTGCTCGCGGGCGTAGGCCTCTTTGCTCTGCTGGCTCTCCAGCTCGTTTCGCCGGGTGACCAGATCGTCGGCGGCCAGGCGCAGGCGCGCGTCACGCAGGTCGGCCTGCACGGTCTGGGCACGGCGGGCCACCTCGGCCTGTCTACCGAGCGGCTTGAGCTGGCGGCGCAGTTCGGTGGTGAGGTCGGTGAGGCGGGCGAGGTTGGCCTGCATCGCCTCCAGTTTGCGGACCGCCTTCTCCTTGCGCTTGCGATGCTTGAGCACACCGGCGGCTTCCTCGACGAAGGCGCGGCGGTCCTCGGGGCGCGATTCCAGGATGGCGGACAGTTGGCCCTGTCCGACGATGACGTGCATTTCCCGGCCGATGCCGGAGTCGCTGAGCAGTTCCTGCACATCCATCAGACGGCAGGAGCTGCCGTTGATCTCGTATTCCCCCGCGCCGTCGCGGAACATGCGCCGGGTGATGGAAACCTCGGCGTAGTCGATCGGCAGCGCACCGTCGGAGTTGTCGATGGTCAGCGTGACCTCGGCGCGCCCGAGCGGCGCCCGGCCGGAGGTACCGGCGAAGATGACGTCCTGCATCTTGCCGCCGCGCAGCGCTTTCGCACCCTGTTCGCCCATCACCCAGGTGAGCGCGTCGACGACATTGGATTTGCCAGAACCGTTCGGGCCGACCACACAGGTGATGCCCGGTTCGAAGCGCAAGGTCGTCGCGGACGCGAAGGACTTGAATCCCTTCAACGTCAGACTCTTCAGGTGCAAATTCGACGACCCTTCCGTGCGCGGTGGTCGGACATACGTCGTCCCATGGAGCGACCAGCCATGCTATCGGTGCCCCACCCTGGACACTCGTAGGGTATCGACTCGCCCCGCGATATCCAGTATTTCAATGTGCGCTGGGTTTGCTCGGGCACGGGCTTGCGGTGGTGCGGCGGGCGATCCTGCATCGATTGCGCTTGCGCTATCGCCGAACTCCCGGGACGCATACGATCCAGTCTGATTCGCCAGGGAAACGTTCGTCGGGGAGTGCAGCGCATGCCATCGGCCAAGACCAGCACCGTACTCGGTCTGGTCCGTCATGCGACGACGCTGCGGCTGACCCGCATCGCCACGCTGGTCGCGGGCAGTCTGGTCTTTCTCTACGCATGTGAGGTCAGCCGGAAAAGCGATCTCTCCGATGTGTGGACCCAGCTCGCCATCGCCGCCGCGCTCGCCCTGACCGGCCTGATAACCGCCTGGTTCGAGGTGCGCGCCGCCGACCACGCGGTACTCCGTGCCCGCACCGAAATCCGCGGCTTCCTCATCGAATCCGATGGCATATCGGTGCGCGCCCGCATCACCCGCTCCGGCGACCTGGTCTTCCACGGCCACGATTCCACCGGGACCCAC
The DNA here is from genome assembly GCF_040614395.1 of Nocardia sp. NPDC005998. Lineage (NCBI taxonomy): Bacteria > Bacillati > Actinomycetota > Actinomycetes > Mycobacteriales > Nocardiaceae > Nocardia > Nocardia sp. NPDC005998. The sequence goes on along the minus strand of NZ_JBEXUI010000002.1, from coordinate 357,997 downwards.
CCCGCGTACGAATGGGACTGGGCCTTCCGCGCCGGTACCTTTCCCGCCATCCGCGCCGCCCTCGGCGGCAAGGGTGACCTGCTGGAACTCCTGGAGTGCACGGTTCCGCACTGGGATCGCCGGGATCGCTACGACCCCGGCGCCTGGCTGCACAACCAGGGCATTCCCGCCGCCTTCCGCGAACGCGGCGACTCCTCCAGCCGCATCACTCGCGTCCTGCCCGTCATCAAGCCCGAACCCGAAATCGCCGACCATGATCGGGACGCCCCACCGTTCGGCGAATCCACCGGACCACAAGAACTGACGAGCACCCGACGCACCACATCGCCACACCGACGATCCCGCGCCGCAGACCACGATCGGCCCGAACGTTCGGGCCGCGGCCGCGAGCCAGCACCCGAACAAAGCGCACCAACGCCCACGCGCCGCAGAGCCCTCGCCGACCAACGCCGCTCCACCCCCTCGGCCGATGACCGCGCCGACCAACCGGCCGCACGCCGCGGCGAACTCCCAGCACGAAGACGCAACCAGCCGCCGAAAACCCAGCGATACGCACCCGCGAGCGACCCCTGGGACGCACCACTCAACGACGACTTCGACGAGCCACCCAACACCCGCTGGCACGAACCGCCTGGTGACCGTTGGGACGCACCATCGAGCGACCGCCACAACGAAGCACTCGGCGATCGCTGGGACGCACCGCTGAGCAGCGACCGGGACACACCATCGAGCGACCACCGAAGCGAACCATCGAGCGCCCGCTGGAATGCACCCCCGAACTCTCACTCGGATGCCCCGGCGAGTGACCGGTGGGAGGCGCAGCCGAGCGCCCGCTGGAACGAACCACCGAGCGACGGGTGGGACGTATCGCCGAGCGACCACCGGAACCAACCCCAGGCGTCCCGCCATGCGCGATCGGACACACCCGGCTACGTGCCATCGAACGATCGCCGCGCGGACCCACCAAGCCGACGCCGCGACGACTCACACCCTCGCAACACCGAAACCCCAAGTGGCAACTGGCCCGAGACACCGGACGCGCACCACCGCAACATCGCGCCGCGTCCCCGAAACCAAAACTCCGGGGCACACCGTCATGCCCTATCGGGCGCCAATAACCCCGAATCGCCGCACACGTCCGAATCGCAGAGCCAGCGATGGACCGAACCACCCGAACGCCGTCGCCGCAGATAAATCTCGCCATCCACCGCCCAGACCCCACATCGGCCGGGCCTGCGAACGCGGCTTGCCCGGTGGCCAACAGACCCGGGAGGCCCTGACCCGGGCAGGCGTGGATCGGGTTCTGACATCGCACTGATGCGCTGCGCCCGAAACGGGCTTGACATTCCACAATGGAGGGTGCATTCTGATTTCACCTTCCAATGTGGAATATGGATCTAGCTGTTAGGACCTGGACATGGAAATCTCGCCTGGTACTCGGGCCTCCGATGTGGAGCGCGAGAAGGTTGTGCGGCTGCTCGGGCGACATATGGCCGATGGTCGGATCGACCTCGCCGAATACGATCAGCGTGTCGCCCGCGTTTACGAGACCGGAGTGCGCGACGATCTGCAGCTGGTGCTGTCGGATCTGCCGAAACTGCCGAAAGAGTCCGCAGTACAGAAGAATTCGACCGCGCGCTTCCCGATCTGGCAGCAGATCGAAGGCACATCGTGGCTCGGCGTCAGCGTGCTGGTGCTCGCCATCTGGGGCGCGATCTCGATCAGCGTCGGTGAATTCACCTACCCGTGGCCGATCTGGGTCATCGGCCCGTGGGGTGCGGTGCTCGCCTTCCGGATGCTGGCCGGTTTCGAATCCGGCCGATTCGGGCGCCACACCAACTGACGTGCGGTCGCGGTCGGCAGCCGGGCACTGCTCGAGCCTTCAGCTGTGTCACACGGATGATGGTGTCGCACATCGGGTTTGCGCATCGATCCGCTGTGGTATTACGGAATCGTGAGGGCTTCAAAGTATTTGGCCTCGCTCGTGAGTGTGCTGGTGGCCGGTTTCGCGATTTCTGTTCTGACCGTTCGCCCTGCCGTCGCGGCGCCGCAGGTGGTCGATGAGGGTCCGCTGGATGGATCGGTATCGCGGGTGGATATCTATTCGCCGGCGATGGACCGAGTGGTGAGCAACAGGGTGATCCGGGCCGCGGGCGGTCCGGCACCGACGCTGTACCTGCTCACCGGTATCGGCGGTGGCACCGACGGCATCTCGTGGTGGGACGATACGGATGTCCGGCAGTTCTTCGCGGACAAGCATGTCAATGTGGTGATGCCGATCGGCGGGGCCTACAGCATGTACACCGACTGGCTCACCGACGATCCGGCGGTCGGCCGCAACCGGTGGCAGACCTACCTCTCCCGGGAACTCCCCGCGGTCCTCGACCCCCGGCTGGGCAGCACCGGTCGCAATGCGATCGCGGGTGTGTCGATGAGTGCGGGATCCGCGGTCGACCTGGCGATTCAGTCACCCGATGTGTACAGCGCGGTGGCGGCCTACAGCGGCTGCCCGTGGACCTCGGACGCGCTCGGGGTGGCGATGATCAGTGCGCAGGTGATCCGCGGTGGCGCCAATCCGGTCAATATGTGGGGCGAGCTGGGCCAAGGAATTTGGCGGGTGCACGACGCATTCACCAATGCCGCCGCGCTGACGGGCAAGACGATCTACCTGTCGGCCGCCACCGGCACCCCGGGCCCGATCGATGAGGGCGGGCTCGGCTTCCCGCCGATCGAGGCGATCGCCAGCTCGTGCACGGACGCGTTCGCCGACCGACTCCACGAGCTCGGGCTACCGGTCGTCCACGTCAACCGGCCCGAAGGGTCACATACCTGGGGTCAGTTCGAGACCGACCTGCACGATTCCTGGCCGCATCTGGCCCGCGCACTCGGCGTTTGATCGGGATTCGCCAGCCCGGCGACGCTACGGTGGGATGTCATGGACACCGTCGCCCGCCCGGAGCGCGCCGACGTCCCGTCCCCGCAGACCTCGCGAATGATCGGGCCGGTCCGGCCGGTTGTCGTCGCGGCCGGATGTCTCATCCTGCTGCAGTTGGCAGTTCGCTATTGGGTGGCCGATAGCGGTTACTTCTACTGGGACGACCTCATTCTGGTCGGCCGCGCGGGAACCTATCCGCTCTGGTCGACGGATCTGCTGCTGTACAACCACGATGGACATTTCATGCCGCTGGCCTTCGCCACGGCCTGGGTGGTGACCGCGGTGGCGCCGTTGACCTGGGCGGGGCCGGTGCTGTCGCTGCTGATCCTGCAACTCGGGGCGTCGGTGGCGGTGCTCCGGATGCTGATCGTGCTGGTCGGCGCGCGCTGGTCGATCCTGGTTCCGCTGGTGTTCTACCTGTTCTGCCCGCTGACACTGCCGGCATACGCATGGTGGGCCGCCGCCCTCAATGCGCTGCCGCTGCAATTCGCCCTCGCCTGGGTGATCGGCGATGCGGTGCGGCTGATCGACAGCGGTCGGCGCCGGTACGCGCTGTCGGGGACCGTGGTTTTCGCAGTAGCGCTGCTGTTCTTCGAGAAGTCGGCAATCGTCCCGTTTGCCGCCTTCGCCGTTGCCGTACTCACCCGCCACGTCGATGGTCTCGGATCCGCGATCCGCGTGGTTGTGCGGCGTGGCGCGGCGCTCTGGGCCGGATCCGGTGTGGTGATGCTCTGTTGGCTGGCCGGATATCTCACGGTCGTGAATGTTTCGGCGCTGCACAGCAGTCCGGGGGAACTGCGCGAGTTACTGCCCGGCGCAACATCATTGGGCATTGTGCCGACACTGTTCGGCGGGCCGTGGAGCTGGGAGCGCTGGCTGCCGTCGACGCCGTGGGCGAATCCGCCGGGCTGGGCGGTGGTGTTCGCGTGGGTCTGTTTGTCGGCCCTGGCGGTGCTGTCGATACGTGCCCGGCTTCGTATCGGGCCGGTGTGGGTGGCGACGGCGGTGTATGTGCTGGTGGCCCAAGTGCCGGTGGCGCTGGTCCGCAGTGGGCCGAATACCGCGGGCGAACTGCTGCAGTCCCTGCGCTACTTCGCCGATATGGCGGTGGTATTGACCGCGGCGGGTGCACTGATATTGCGTGCCCGCCCGCGTGACGTGTTGCGTGCCCGCCCGCGTGACGCGTTGCGTGCCCGCCCGCGTGACGCGTTGCGTGCCCGCCCGCGTGACGCGTTGCGTGCCCGCCCGCGTGACAACGTACCCGTGTTGCGTGACCAGGCGCCCGTGTTGGTTCCGGGCCCTGACGCCGACGCGCACCTCTCGCGTTTCTGGCCACGTGGCCGCGCCCGTATGTTGTTGTCCAGCTTGTGTGGCCGCACCTACGCGTTGCGGCTCGGTCCGCGCACCACTACCGCACTGACGGTGCTGTTCCTCGTGAGCAGCCTCTGGTCCACAACCACGTTCGTGCGCTCATGGCAGATAAACCCGACCAAAACCTATGTCACCAACGTGAAGTCGGCGTTGGCCCACTCCGACGGCGCACCCCTGCTCGAACAGGAAGTGCCGTGGACGGTCCTGAACCCGACGACATACCCCCAGAATCTGACCAGCCGCGTCCTCGCACCGCTCGCGTCCGGCACCACCTTCGCCGATTCGACAACACATCTGCGCATGATCACCGACAGCGGCACGATCGTCGAAGCGGCCGTCTGGTGGAACCGCAGCATCCTGCCCGGCCCGGACCCCAACTGCGGCTACCGCGTTCGAGGCCCCCAACCGACCGACATCCCGCTCGACGGCCCGATGCTCGAACACGAATGGACCGTCCAACTCAACTACCTCGCCAACCGAGACGACCGCATAACCGTCTCCTTCGAACACGGCGCCCCAGTCCCCGCCCCCGTCCGAACCGGCCTGAACACCGTCTACATCCGCGTAACCGGCAGCGGCTCCACCCTCCGAATCAGTCCCCGCACCCCCGGCCTCGACCTCTGCATCGGCGTCGGCCCCGTAGGCGTCGCCTCCTACGACAACTGACCACCCCACGGCGCATGCGTCATCTACCAGGAGGAACAGCCCCTACCACGGCATTCGCTACGCGCTTCAGCTCCGCACGTAATTCGGGCCGCCGACCGTTCTCGTGCACCGAAGCCTCGAATGTCACCGTTCCCGCTGCCAGGCCGGACTGCAGATTCCCAGCCACCTCGAATGCGATGTCGCAGAAGTAATCCGACTGCGCCCGATACAGCTGGACCGCAGGCCGGTCGCCGATTGTCAGCGGCGTACTCGCGCGACCGAGCGGACCGAACTACAGAATGGCGAAGGCGACGACCAGACCGAGCGCGAAGTGCGCCGCCGCCACCACGAGAACTTCGGTGGTGTAGGCATCGGCTGCCAGCACCGCACCGATATCGATGCCGAGTGCCCGCTCGATGACCCGGACCGAGATCACCTGCGCGACAATGCCGACCAACCCGTAGACGCTGGCGGCAATGAGCCCCTCGGACAGTTTGCCCGCCGAGGCGTAGGTCGCGAGCACCACGATGAGGGCCATGCTGACCATGCCCGCGGCGGTGACAATAATGGCATTGGGCTTACCCGCGGCGACCAGCGCGCGCAGTTTGCCGGGTGTGGTCAGATCGATGGCGTAGAAGCCGACGAGCATAAGGGCCAAGCCGACAATGGCGTAGAGGATGATGGCTCCGACGCCGGTGCCGAGCGAGTTCCAGTAACCCGATTCAAGGGCAACTGCGGTCATCGTGATCCTTCCGAGGTGAGGTCGCGTGCTGGCTTATTGCGTAATGCGGTGCGGGACAAAGGCGGAGCCATCGTCGGTGATCAATCCCGCGGTCTCGCGGATGCCAAGTCCGGCCGCATTGTCACCCACGATCCAAGCACCCAGAACGGGACGCATATCGTCGAATTCCGGCAGCGGGTCCAGCAATTGGTAGACGAAACCCTCTTCGCCGTAGACCCCGCCCGTCGCGGTCTCCAGCCCCGCGCCGACAATGGTCATATTCGCGCCCTCGCGCCCGAGTTTCGGCTTGCGGATATATTCGGTGAGCTCATTGGGCTGATCGAGGTAGGCGGGCAGCAGATTCGGATGTCCGGGGTACATCTCCCACAGCACCGCGAGAATCGCCTTATTGCTGAGCAATGTTTTCCATAGCGGTTCGACCCACATGGTCTGCGGCAGACTCGCGACCACCCGCTTGCCGAAATCGTCGTCGAGCACCCACTCCCACGGATAGAGCTTGAAGATCGCATCGATCGAGCCGTCGGCCAGATCGACGAAACGCTCCAGCTCGCTATCGAATCCGACCTCCTCGATGGGCAGCGCGATGGTGTCGAATCCGGCCTCGGCGGCGGTCTCCTGCATATACGCGGTGGTGACATTGTCCTCGCCGGTGGCATCCGCCCCGGACCAGGTGAAGTGCAGTTGCGACGAGGGCAGGATGTCGCGCAGCTCGGTCCAGCGCTCGACCAGCTTCTCGTGCAGTGAATTCCACTGATCGCCATCGGGATACAGCGCGGTCAGCCAGTGCCACTGCACAATTGCGGCCTCGAGCAGTGACGTCGGCGTATCGGCGTTGTACTCCAACAGTTTTGCGGGACGGCGCGCGTCATATCTCAGATCGAAGCGCCCGTAGACATGGGGGTCACTGCGCCGCCATGATTCGGCGATCGGCCCCCAACTCCACTCGGGCAGACCGAAATCCTTGTATCGCTCGGTGAGCACCACATGCTCGACCGCATTCAGGCACATCGAATGCAGCAATTCGACATCGGCCTCCAGCGCGAGAATCTCCGACATCTCGAATTCGTAGTGCACCGATTCGTCCCAGTACGGCCGGGGCAGACCACTCGCATCCCGTCCCGGTGCGCCGTAGACCAGCCCTTGCCCTTCGATGATCTGCTGCCACCCCGCTCGTGGGGCACTCCGTACTCGCCGCATTACGAACCACCGCCGCCGCTCTTGCTACTGGTGCCGAGACCGCCGCGGGTAACGGTGCTGCCGCTCTTGGTCGTGATCTGAGCGCCCTTGGGCTGCACCGTGGTTCCGCCCGTCGGCGGTTTGCCGACGGTATTGTTGCCGCCGTAGTAGTAGCGGTATTGGCTGCCGTTGTAGATGAATATCCCGTTGCTGAGCAGGTGCGCGCCGCCCGCCCCGGACCCGACGGCGTTCGAGGCCGTCTCGCACTGGTCGTCGGGTGTGACGATCTCCTGACCGTTCTGATCGATCACGGTGCAGTACGCGGTCACCTCGTCGGGCTTGGTCAGCGCCTTGTAGGCGAGGTAGCCACCGCCGACCAATCCCGCGACACCGACGATGGCGACACCGCCGATGAGCACGCGCTTGCGGGTGCGCTTCTTGTGCGCGGCGGCGGCCGCGGCCGCCTGCTGCGCCTCTTCGGCGCGCTTGCGGGCCTTGTCCCGCGCCCGCGCCTCGGCCACCGTCGGCGGACGCGGTTGGGTTACTCCGGGCTCTTGGCGCTGGATGCTGCCCGCTCGCGGCGGTGTTCCGAACCGACGGGGTTCGGTGCCCGGCGGTACCGGTGGGGGTGTTTCTGATTCGATGCCTGCGGAGCCGGGAGCTGCCGCGGAGTCGGCTGGACTCGGCTCTGATCCCGCCCCGGTTGCACCGGCGGCCGGTGCCGAAGGTACGACGCCCGGTGCGGATTCCGGTGCGGCCGACCGCGATCCAGCGGCATCAGCGCCCGGCGCCGAATCGGGCGCACCGGACGGCTCCGCATCGTCTCCCGTACCCGGACCCCCCGTACTCAACGATCACGTCCCTGGGTCGTCGCACCTACCACTAACGCTCCTCGAATCCGGACAAATCGCCCCGCGGGGGTTCCCAGCTTTCCACAACCAGGTCAACCCGACCAGGTGTATCACCCGAACGCAAGAGATCCAGCAACATTTCGCATGCGGGTCGCGGCCCCTCGGCCACCACATGCACCCGGCCGTCGCGCGAATTGGTGGCATATCCGACCACACCGAGCGCCAGCGCCCGCGAACGAGTCCACCAGCGGAAGCCAACGCCCTGCACGTATCCGTGCACCCACGCGCTCAGCCGGACCTGTTCCGGGTGCGGCGCCGCCATCACGCCTCGATATCGAAGGTCAGTGTCACCTTGGCACCCGCCTTCAGCGTCCGGCCGACGGTGCAGACCTTGTCGATGGCGCGCTGGACAGTGACCAGCAACCGCTCCCGCGCCTGCTCGTCCAGGTCGCTGAGGTCGAGTTCGAACACCTCGTCGAGCTGCGGGTACACCTCGTTCTCGCGGTCGGCGTCGCCGGAGACGCGAATGGTCGCGTCGAAACTGTCACCCAGCTTGCGCGCGAGCGGGACGTCCGCGCTCAGTCCGGAGCAGCCCGCCAGGGCGATCTTCAGCAGCTCACCCGGGGTGAACGCACCCGGTACGCCCTGCGATGCGATCAATACCTCGGCACCGCGCGAGCTGCGGCCGGTGTACGCCCTGGTCCCGGTGCGCTCGACCCACAGCGTGGTCGGCTCGGTCGCGGCGGGCGCGCTGGTCGGGGTCGCGGATGCGGTGGTCTGGTCAGCCATGGTTTCGATCCTGCCAGTTCCGCCTCTCCGAATATTCAGGCCATACCAGTTGGGTGCCCCTCGAGTCCGGCTCAGGTCCTGCGTCGTGTGCCTGGTCGGGTCTTGGGCGTACCCGACGAGTTACCCATGTTCTTCCGAAATCAGTTGTCATGTCGCTCGCAACAGCTGCCGCTACCGTCGCTATTCCTGGAAGCGGTATCCCATACCCGCCTCGGTCAGCAGATGCTTCGGATTCGATGGATCAACCTCGAGCTTGCGCCGCAACTGCGCGAGATATACCCGCAGATAATGGGTTTCGGTGGCATACGACGGTCCCCACACCTCGCGCAGTAGTTCACGCCGCCCGACCAGCTTGCCCCGATTGCGCACCAGCATCTCGAGCATCCCCCACTCGGTCGGGGTCAGATGCACCGGCTCACCGTTCTTGGTGACCTTCTTCGCGGCGAGGTCGACGGTGAACGAGGAGGTCACCACCACCGGATCGGCGGCATCGGTATCGGTGGCACCGCGCCGGACCGCGGCCCGCAGCCGCGCCAGCAGTTCGTCCATACCGAACGGTTTGGTGACGTAGTCGTCCGCGCCCGCGTCCAGCGCCTCCACCTTGTCGGTCGAATCGGTCCGCGCCGAGAGCACGATCACCGGCGCGGCGGTCCAGCCGCGCAGCCCGGCCAATACCTCGATACCGTCCATATCCGGCAGGCCGAGATCCAAGATGACCACATCGGGATGCTTATCAGCGGCAGCGCGCAATGCGGCGGCACCGGTGCCCGCGGTGATCACCTCATAGCCGCGCACCGACAGGTTGATGCGCAGGGCGCGCACGATCTGCGGTTCGTCATCGACCACCAGCACCTTGGTCGACGGTGCATCCTGCTTCTTGTCGGTCATCGCGACTTCCTGTGCGGTCCGGGGCAGCGGTGCTTCCACATCGGTTGTGATCATCATCGGCCGCTCACTTCGGTTTCGTCGGCAGGCAGGTCCACGATCATGGTCAATCCTCCGCCTGGTGTCGGTTCGGCGTGCACAGTGCCGCCCATCGCCTCGACGAATCCGCGCACCACCGACAGGCCGAGCCCGACTCCGGTGGTGTTGTCGCGATCGCCGAGCCGCTGGAACGGCTCGAACAATTGCTCCTCGGCCCCCGGCGGCACACCGGGGCCGACATCGATCACGGCGATCGACACGCGGTCGCCGTCACGTTCCGCGGTCACCCGCACGGGTGTGTCGCGCATCGAATGCCGCAGCGCATTATCGATCAAATTGGCGAGCACGCGCTCGAGCAGACCGCTGTCGGCCCGCACCGAGACCTCGCCGACCTCAACCTTCACCCGATCCATGGCCGCTCGTCGCAGCCCGCGCGCGCCCATCCCGACGCTCACCAGGGCCTGGTGCACCACCTCGTCCATGTACACCCGACGGAACTGCGGCTGTACAACACCGACCGCCAGGCGCGACGAATCGAGCAGATTGCCGACGAGCGCGGTCAGCTGATCCACCGATTCCTCGATCGTTTCCAGCAATTCGACGGTGTCCTCGGGCGAGAACTCGATGTCATCGCTGCGCAGGCTGGACACCGCGGCCTTGGCCCCGGCCAGCGGTGTGCGCAGGTCGTGGCTCACCGCGGACAGCAGCGCCCGACGCAACCGGTCGGCCTCGAGCAATGCCGCGGCGGCGCTGGCCTCCTCGGCGAGCCGGGATTGCCGGACCAACCCAGCCGCCTGGTTGGCGACCGCGTTGAGGACCGGTCGGTCGGTTGCGGCCAGTGGGCGTCCTGCCAGCAGCAACCAGCTCGTCGCATCGCCCGCCTGGATGGCGGTCTCGGCCTCCGATACGCGCTGCGGCGGACTGGTGCCGACCGCGGCGATCACCTCATCGCCGCACAGCATGCTGACCGCGCGCAGACCATAGGTTTCGCGGACCTGTTCCAGCAGATTGGGCAGATCCGCTCCGTGCAACACGGCACCGGCGAACAGCGTCAGCAACTCGGCCTGGTGGGAGGCCCGGCGCGCCTGGCGGGTCTGTTTAGCGGCCACATCCACCAGCGCCGCGACCGCCACTGCCACGATCAGCAACACCACAACCGTGACGAAACTGTCCGGTTCGGCAATCGTGAGGCTGTAGCGCGGCTCGACGAAGAACCAGTTCAACAGCATGCCCGACAGCAACGCCGACAGTGCCGCGGGGACAACGCCACCCAGCAGCGCGACCGCGACGACGCCGATGAAAAACAGCGCGCTGAGACCGCCGAGTTCGAGATAACCGTCGACCAGGGAGCAGATGACCGAGACCAGCATCGGTACCAGGACGGCCGCCAGCCAGGCCCGGATCGGCTGCCGCGGCATCAGCGAATAGCGGCGCATGCCACGGTGAGCTTCCTCATGCGTGACCATGTGCACGTCGATCTTGCCGGAGGCCTGCACCACCGCGGAGCCGATGCCCTCGTCGAGCATGCGCGCCCAGCGCGAGCGCCGCGACGTGCCGAGCACCAACTGCGTCGCGTTCACCTCGCGGGCGAACTCCAGCAGCGTATTCGGCACATCATCACCGGTGACCGTATGCAGCGACGCGTCCAGACTGGCGGCCAGTTCTCGCAATCGAGCCAGCCGCTCTGCCGACACACCCGCCAGTCCATCGCCGCGCACCACATGCACCAGCACCAGCTCGGCACTGGATTTGGTCGCAATCCGGCTGGCCCGGCGCACCACGGTCTCCGACTCCGGACCGCCGGTCACCGCGACGACGACGCGTTCGCGCGCCTCCCACAGATCCGTGATCTTGTGGTCGGCACGATATTTCGCCAGGGCGGCGTCGACCTGGTCGGCCAGCCATAGCAGCGCCAACTCGCGCAGCGCGGTGAGGTTACCCGGCCGGAAGTAGTTGCGCAGTGCCGCATCGACCCTGTCCGCGGCGTAGACATTGCCGTGGGACAGCCTGCGCCGCAACGCCTCCGGTGTGATGTCGACCAGTTCGACCTGGTCGGCACTGCGCACCACGGCGTCGGGCACCGTCTCCTTCTGCTGGATGCCGGTAATCTGCTCGACGACGTCGTTGAGGCTCTCCAAATGCTGCACATTGACCGTCGAGATCACATCGATCCCCGCGTTCAGCAAATCCTCGACGTCCTGCCAGCGCTTCTCGTGTTTGCTGCCGGGCGCATTGGTATGGGCGAGCTCGTCGACCAGCACCACCGTGGGCTGACGCCGCAGCACCGCCTCCACATCGAGTTCGGGCAGCGTGGTGCCGCGGTAGGCCACCATGCGCGGCGGGATCCGCTCGATACCTTCCAACAGCTCGGCGGTCTTGGCCCGACCGTGTGTCTCCACTACCCCAGCTACCACGTCGCGGCCGCGTTCGAGTCGGCGATGGGCCTCGCCCAACATCGCGTAGGTCTTACCGACTCCCGGGGCCGCACCGAGGTAGATGCGCAGTTGGCCGCGTTTCACTCTTTTATCATCGCGCGCCACGGCGTGTCGCCGGAGATCCGTACCGGGTCTGTCGCGGCAGCGGATTGCCATGCCCGCGCATCGCGCCCCTCCAACACCATCGACAGCGCGCGGATGGCCAGCGCGCACAGCACAAATCCGATGATCACCGCGACCGCGACAGCCGACATGACGACCCTTTCACCAACCGACAGAACCCCGGCCGCGCTGGATTGCTCCGCATGGCCGGACCATGACTTTCTACTCCCGTATAGGCCGCCCAACTCGATCTTTACGGTGTGTTGACGGCTTGTCGGCCGACCTTGACGGCATCCTTTCAACCGTGCCCGAACGGTTCGCGTAAATGAACCGTCAATGCTCTCCAATGGTCCGCTAAGGACCCGTAAACACACTCGGCACCAGCTCGAATGACCGCTTGACTCACCCTGTCGCGCTCCGTACAGGGAGCGCCATTGGAGGTTGTGTAAATGTCTGTCGTGGTGTTCACGGTGGTTACCGTGGCGATCTTCGCGCTGCTGGGTCTGGTCCAGCGGGGGGTGGAAAAACTGTGATCGCGAACCTGATCGGTTTGATTCTGGCCGTCCTCGTCGCGATCTACATGGTGGCGGCGCTGCTTTTCCCCGAGAGGTTCTAGGTGAACACGACCACAGCGGGGATCGCCTTCCTGGCGGCCCTGATCATCGCGCTCGCCCTGGTTCATGTGCCGCTCGGCGACTACATGTTCCGGGTCTACAGCGCCAAGAAACACTCCCGCGCCGAGCGGGTCATCTACAAGGCCATCGGTGTACAGCCCGAGGTCGAACAGAGCTGGGGCGTCTACGCCCGCAGCGTGCTGGCGTTCTCCGCGGTCAGCATTGTGTTCCTGTTCTTCTTCCAGCTGATCCAGGGCAAACTCCCACTGCATCTCAACGATCCGGGCACCGAGATGACCCCGGCGCTGGCGTGGAACACCGCGATCAGCTTCGTGACGAATACGAACTGGCAGAACTACTCCGGTGAGTCGACCCAGGGCCACCTGGTGCAGATGGCCGGGCTCGCGGTGCAGAACTTCGTCTCCGCGGCCGTCGGTATGGCGGTGGCGGTCGCGCTGGTGCGTGGCTTCGCCCGCAGGCACACCGGTGATCTGGGGAACTTCTGGGTGGATCTGGTGCGCGGCACCATTCGCATTCTGCTGCCGATCGCGTTCGTTTTTGCGATCGTGCTCGTCGCCGGTGGCGCGATCCAGAACTTCCACCTGCACGACCAGATCGCCCAGACCCTCAACGGCACCGAGCAAACGATCACGGGCGGGCCGGTGGCCAGCCAGGAGGTGATCAAGGAACTCGGCACCAACGGCGGTGGCTTCTACAACGCCAACTCCGCACACCCGTTCGAGAACCCCAACGCGTGGACCAACTGGCTCGAGATCTTCCTGCTGCTGGTAATCAGCTTCTCGCTGCCACGCACCTTCGGCCGGATGGTCGGCAGCAAGCGCCAGGGGTACGCGATCGTGGCGGTGATGGGCACGATCGCGCTGATCAGCGTGACCCTGCAGAACTTCTTCCAGCTGCAGCACCACGGCACCGTCCCGACCGCGATCGGCGCATCGCTGGAGGGTGTCGAAACCCGTTTCGGTGTGGCCGATTCCGCGACGTTCGCGACCGCGACCACGCTGACCTCGACCGGTGCGGTGGACTCCTTCCACGACTCCTACACCAGCCTCGGCGGCATGATGACCATGTTCAACATGCAGCTGGGTGAGGTCGCGCCAGGTGGTACCGGCTCGGGTCTGTACGGCATGCTCATCCTCGCGGTGATCACCGTCTTCGTCGCCGGTCTCATGGTCGGTCGCACCCCGGAATACCTCGGCAAGAAGATCACCCCGCGCGAGATCAAGCTCGCCGCTTCCTACTTCCTGATCAGCCCGCTCATCGTGCTGGTCGGCACGGCCGCCGCGATGGCCATGCCCGGACAACGCGCCGGAATGCTCAACTCCGGACCACACGGGTTGTCGGAAGTGCTCTACGCCTTCACCTCCGCGGCGAACAACAACGGCTCCGCCTTCGCGGGCCTGACCGGCAATACCGAGTGGTACAACACCGCCCTGGGCCTGGCCATGGTCTTCGGCCGCTTCCTGCCCATCATCTTCGTACTGGCCCTCGCCGGTTCACTCGCCCAACAGGGACAGACCCCCGAGTCGATCGGCACACTGCCGACGCACCGGCCACAGTTCGTCGGCATGGTCGTCGGCGTCACCGTGATCCTGGTCGCGCTGACCTTCCTGCCCGCACTCGCACTCGGGCCGCTCGCCGAAGGAATCCACTGATATGTCCACTACGACAACCGAACCGAACACCGCATCGGTCCACAATCGCGAGCGCAAACGTGGCGTCCAGCGGGGCGTGCTGGACCCGAAGATGCTGCTGACATCCATTCCCGACGCGGTGAAGAAGCTCGATCCGCGCGTCATGTGGCGCAATCCGGTCATGCTCATCGTCGAGATCGGCGCGGTCTGGTCGACCGTGCTCGCGCTGACCAAGCCGACGTTCTTCTCCTGGGCAATCGTCGTATGGCTTTGGCTCACTGTCATCTTCGCCAATCTGGCCGAGGCGGTGGCGGAGGGACGGGGTAAGGCGCAGGCCGATACTCTGCGTAAAGCCAAGACCGACACCATGGCTCGGCGACTGGTCAACTGGTCGCCCGGCGCGCGCATCGTCGAGGAAAGCGTCGGGGCTCCGACGCTGCAACGCGGCGACTATGTCGTGGTGGAGGCGGGCCAGGTCATCCCGGGTGACGGTGATGTCGTGGAAGGCATCGCCTCGGTGGACGAATCGGCCATCACCGGCGAATCCGCACCGGTCATCCGGGAATCCGGCGGTGACCGCTCGGCGGTCACCGGCGGCACCACGGTGCTCTCGGACCGGATCGTCGTCAAGATCACCCAGGAGCCGGGTGCGAGCTTCATCGACAAGATGATCGCCCTGGTCGAGGGCGCATCACGGCAGAAGACGCCGAACGAGATCGCGCTGAACATCCTGCTCGCGGCTTTGACCATCATCTTCGTCTTCGCGGTCGCCACACTGCAGCCGCTGGCGATATTCGCCAAGTCGAACAACCCAGGGGTGCCCGATACTTCGGCACTGGATGTGCACGGCGTCACCGGAATCGTGATGGTCTCGCTGCTGGTGTGTCTGATCCCGACCACCATCGGCGCGCTGCTGTCGGCCATCGGCATCGCCGGTATGGACCGTCTGGTCCAGCGCAACGTGCTCGCCATGTCCGGACGCGCCGTCGAGGCCGCCGGTGACGTGAACACCCTGCTGCTGGACAAGACCGGCACCATCACCCTCGGCAACCGCCAAGCCTCGGAATTCGTACCGATGCCCGGCATCCCGGATGACGAACTGGCCGATGCCGCACAGCTTTCCAGCCTCGCCGACGAAACCCCCGAGGGGCGCTCCATCGTCGTGTACGCGAAGCAGGCGTTCAACAAGCGTGAGCGCACACCGGGCGAGCTAACCGGCGCAACCTGGGTGGAATTCACCGCCCAGACCCGCATGTCGGGCGTGAACCTGGCCGACGGTCACCGGCTGCGCAAGGGAGCGGCGAGCGCCGTGACGGAATGGGTTCGCGCGCAAGGCGGGGACGTACCCAACGAGATCGGCGTGATCGTCGACGGCATCTCGGCCTCGGGTGGTACCCCGCTGGTCGTCGGTGAGGTCAATGACGGCAAGGCCCGGCTGCTCGGCGTGATCCACCTGAAAGACGTTGTGAAGCAGGGCATGCGGGAACGCTTCGACGAAATGCGCCGCATGGGCATCCGCACAGTGATGATCACCGGCGATAACCCGTTGACCGCCAAGGCAATTGCCGATGAGGCCGGTGTGGACGACTTCCTCGCCGAGGCCACACCAGAGGACAAGCTGGCGCTGATCAAGAAGGAGCAGGACGGCGGTCGGCTGGTCGCCATGACCGGTGACGGCACCAACGACGCCCCCGCATTGGCCCAAGCCGATGTCGGTGTCGCGATGAACACCGGCACCTCCGCAGCCAAAGAGGCCGGAAATATGGTGGATCTGGATTCGGATCCGACCAAGCTCATCGAAATCGTGGAGATCGGCAAACAGTTGCTCATCACCCGCGGTGCGCTGACCACGTTCTCGATCGCCAACGACATCGCCAAGTACTTCGCGATCATTCCCGCGTTGTTCGTGGCGCTGTTCCCGGGCCTCGACCTGCTCAATGTCATGCGTCTGTCGAGCCCGCAATCGGCGATCCTGTCGGCGGTCATCTTCAACGCGCTGGTCATCATCGCGCTGATCCCGCTGGCGCTGCGCGGGGTGAACTACACCCCCACCAACGCCTCGAAACTGTTGACCCGCAACCTGACGATCTACGGCCTCGGCGGCATCATCGCGCCGTTCATCGGCATCAAACTCATCGACCTCGTTGTCCAACTCCTCCCCGGGATGTCCTGATATGCGAATGTCAACTTGGATCCGGCAGCACCTGGCCGCGTTGCGTGCGCTACTGGTACTCACCGCGATCACCGGAATCGCCTACCCCATTGCGGTCTTCGCGGTCGCCCAGATTCCCGGCCTGCACGATAAGGCGGATGGATCGCTGATCACGGTCGACGGCAGAGTCGTCGGCTCCAGTCTGATCGGGCAGTCGTTCACCGATAAAGACGGCAACGCGCTGGCGCAGTACTTCCAGAGCCGCCCGTCGGCCGCGGGTGACGGCTACGACCCGCTCTCGACCGCGGCGAGCAACCTCGGCCCGGAGAGCATCGTGGACACCCTCGACGCGGATCCGGCGAACGTGAAGTTGAGCCTGCTCTCTACCGTGTGCTCGCGCAGCAAGGCGATCGGCGACCGTGAGGGGGTCGACGGCAGCCGTCCGTTCTGCACCAAAGACGGTGTGGGCGCGGTGCTCTCGGTGATCGGACCACGCGACGCCGACGGCGAGGTTTCGCATCCGGTGCAGGTCGTCAGCGTCAACGAGGCGTGCCCGACGACACCGTTCCTCGACACCTACAAAGGCGTCAAGGTCGAATGCGCCAAGCCTGGTGAGGACTACTCGGTCGGCCGGATCATCCCGATCCGCGGTGGCGCCTCGACCGACACCGCCGTGCCCACCGATGCGGTCACCGCGAGTGGTAGTGGCCTCGACCCGCACATCTCGCCGGAGTACGCCGCCATCCAGGTGACGCGAATCGCCAAGGCCCGCAATATCTCCGCAGATCAGGTACGTGAAGTCATCGACGCCCACACCGACGGCCGCACCCTTGGCTTCCTCGGTGAACCACGCGTCAACGTGGTCGAACTGAATATCGACCTCGACAGCAAGTACCCGTTCCGCGGGTAGGCCCAACATCGGCACGAGCGCCCATTCCCGAACGGAATCCACTGGATCACACCGGGAATGGGCGCTTCGCGCATTCCGGTCAGCTGTCCTCGACGCAACCGAAACAAAACGCCGCGGCGGCGAGATACTGACGGCATTCCGGGCCGTGCCCCGCGTGTGTACTGCAGATGAACCGCGCCCGGTCCAGATCCAGATCCATGATGGGCTCCGCGCTGCAATCACGGTGCTGTGTGATCCACAGATCCCTGATATCCAGTGATGTCTGCATCGTGCACCTCCAGCCTGCGAGTATCAGTGGAGAAGCATGGCAATTACCTGGCTGGCATACCCGATCCCGCGCGATTCATCCACATCAGGTGATCAACTGCCAGTCATCGGGCACGCGCGCGGCAGTGATCTGATCACCCTCCGCGACCAGATCGACCGTCACCGAATCCAACTTCAGATCGCTCAACGCGACCCTGCCCCACACCGATGGCAGCTGCGGATGCACGGTAAGCGTGCGGGCGGGTACGTCGGGATCCAAGCCGAAGAAGGCACGCACCAGCAGCAGCGGTGCCGCACTCGCCCAGGCCTGCGGTGAGCAGGAGGTCGGATACGGGACCGGAACCGCGAACTGGTCGCGCGGAAATCCGCAGAACAGCTCGGGCAGTCGACCGCCGAAAGACGCGGCCGCATCGAGTAATCCGCAAGCGAGCCGGGTGGCGAGCTCGACCGCGCCCGGTATATGCCGGTAGCGCAGTAGACCCGCGACAGCGATCGCGGTGTCATGCGGCCAGACCGAGCCGCAGTGATAGCTCATCGGGTTGTAGGCGCCCATCGTCGAGCCGAGCGTGCGCAGCCCGAAGCCGGTGTCCATCTCCGGGCCCCCCAGCCGCTCGATGAGTTGGGCGGCATGCTCGTCACTGGCGATGCCGGTCCAGAGACATTGCGCCGCATTGCTGGTCAGGGCGTCGACGTGCTGTTTGCGGCCGTCCAGCGCGACCGCATACCACCCTCGGCCCGGCAGCCAGAACTGTTCGGCGAATTTGCCGCGCAGTTCGGCGGCGCGCTCGCGCAACCGAGTCGCAGCACTCAGGTCGTCGAATGCCTCGGCCAACTCCGCGCGGGCCTGCAATGCGGCATACGCATAACCTTGCACCTCACACAGCGCGATCGGCGCCTCCGCGAGATGTCCTGCGGCATCGTTGATTCCGTCGAAACTATCCTTCCAGCCCTGATTGGCCAGGCCGCGGTCGGTGGCGCGACGGTATTCGATGAAGCCGTCGCCGTCGCGGTCGCCGAATTCGGTGATCCACTGCACCCCGGCGTCGGCGGCGGGCAGCAGTGCCTTGATCACCTCCGGATCCGCACCCCACCGATGACATTCCGCCAGCAGCATCACGAAAAGTGGGGTGGCGTCGGCGGTTCCGTAGTAGGTACTGCCGCCGAGCACGTGCCCGCTGGCCGGGCCGCGGCGCATTTCGTGCATGATCCGCCCCGGCTCCTCCTCGGTGAGCGGATCGACGCTCTGACCTTGCAGTTCGGCCAACTGCTGCAGTGTGCCCAGCGCGAGATCCACTTCCAACGGCAGCGCCATCCACGCGGTGAGCAGACTGTCCCGACCGAACAGGGTCATGAACCACGGCGCACCCGCCGCGACGAATGGACGGCTCTCGCCGGTTTCGTCGTGGATCTGCAAGGCGCCCAGGTCACTTTCCGAACGCCGCAACACCTGAGTGAGCACCGGATCCGCCGCGGTGATCTTCGTCGCCGTATGCCGCCAGGCCGCCATCTTCCGGCTCGGCGCACTGAGCCCATGGTGCTCCCCCGGCGCCAATGGCGCCTGCACCCGCTGATTGCCGACCGTCGGCTGGGCCACGATTTCGGTTTGCCAGGTTTCGCCTGGCGGCACGACAACCCGCCAGATCAGCGTGCCGGGCAGGAATACGGGCTCGACAGTCGCCGAGACCGAGAGCCCGCGGGTTCGATCGGCGCGGTCGTGCAGCAGCAATTCCCCTTCGGCCACCGTGACCTCGGCCCGACCGTGCGCGGCGCGGCCTTCCTTGACCGCGAACAGGTCGATGAAATCGGCGTCGACATGCAGTTCCAAGGCGACCGCAGTGGCCTCCCTACCCATATTCTGCAGGCTCAGCACCTCGTGCATGCCGTCGGCGACGAGACGTTCGCGCACCACCAGCAGTGTGCTGTCGGCCATTCCCGCCTGTGGCGGTCGGCGCAGCACAAATCTGGCGGCGAACGCCTCCGGGCTCAGCACCGACAGCGATTCGGCGGGTTTGCCGTCCACCAGCAACTCCCAGCGGGAGATGACGCGGGTGTCCCGGAAGAACAGCCCGTGCGGTCGCCCCGGTTCGACATCGCCGAGCCGGTCCGACAGACAGAAGGTGCCGCCCTCGACCAAGGTCACCGACCCCCCGCAGCCGCCGAATCCCGTTGGCTCACCGGCATTCAGCGGCGCGGGACTCGGCGTACTGCCGACTTCTGCGGTCATACTCGTTCGCTCGCCGGAATCCGGACCGGCATCGTCTCCCCGAGCAATCGTGCCGCACGAGTCTGTCGCCGCGAACGCAAGAGCTGGTGATAGACCTGCTCATAGCCGCGGCCCAGCGGACCAGCGCCGAAGTTCGCCTCGACGTGCGCGCGGCATACGGCCGGATCCACATCGCGCACTTCCTCTATCGCGGCGGGCAATTCGGCGGGATCATCGCAGATCCGGCCGGTGACACCGTCGATGACGACCTCCTCGACCGCGCCGCCGCGCAAAGCGACCACCGGCGTGCCGCAGACCATCGATTCGATCATCACCATGCCGAACGGTTCCTCCCACCTGATGGGGAACAGCAGGCAGCGCGCATTCGCGAGCAGTTTGCGCTTGGCCGTTGCGTCGGCCATGCCGAACAGATGATCTCGTTCGGTCAGCAGCGGGCGCACCTCTTTCTCGAAAAACGCCTGCTCGGGCGGTTCACTGCACTTGCCAGCGAGCACCAGCGGAATACCGGCCTCATGCGCGGCCTGCAACGCCAGATGCGGCCCCTTGGCCTCGGTGAAGCGCCCGAGGAACAGTGCGTAGTCGCCCTTCTCCACCTGGAACGGCCACTGGTCGACATGCAGGGCGTTGTGTACGCGACCGACCCAGTTCAGATCCGGAGCCAGTTCGCGCTGCCGGTCGCTGATGGCCACCAGCGACACTTCCTGGCCCAATTCGCGGTAATACCGGCGGGAATCGCCCTCGTCGACCGGCCCGTGCACGGTCACCACCGTGGGCAGGCCGAGGCCCATATAGGCCGGGGCGTTCAGCGGTCCGGCAAAGGTGTGGTCGTGCACCAGATCCACCCCGGAGGTGCTCGCGATCTGCTCGATCGCCCTTCGCACCTTCAATGCGTGGACGACCTCCGGGAACGGCTCGCCGAGCCGTTCGGGCAATGCGCGATCCCAGACCGGGATGAATTTAGCCTTGGTACCGGGTTCACCGGCACCGAACAAGGTCACGTCGTGGCCGCGGGCAACCAGTGCATCGACCAAATCGGCGACAACCGCCTCGACGCCCCCATAGGCCTTCGGCGGTACGTCGAAGTAGGGCGGAACAACCATGGCAATGCGGAATCGTTCACCGACGTGCTCAGTGGACAGCAGATCCGAAGAGGCAATGGGCGCCGCAAGCGGCGCGAATAAGCCTGCGCTCATGACCATCCTTCCAGGGACAACCTTGGGCACATCCACCCAGCGACTCGGTGCGCTGGGCGCCGAACAAGCTGGCCGCCGCGGCGGAGGTGGAGACAAAGCCTGCACCGCCGTCCATCAGGGCTCGGTTGGCCTGGTCACGCCGATCGCGCGAACAGGGGGGCCGCACCAAGACGTACCTCATCGCGACCCATTCAAACCAGGCAGTTTGTCCGAAATCTTACATAGTGAGATTTCAGACCGTGCTGACCGCCCTCGAAATCAAGGGGCCTTGCACGGTCTTGACATATATCGAAATGGTAGTGACGCCGGAGGCGGCCGGTCAGCGCGCAACCGTATCCGCGATGCCGCGCCGGACCTCGCCGGGGCTGTGCTCGACGCGCGGCACGGCTCGAGCGGCCGAGGAACGAAGTTGCCAAGGCACACTGGTCACCATCACCCCCGGCTCGAAGAGCAGGCGGGCCTTCAGCCGCAGTGAGCTCTGGTTGTGCAGCAGGTTCTCCCACCAGTGCCCGACCACGTACTCGGGGATGAAGATGCTGATCACATCGCGCGGCTGGGATTTGCGCATCCGCTTGATGTAATCGATGACCGGACGGGTGATTTCGCGGTAGGGCGATTCGATCACCTTGAGCGGTATGGCGACATCGTGGCGTTCCCAATCCTGGTGCAGCTGACGGGTATCGACGTCATCGACATTGACGGTGATCGCCGTGATGGTGTCCGGCCTGGTGGCACGGGCGAACTGAACGGCGCGCCGAGTTGCCTTGTGCCAGCCCGATACCAGCACCAGGGCATGTACCCGGGCGGGCAGGGTCTCCGACTCGTCATCGACATCGAGTTCGGCACGCACGGCGGTGTAGTGACGGTGGATCAGATACATCAGCACCACCAGGATCGGCATCGCGAAGACGACCAGATACGCGCCGTGGGAGAACTTGGTGATCATGACGACGACCAGGACGACGCCGGTGAAGCAGGCGCCGAACGCGTTGATCAGGCGCCCGCGATGGATGCGCAACTTCTCCGATGATGTTGTCGCGGTGGCCAGTTCGCGGTTCCAGTGCCGGACCATACCGGCCTGGCACAGGGTGAACGAGGTGAATACGCCGACGATATAGAGCTGGATCAGGCGTGTCGCCGAACCGTCGAAGGCGTAGATGAGTACGCCCGCGATGACCGCGAGCAGAATGATGCCATTGGAGAAGGCCAGCCGGTCGCCGCGGGTGTGCAACTGCCGCGGCATGTATCTGTGTTGCGCCAGAATCGAATTCAGCAGCGGAAAGCCGTTGTAGGCGGTGTTCGCCGCGAGGATCAGGATCAGCGCGGTCGTCACCATGAGGAAGTAGAACGGAATACTGTTGCCGCCGAAGACCGCGGCGGCGATCTGTGCGATCACGGTGCGTTGCGGATCGGCAGTGCAGTCGCCCGGAAATCCGATGAGATCGCAGGTGTTCTCGGTGACCCTGGTGTGGGTGATCATCGCGAGCGCGGTGACACCGCCGAACATGGCGATCGAGATGACACCCATCGCCGTCATCGTGCGGGCGGCATTGAGCGCCTTGGGCTTACGGAATGCGGGTACCCCATTGGAGATGGCCTCCGCGCCGGTCAGCGCGGTACAGCCGGACGAAAAGGCGCGCAGGACAAGGAAGGCCAACCCGGCCGCGCCGAGTCCGAACTGTTCGGCATGGATTTCGTAGTGCGCACTCTCGGCGACCGGCGCGTGCCCCAACGCAGTCTGGCCGAGTCCGACGACAACCATGACCATTACCCCGACCACGAACGCATAGGTCGGCACCGCGAACGCCCGCCCGGATTCCCGCACGCCGCGCAGATTCATTGCGGTCAGGAAGGCAATGAATACGATATTGATCGCGACCCGGTGTGCATTCAGATCGGGCACCGCGGAGATGATGTTGTCCACCCCAGCGGCGACCGAGACCGCCACCGTCATCACATAGTCGACGAGCAGCGCCGCCGCGACCACCAGGCCCGGCACCGCGCCCAGATTCTTGGCGACCACCTCATAGGAACCACCGCCGGACGGATAGGCCTGCACCACCTGCCGATAGGACAGCACGACGACGGCCAGCAGCACGATCACCGCACCGGCGACCCACGGCGCCAAATGCAGATAGGCCAGCCCGCCGAGGGTGAGAATGAGCAGGATTTCCTGTGTCGCATATGCCACCGAGGACAGCGGGTCGCTGGCGAAGATCGGCAGCGCGAGTCGCTTCGGCAAAAGCGTTTCACCGAGCCTGTCACTCCGGAACGGTCGCCCGAGAACGAGACGTTTGACGAGGTCGATCGGTGAAGCCACGATGGGCCAGCCTAAGGCCGCAGGATAGGCACGGCCGTGCCAGCAACCGTATTGATTTCGTAAAAATCGGTAGGGCGCTCCACAAAGATCTCATCAGGAACGGCCGCGTCGAGGGCCACGCGACTCGATCGATAGTCGCTCTACCATGCGCGGTATACGCATACATATAATATAGCCATGTTCGATCCGATCAGCCTCGCCGTCGGGGCCGCAATCGCCGGTGTCGGCTGGGCGGCCGGGCGCTTCGGGCGGCGCACGCCCGCCGAACCTGTCAAAGCGCGCTGCGGCTGCGGCCACGACCTCGCGCTACATGATCCCGAGGCGGGCGTCTGTCACTTCGAGACAAGTCGAAAGACCGGATACGGCATGCGCGCATGGGTTCGATGCGGTTGCCGCCGCTACACGGGTCCGATACCGGTCGAGGAATTCTTCAGTCGACCGATCATGCCGTCGACCGACTGATCAGGCATCGATCACCATGCACAGCGACCAGATGCCGGACGAGTTCGAACGGGGTCAGCTCGACCCGTTCCACCAGCATCTGGCGCAGCAGCGGGGTGCGGTTGAGCTGTCGCAGCGATAGTTCCGTCACGGCGCCCATTCTGGCCTAGGCGTAGCGATCGCTTGCTGGTCGCTCGAAAAGGCCAGCCACACCGACACATTGATCAGACAGCGGCGGGCTGCATGCGCAGCGGCACGCCGATCCGGTTCCACAGGTTGATCATCGCGGTGACCGCGACCAGACCGGCCCGCGCGCCCTCATCGAAGTTCTTCTCGACCTCGGCCCAGATCTCATCGCCGACACCGTGTTCGCCGAGCTTGGTGACCGCTTCCGCATAGGCGAGCGCGGCCCGTTCGGCCTCGGTGAATTTCACCGACTCCCGCCAGGCGTTGAGGTAATAGATCCGCTGTTCGGTCTCCCCCGACATCCGCGCGTCGGTGGTGTGCATATCGATACAGAACAGGCAGCCGTTGATCTGGGAGACGCGAATCTTGACGAGTTCCCGCACGACCGGGTCCAGCGGTCCGCGGCGGATGGCTTGTTCGGCGGCGAACCAGGCCTGATAGATCTCGGGTGCCACCTCGGCGAGCTGCATGCGTGACATAGGTCGTCCTCTCTCGATATCGCTTACCCGAGTTAGACGGGATGGCCGCCGAATCTGTGACAACGTCACGAAGTCGGCAGACAGCGACCGCGATCCGGCAGCTCACCGCACGGCTCATTGCCGTGCTCGCGCAGCACATCCTTACCCGTGAGATCGGTCAGGAAGTGCAGGAAGCTCGCGCCGAGCGAATCACCGGGGAGTTCGCCGTAGCTGTAGGCGTATTCGACGCCCCAGAACGGATAGGTGCGGTTGACGGCGGCGGCACGGTCGGCGGTTACGCCGCCGATGGCCAGGGTCTTGGCACCGGACTTCACCGCCTCGGAGAACTCGCTGTAGCCGATGGCACCCGGAATGTCGCTCACCGCCTTCTGCATATCCTTGGTGACCTGCACATCGCAATATCTGGCCGCCGAGGGCACCGAATCCTTGATCGCGACACAGCTGACATGCGGGCGATCGGGCTGCGGACCGCCGAGTATCCTGCGCTCCAACGTATTTCGGGTGCCGGATCCCGGTATCCGATTGACCAGCACAACGGGCAGGTCGGGACCGCCGAGTTCGCGCCAGTTGGTGATCCGGCCCTGATACAGATCCTGGATCTGCGCCACGGTCAGATCGGTGATGCCGACATCCTTGTGCACGATCATGGTGAACAGCGACAACGCGAGCGGACGGTCCAGCAACGGTTGATAGCCATCACCCTTCGGGCCGTCGCTGATCGTCAGCACATCGGGATCGTCCTTACCCTCTTCGGCGAGCCGGTCCAGACCGCGTTCGGTGCCCTCGAATCCGAAGGCGAATTCCGCTCCGGTGCAGCGCTTCCCATACTGGGCCGCCGCATCTCGTATGACAGGTTCGAACGCCGACGAACCAACCAACGTGAGTTTGCCTGCGGCACAATCCAATGGCGTCGGATCGGGCTCCACCGCGGATACGACCAGCTGGACGCCTATTACCGCGACCAGGAAGGCGACGAGCGCCACCATTACTCGCGAAATACCGGTGCGACTTTGGGTTTCGATGATCCGCCCACCCCTGATGCCACCGCGCAGCACCGGTGTCGCGTACTCCCCTGTGCCCTCCGAGCGCTGGAGAATCGCCAGGATCTTGTAGTGATCGGCGCGATTCAGCAGCACTCTCGGCAGATCAATGACACCGATATGCCCGGCCGTATCCTCGCGGACCGCGATGCCCGAATCGCGGTCCAGCGAATCGGCCAGCCCCGGATGGCTGAGCTCGGTCACCGCCATACCGATCACCCGGCGCTGCGGAAAGTTCAGATGTAGGCCGACCCGGCCCGCCTCGGGCGCCTGGTAGTCGTGCGTGTCGATCGGTGTCGCACCGCTGTTCTCGATGCGGACCAGCACCACCGACAGATCCTTCAGCGGCGGACTCACCCCATCGTGTTCCGGACGCAACTGGGGCAATACACCCGGAAAGACCGATTCGATCTCACCGGTGACCGGCGTATCCATCTGCACGCGATAGCCGAGTTCCTTGCGTCCGACGAATACGAACTCCCAGAGGAATGCGATGATCGGCACCACGATACCGATGAGCGCAAGCACGATTTCGATCGGAAATCCGCCCACCAGTGCAGCCACCCCCAAGAGATCTATGTGCCAACCATTTTCGGGCGTCATCCGGCCTGATCCCGAATCCCGCACGATTGTTCGGCAACAGTTAACCCGGCGGCCAACCCGGACGCGCGATCAGGTGTGTGTTACTGCGATGATTCGGTCGAGGTCGATCTGCCCACTCCGACGGCCACCGCGATCAAACCACGTCCGCGGTCGCCGACTCCGTCCATGCCAGCAGCTTGTCCACCGGCCAGGTATTGATAACCCGTTCCGCCGCAACACCATTCGCGACGGCGCGCTCGCAGCCGTAGCCCTGCCAATCCAATTGGCCCGGAGCATGCGCATCGGTGTCGATCGAGAAGTAACACCCCATCTCATCGGCCAGCCGCAGCAGCCGAGACGGCGGGTCGAGACGTTCGGGACGGCTGTTGATCTCCACGGCAGTGCCGTAACTCCGGCACGCCTCGAAGACCAACTCGGCATCGAAAGTCGACTCCGGCCGCGTGCCCCGCTCGCCGGTGATCAATCGGCCGGTGCAATGCCCGAGCACATCGACATTCGGATTCGCGACCGCGTACACCATCCGCTTGGTCATGGTCTCGCTCTCGGCGCGCAAATGCGAATGTACGCTCGCGACGACGATATCCAGCTCGGCGAGCAGATCTGCCTGCTGATCCAGGGTCCCGTCATCGAGGATGTCCACCTCGATCCCGGTGAGGATTCGAAACGGCGCCATCCGCTCGTTGAGCTCCGCGACCACATCCAGCTGCCGCCGCAGTCGGTCGGCGGAAAGTCCGTTCGCGACGGTCAGCCGCGGCGAATGATCGGTCAGTGCGCAGTATTCGTGACCGAGCGCGGCGGCGACACCCATCATCTCCGCGATCGGACTGCCGCCATCGGACCAATCGGAATGCGTATGCAGATCACCGCGCAACTGAGCCCGCAGCGGCTTACCGGGTGTGCCGATCGGCTGCGCGGCCTGCCGCAATTCGCTCAAATATGCTGGTACCGCGCCGGAATACGCCTGTTCGATGACGGCGGCGGTCTTCGGTCCGATGCCCGCGAGCTCGCGCCAGCTGCGCGCCGCACGATGGGTCGCGAGCTCGTCCTCCGGCATCCCCGCCACGATATCGGCGGCTCGCCGGTAGGCCTTCACCCGATGTGATTGCGCCCGTCCACGTTCGAGCCAGAAACCGATCTCGCGCAGCGCCTCCACCGGACCCGGACCATTGCCCGGATCCGGTACGGCGACCGAATCATCTTGCACCACAGCGGCTATCGAATCCTGCTGTACTTGATGAAGGCCACCCCGTCCTCGAATACCCGGCTGGTGATCACCCGGAACCTGGCCGCCTCCGGCAGTCGCGACCCGGAACCGAACAGTGAACGGCCACGGCCGAGTACGACCGGATACAGCTTCAGGAAGATCTGATCGATCTCCGGCAGCAACACCTGCGCCAGTTCCCCGCCGCCGCACAGCCAGATCCCGAGTCCGTTTTCCCGCTTCAGCTCTTGCACTTTCGCCAGCGGATCGGCCGAGATCAGCTCGACCGAAGGATCCGGGCTCTCCGGCAACGTCGTCGACACTACGAACTGCCGCAGATGCGCATACGGGCTCGAGGTTCCGGTGCGAACACCGAAGTCGTGGGTCTTGCGACCCATCAGCACGGTGTCGAAGTAACGGTTGCGCTTATCGATGCCGAGGGCCTCTCGCACCTTCGTCGGCAGGGTCTCGGGGTACTGCGCGGTGATCGCCGGGCCGTGATCGCCACCGACCGGAAAGAAGTCGACCGACCCCTCCTCGGTGGCGATGAACCCATCGATTGTCGAGGCGACGTAGTAGGTGAGTTTGCGCATTTGTCCTTCCTCCACGGCCGGTCTGGTTTCCGAACCGCCTAGAAGAACGGTAGCTCGCTAATGCGACCGGCGGCGGGCCTTCGGCTGGCAGCGCGGGCAGGAGTAGGAAGAACGATTCATGAACTTCTCGCGCAGGATGGGTGCACCGCAGCGACGGCAGGGTTCGTCTTCGCGGCCGTAGACCGCGAGCGCGCGTTCGAAGTAACCCGATTGGCCGTTGACATTGACATATAGCGCGTCGAAGGAGGTGCCACCGGCGGCAAGCGCCTCCCCCATCACGGCGCCGACCTCGGCGAGCAGGGTGCGCACGGCTGGTCTGGTCAAGCCGGACGCCAGCCGATTGCCATGGATTTTCGCGCGCCACAGCGATTCGTCGGCATAGATATTGCCGACCCCGGAGATCACCGTCTGATCGAGCAGAACGCGCTTGATCTCGGTCTGTTTGGCGCGCAGCGCAGCCACCACGACTTCGGGGTCATAGCGCGGATCGAGCGGATCCCGCGCGATATGCGCGACAGGCTCGGGCACCGAGGTGCCGTCCACCTCGACCAACGGCGCGAGCGACCACCCGCCGAAGGTGCGCTGGTCGACGAAGCGCAGCTGGCTGCCGTCGTCGAGGGTCGCCAGGATATGCGCGTGCTTCTCCACGGGGGCATCGGCAGGTTGCACCAGCATCTGCCCGCTCATTCCGAGATGGACCACCAGCGAGGTATCGGGTTCATCGAAGGTGAGCCACAAGTACTTGCCGCGACGTTCGGCAGCCGCGACCCGCAGACCCTTCATCCGAGCCGTCAGATCGTCGGCGCCTTCCAGATGGCGGCGCACCGACCTGGGGTGGGTCACCGTGACAGATTCGATGACCCGCCCGACGACATGTTCGGCGAGTCCGCGCCGAACGACCTCGACCTCGGGCAGTTCGGGCACGTCAGACTTCGTCGGTCAGCGACTGATAGGCGGCGCCCGCGGCCTTCTGCTCGGCTTCCTTCTTGGAGCGGCCGACGCCCTGACCGTACGGACGACCGCCGATCACGGTGGTCGCGGTGAATTCCTTGTCGTGGTCGGGACCTGTCGAGGTGATCTCGTAGCTGGGCACACCGAGACCGCGCTCGGCGGTGAGCTCCTGCAGACTGGTCTTCCAGTCGAGCCCCGCGCCCATTCTCGGGCCGCGCTCGAGCAGGTCGGCGAACAGCCGCAACACCACCTCACGCGCGACATCGATACCGTGCTCGAGATGCACCGCGCCGAGCAGTGACTCCATGCCATCGGCGAGAATGCTCGGCTTGTCCCGGCCGCCGGTGAGCTCTTCGCCCTTGCCGAGCAGCAGGTGCACGCCGAGCCCGCCTGCACCGAGCCCGCGCGCCACCTCGGCGAGCGCGTGCATATTCACCACGCTCGCCCGCAGCTTGGCCAGTTCGCCCTCGGACTTGTCCGGGTGCTCGTGGTACAGCCGCTCGGTAATGCTCAGGCCGAGGACCGAGTCGCCGAGGAATTCCAGACGCTCGTTGGTCGGCAGCCCGCCGTTCTCGTATGCGTACGACCGGTGCGTCAGCGCCAGCCGCAGCAGATCGGCCGACACGTCGACGCCGAGCGCCGCGAGTAGGCTCGCATGTTCACCGGACGGGCCGGGTTCGTCCTTGCTGGCGGTCACGTCGATACGACAGGTCGAACGATCAGACAGCAGCGGTAACCTGGCGGCCCTTGTAGGTGCCGCAGGAGGGGCACGCGATATGCGGCAGGGTCTTCTCGCCGCAGGCGCGGTTCGGGCACGTGATCAGGGTCGGCGCGGTGGCCTTCCACTGGCTGCGCCGCGACCTGGTGTTGGAACGGGACATCCGGCGCTTGGGAACGGCCACGACTACTTCTCCTCTTGTCCTATTGCTCGCCAGTTAGGCAGCACGGTCTTACTGGTCTGGTCTAAACGTCTGGGTCGGCACCCGCATCGGGGCTGCCGTTGCCGGGCGACTCGGCGGCGAACTTCGCCAACCCGGCCCAGCGAGGGTCAAGTATCTCATGCCGGTGGTCCGAACCCGCAATCGCCATCCTGACACCGCATTCCGGACACAGACCCGCGCAGTCCGGAGTGCACAGCGGCTGCAGCGGCAGCTCCAGACCGATCTGGTCCGTGATCACCGGTTCCAGGTCGATCTTGTCGTCCACCATGCGGTAGATCTCGTCGTCCTCGGTGGTCTGCTCGGTGGTGCTGTCCGGATAGGCGAACAGTTCCGTGAGGTGAATGTCCACCGTGCCGGTGAACGGTTCGAGGCAGCGCGAGCACTCCCCCGCCGTCGGCGTGGTGACCGTCCCGGTGACGAGCACCCCCTCGGACACCGCCTGCAACCGCAGATCGAGATCCACCTCGGCGCCCGCCGGAATGGCGATCAGATCCAGCCCGATCCGCTCGTCGGTGGTGACCACGCGATGCAGCTCTTTCATCGTGCCGGGGCGACGGCCCAGGCTGATGACATCCAGCACAAAACCCGCGTCCGGCGTGCGGCGCGAGGCCGTACGAGGACGCGATGCGGAACCGGAACCGGCGGACATCACGAACTCACTTCACATTCGAGGGGAAATGGGCAACCACTCCACAATACGCGAGAGCACGGTGTCCGCCCAAACCGTCTGAAACATGCCGAATCGGTGCGGAATATCAGCGGCGATAGTCGGCCGCGTAATCCGGAGCGCCCGCACCGGAACGCAGTTGGTGACGCCCGCCGCGGACGGTCCGCAGGGTGGCGTTGAGGTTCTCTTCGAAGTCGGCGAGCCTGCTGTCGACATAGTGGTCGCACTCGTCGCGCATCCGATCGACCTCTTCATGCGCCCCGTCGATGAGCCGGGCCGATTCGGCGTGCGCGGCGCGCACCACCTCGGTCTGCGTGACCAGGCGATCGCGCTCGGCCTCACCCTCGGCGACCGAGCGGCCATAGGAGGCCTTGCCCGCCTCGATCATCCGCTCGGATTCCACGCGCGCCCGGCCGGTGACGGCCTCGAATTCGGCATTGCCGTCGGCGACGATGCGGTCGGCCTCGGCCTGGGCGGTGTTGACGAGATGATCGGCGTGCGCACTGGCCTCGGCCACCATCCGGTCGGCGTGCGCCTTGGCGTCGGCAAGAATTCGGTCAGCCTCCTCGCGGGCCGATCCGATGGTCTGCTCGGCCTGTTCGTTCGCGGTCGTCACCGTGGTCTCGGCGGCGGAACGGGCATCGGAGACGATCTTGTCGCGATGGTCGAGCACATCCTGGGCGTCGTCGAGTTCGCCGGGCAGCGCATCGCGCACATCGTCGAGCAGTTCGAGCACGTCGCCGCGCGGGACGATACAGCTGCGGGTCGGCGGGATGCCGCGCGCTTCCTCGACAATGGCGACCAGCTCGTCGAGTGCTTCGAATACGCGATACATGCTCTTACCCCACTCTCCTGCAGACCTGCGGCGAAATTTCCGCCGAGGCCCAGTGTGCCCCTCGTCACGGCTCGTGCCGAGTCACCCATCGGTGTGTCGTGCGGGTGTCTCGTACGCCACAAAAACAAGTGGAGGATATGTCTCCACTTGGTGTTACATTTATCCAGAAGGTCCGAACAAGATCTTCTTAAGCGGATCGCAGGCCCCGACCGGGACTGTGGGGATAGAGGAGGCCAACCGGGCGGATTCCTTCGCCTCGACGATTGACTAGTTCCGATTGTTCAATACATACTGAACACACAATACGTGAGGAACCTCTCGAGAGTCGGCGGAAGGATGCGATGACCATCGCGGTTTTCCGTACCGAAGGCTCGTGTGGGATCGGAAAGACAATGACCGTACTGGAACTACCGCGGACGGCGGTACTGCCGACGAGTAGTTTGTACACGCCGTGGGTGGGGCCGTACCCGGTCCTGCGTATTGCGACGGCGTATCGGTTCGCCCAGCTCATGCAGTACCTGCGCGGCGACCGGGCGCTGGCCCAGTTGATCCGCTTCGCCCTGGTCGGCGGCTCCAGCAACGTTGCCTATGTGCTGTTGTTCTTCGCGATGCACGGCGTCGGCCCACTGGTCGCCAATATCGCCGGCTCGATCGTGAGCACCGTGATCGCCAATGAACTGCACCGTCAGCTCACCTTCCACGCGGCGGGCCGGGTCGGCTGGTTCACCGCACAGTGGGAGGGCGGCGGGCTTGCGCTGGTCGGGCTCGGCATCACCACCGCCGCGCTGGCCGCGCTCGAGGTATGGACCCCCGGTATGGGCGGCACGTTCCAGGCCACTGCCATCCTCGCCATTACCGCCGCGGTCGGCGGCATGCGCTTCCTCGCCCTGCGCGGCCTGGTCTTCTGAGATGCTCCCCCGCCTCCCCGCGCCATTTGCCGGTCGTAAGTGCCACGAAAATCACGTCGCGGACCGGCGGTTGGGAGTTGCATGTCGTTTGGGCGTACCCGGCGAGTTACCGTGTACGCACGAAATCAGTCGGCCAGTAACAGCCCTAATACGATTCGCCTCGGTCCCGAGCTTGGGACCGAGGCGAATCGTATTAAGAGCTCCGCTCAGCCTTTCCGTTCCGCCAGGCGATCGAGTAGGCGCTTGTGGACGGCGGGCGGGAGCATATCGGTGACATCGCCGCCGTAGGCCGCCACCTCCTTGACCAGCGAGCTGGACAGGTAGCTGAAGGCCGGGTTGGTGGCGATGAAGAAGGTGTCCACGCCGGAGAGCTTCTTGTTCATCTGAGCCATCTGCAGTTCGTAGCCGAAATCGGTGGCATCGCGCAGACCCTTGACGATTGCGGTGAGGCCCTCCTGCTTGGCGAAGTCCACGAGCAGGCCCTGCCAGGACTCCACCCGCACATTGGGCAGCTGCGCGGTGGCCTCACGCAGCATCTCCATGCGTTCCTCGACGCTGAACATGCCCTGCTTCTTGGGATTGACGCTGACGGTCACCACGACCTCGTCGAACTGCACCGCAGCCCGGGCGAAGACGTCGATATGTCCATTGGTCACCGGGTCGAATGAGCCCGGGCACATCGCTCCTGCCATGGACAGACGGTATCAGGAGCTCCGATGGCCACCTCGGACGCCGCGATGGCGGAGTTACTCCGGGGCGAATTCGGCTAGTTCGATGCGGGTTTCGCCATATTTACGCGCCTTCGCCGGGATATAGCCTGCGGGCCAGACGATCTCGGGTGAGCGGCTGGAGCGCTCGACGGCGACGAATGCGCCGGGCGCCAGCCAGCCGTGCTCGACCAAGGCGCGCAGGTCGGCGGTGACCGCGGCGGTGTCGACGTCGTAGGGCGGATCGGAGAAGACCACGTCGTAGGCCCCCGCACCGCCACCGGCCAGGACGCTGGCGACGGCCCCGATGCGGAGTTCGGCGCCGAGCAGCCCGAGATCGGCAATATTGCCGCGCACGATCGCGGCGGCCTTGCGATCGGATTCGATGAGCAGGGCGCTGGTGGCGCCGCGCGAGAGCGCCTCCAGACCGAGCGCGCCGGATCCCGCGTACAGGTCGAGCACCCGGACGCCGTCGAAATCGATGCGGGCGTCGAGCGCGCTGAACAGTGCTTCGCGCACCCGATCCGAGGTGGGCCGGGTACCGGCGGGCGGGACGCGCAGTCGCCGCCCGCCCGCGCTGCCCGCGACGATCCGGGTCATTCCGCCGCGGACTCGCGCACGGTCAGTTCGACCAGCAGGTCGCCACCCTCGACCTGCTGTACCTTGCCGATCGCGACCCGGCCGACGATGCCGGCGCGCGGTGCGGTGATCGCGGCCTCCATCTTCATCGCCTCGATGGTGCCGATGATGTCGCCCGCCGCGATCGAATCGCCTTCGGACACAGCCAAAGTGACCACACCGGCGAACGGCGCGGCGATATGGCCCGCATTGTTCTTATCCGCCTTCTCCGCGGCCGGGATATCGCTGGCGACGGAGCGATCGCGCACCGCGACCGGGCGCAGCTGGCCGTTCATGATGCACATGACCGTGCGCATACCGCGCTCGTCGGGTTCGGAGATCGCCTCCAAGCCGATCAGCAGGGTGACACCCTTCTCCAGTTGCACGCGGTGTTCCTCACCGCGGCGCAGACCGTAGAAGAACTGGTTGGCCGACAGGCCCATGGTGTCGCCGTACTTCTCCCGGTGGGCGTTGAATTCGGCCGTCGGGCCGGGGAACAGCAGCCGGTTGAGGGTGGCGCGGCGCTGTCCGGAGGTTCCGTTCAGGCCGGCTTCGTCCTCGGCGGTGAGCGGTGTCTCGGGCTTGGCCGGACCACGCCCGGCCAGTGCGCGACTGCGGAACGGTTCGGGCCAGCCGCCGGCCGGGGTGCCGAGTTCGCCACGCAGGAAACCGATTACCGAATCCGGAATGTCGTAGCGACCCGGATCGGCCGCGAAACTCTCGATGTCGACACCGGTGCCGACCAGTGCGAGTGCGAGGTCGCCGACCACCTTCGAGGACGGGGTGACCTTGACCAGGCGGCCAAGAAGCCGGTCCGCCGCGGCGTATTTCGCCTCGACCTCTTCGAAGCGGTCACCGAGGCCGAGTGCGATGGCCTGTTGCCGCAGATTCGACAGCTGACCACCAGGGATTTCGTGGGTGTACACCCGTCCGGTCGGCGCGGGCAGCCCGGATTCGAAGGGCGCGTACACCTTTCGCAGCGCCTCCCAGTACGGCTCCAGATCGCAGACGTTCTGCAGGTTCAGGCCGGTATCGAATTCACTGTGCGCCGCCGCCGCGACGATCGCGGAAAGTGCAGGCTGTGAGGTGGTTCCGGCCATCGCGGCGCTCGCACCGTCGACCGCGTCGGCGCCCGCATGCCAGGCGGCCAGATAGGTCGCGAGCTGACCGCCGGGGGTGTCGTGGGTGTGCACGTGGACCGGCAGATCGAAGTTACTGCGCAGCGCGGTGACGAGTGTCGCCGCCGCGGGTGCCCGCAGCAGACCCGCCATATCCTTGATGGCGAGCACATGCGCGCCAGCGTCGACGATCTGCTCGGCCAGCTTCAGGTAGTAGTCGAGGGTGTAGAGGGTCTCGTCCGGGTTACTCAGATCGCCGGTGTAGCTCATCGCGACTTCCGCAATGGCCGTACCGGTTTCGCGCACCGCATCGATGGCCGGACGCATCTGGTCGACATTGTTGAGCGCATCGAAGATGCGGAAGATGTCGATGCCCGTTGCGGTCGCCTCCGAGACGAACGCGCGCGTCACCTGCTCGGGGTAGGGCGTGTAGCCGACGGTATTGCGGCCGCGCAGCAGCATCTGCAGGCAGATGTTCGGAATCGCCTCACGCAACGCCGCCAGCCGCTCCCACGGATCCTCGTACAGGAAGCGCAGCGCCACATCGTAAGTCGCGCCACCCCACGCCTCGATGGAGAGCAGTTCCGGTGTCAGGCGTGCGACATGTCCGGCCACACCGAGTAGACCGTTGGTACGCACCCGCGTGGCCAACAGCGACTGGTGTGCGTCGCGGAAGGTCGTGTCGGTCACCCCGACGGCCTTCTGCGCACGCAGCGCCTGCGCGAAACCCTCGGGGCCCAAGCGCAGCAACCGTTGCCGAGAACCGTCCGGCGGGGGCACGCTCAGATCGATGGCGGGCAACTTATCGTGCGGATACACCGTGGTCGGGCGCTCACCATGCGGCTTGTTCACGGTGATATCGGCCAGGTAGTTCAGGATCTTGGTGCCGCGGTCGGCCGAGCCGCGCAGGGTCAGCAGCTGCGGGCGCTCATCGATGAACGAGGTGGTGACCCGGCCCGCCTTGAAGTCCGGATCGTCGAGCACCGCGAGCAGGAACGGAATATTCGTGGTGACGCCGCGGATGCGGAACTCCGCGAGCGCACGGCTGGCCCTGGCCACCGCCGCGGGCAGATCGCGACCGCGGCAGGTGAGCTTGACCAGCATCGAGTCGAAGTAGGCGCCGATCTCCGCGCCCAGATTCGCACCGCCGTCGAGGCGGATGCCCGCACCGCCGGGGGTGCGGTAGGCGGTGATGCGGCCGGTATCGGGGCGGAAGCCATTGGCCGGATCCTCGGTGGTGATCCGGCACTGCAGGGCAGCACCGCGAATGGTGACCTTCTCCTGGCTCAGGCCGAGCTGTTCCAGGGTCTCCCCCGCCGCGATGCGCAGCTGGGACTGCACCAGGTCGACATCGGTGATCTCTTCGGTCACCGTGTGCTCGACCTGGATGCGCGGATTCATCTCGATAAAGACGTGGTTGCCGCGCTCGTCGAGCAGGAATTCGACGGTGCCGGCGCAGCTGTAGCCGATCTGGCGGGCGAAGGCGACCGCGTCATTGCAGATGCGCTCGCGCAGTGCCGGATCGAGGTTGGGTGCCGGCGCGAGCTCGATCACCTTCTGGTGGCGACGCTGCACCGAACAGTCGCGCTCGAACAGGTGCATGACATTGCCGTGCTGGTCGGCCAGGATCTGCACCTCGATATGGCGCGGATTCACCACGGCCTGTTCCAGGAAGACCGTCGGATCGCCGAATGCCGATTCCGCCTCGCGGGAGGCGGCCTCGATCGATTCGCGCAGCTGTGCCGGATCGGCAACCCGCCGCATACCGCGGCCGCCGCCGCCCGCGACGGCCTTGACGAAGATCGGGTACTCCAGCTCCTGAGCGGCCATGAGCAGCTCGTCGACATCGGCCGACGGCGCGCTCGAACGCAGTACCGGCAGTCCGGCTGCCCTGGCCGCCTCGATCGCGCGGGCCTTGTTACCCGCGAGTTCGAGTACCGCGGCGGACGGGCCGATGAAGGTAATACCCTCGCGCGCACAGGCCGCCGCGAGGTCCGGGTTCTCCGACAGGAAGCCGTAGCCGGGGTAGATGGCGTCGGCTCCGGCGGACTTGGCCGCCGCGATGATCGCCTCGATGGACAGATACGCCCGGACGGGGTGGCCCTGTTCGCCGATCTGGTAGGACTCGGCTGCCTTCAACCGGTGGACCGAATTGCGATCCTCGTACGGGAATACCGCGACGGTTCCGATGCCGAGTTCGTAGGCCGCGCGGAAGGCACGGATCGCGATCTCGCCACGGTTGGCAACCAAGACTTTCGAGAACATTGACCTAAGGTACCCGGCCCGGAATGCAGCCCTGACAGGGAAGTCCCATTCGCAGGAATCTTCACAACCATTCCTAGCAGACTTGCGAAGTTGTGTTCATCCAGTCGTCACATACTGTGTTGAATTTGCCGCGCCTGCGGCGCGGCGTGTTCGCGGCCCCGAAAGTCAGCATCGCGTAGCGATTCGGTGCGGGGGTGGCGGTCGGGCGACGGGTGGGCCTGCGCAGCGAACATCATGATCACCGGTATGCCGTCAAACCGGTTGCGCGCCCGCCTATGCTTGGTGTTGCAGCTGGTTCGCCGTGCGCAGACGAGATGGAGCCCCAACGTCGCGTGAACGGAGTCGAGTTCGCCCACC
Organism: Nocardia sp. NPDC005998; assembly: GCF_040614395.1. Classification (NCBI taxonomy): domain Bacteria; kingdom Bacillati; phylum Actinomycetota; class Actinomycetes; order Mycobacteriales; family Nocardiaceae; genus Nocardia; species Nocardia sp. NPDC005998. The sequence continues at coordinate 320,785 of NZ_JBEXUI010000002.1, read as the reverse complement.
GGAATACCGGTGTGCGGACGAGAGGGAACCCGGTGAGAATCCGGGACTGTCCCGCAGCGGTATGCAGGAACGACCGCCGTCATCAGCACTGGGTTACCACCCGGGAAGCGACGGCCAGTAGGTGAGCCCCGTACGGGGTCGGCCAGAAGGCCCGTGCCCGCAAGTCCGAAGACCTGCCAGCCGTGTCGGATACGCCGTATCCGGCGGCCACCGCCTCGTGGATTGGGCGCGCGGACCACCAGTGCGACCTGTCGGGCTCCATGGTTGGTTTTCCAGTCGTTGGATTTTCCGGCACGTCACTTGGTCTCCGTGAGCTCGTAGGGCGATGGTCTTCGATCTCAGCACTGGAGAAATTCGTGACTGTTTCGCATAACCCGTTCACCGCAACGGTTCTCGGTCTCCCGCGGGTGGGGCCGCACCGTGAGCTCAAGCGTGCCACCGAGTCGTACTGGGCCGGACATATCGACACCGAGCAACTGCACGCGATCGCACGCAACCTGCGGCGCAATCAGCTGACCGAATTGCATTCGGCCGGACTCGATGCCGTTCCGGTCGGCACCTTCTCCTATTACGACCAGGTGCTCGATACCGCCGTGCTGCTCGGAGCGCTGCCGCCCCGGGTGGCCGGAATCGCCGATCCGCTGGATCGCTATTTCGCCGCGGCGCGCGGCACCGATACGGTCGAGCCCCTGGAAATGACCAAGTGGTTCGATACCAACTACCACTATCTGGTGCCGGAGATCGGCCCGGAGACCACGTTCTCACTGCACCCGTCGAAGGTGCTGGATGAACTGCAGGAGGCGCTCGCCCTCGGGGTGCCCGCGCGGCCGGTGGTGGTCGGTCCGATCACCTTCCTGAAACTGGCGAAGGCGACGGGCGGTGCCGCGCTCGATCGCCTCGACGAGTTGGTACCGCTCTACCGTGAGCTGTTGCGGCTGCTGGCCGTGGCGGGTGCGGAGTGGGTGCAATTCGACGAGCCGGTGGTGGTCACCGATCTGACCGCCCACGAGATCGACCTGGTCCGGCGCACCTATGCCGAGCTATCGGCCGCGACGGATCGTCCGGCGCTGCTGGTGGCGACCTACTTCGGCAGTCCCGGTCCGGCGCTGGCCGCCCTGGCCGAGACCGAAATCGAAGGCATCACAGTGGACTTCACCACTGCCGCCGATCTCTCCGCGGTGGCTGGGGTACCGGCGCTCGCGAACAAGCTGCTGGTCGCGGGTGTGGTCGACGGCCGAAATGTCTGGCGGGCCGATCTGGATCGGGCGCTGACGACACTCGGCGCGCTGCTGGGTTGCGCGAAATCCGTTGCGGTGTCGAGTTCCTGCTCGCTGCTGCACGTGCCCTACACGCTGGCGCCCGAAACCGGCCTCGACGAACGGTTGCGCTCGTGGCTGGCATTCGGTGCGGAGAAGGTCGCCGAGGTGCGCTTGCTCGCGACCGCACTGAGCGCGGGGCCCGAGGCGATCACCGCCGAATTCGCCGCCGCCCGTTCGGCACTTGCTACCCGGCGCACCGATCCCAGGCTGGACAATCCGCAGGTCCGGGCGCGGTTGGCGGCGCTCGGTCCGGATGCCACCCGGCGGTCCCCCGCGCCGCAGCGACGGGTGCTGCAGGCCGAACGGCTGCGGCTGCCGTCATTGCCGACCACGACGATCGGTTCGTATCCGCAGACCTCGGCGATCCGGCTCGCGCGGGCGGCACTGCGCAAGGGCGAGATCGATGCGGCCGAGTACGTCCGTCGGATGCGCTCGGAAATCGCCGATGTCATTGCGCTGCAGGAGAAATTGGGACTCGACGTGCTGGTGCACGGCGAGCCGGAACGCAATGACATGGTGCAGTACTTCGCCGAACAGCTCGACGGATTCGCCGCCACCGAAGCGGGCTGGGTGCAGTCCTACGGCACCCGCTGCGTGCGGCCGCCGATCCTGTTCGGCGATGTGGCCCGACCCGCGCCGATGACCGTCGACTGGATCGGCTACGCGCAATCGCTCACCGATAAGCCGGTCAAGGGCATGCTCACCGGCCCGGTGACGATTTTGGCCTGGTCGTTCGTGCGCGACGATCAGCCATTGGCGGATTCGGCACGCCAGGTGGCATTGGCAATAAGGGACGAGACGATCGATCTGCAGGCCGCAGGCATTCGGATCGTCCAGGTCGACGAGCCCGCACTGCGGGAGCTGTTGCCGCTGCGCGCGGCCGACCAGGGCGCGTATCTGGAGTGGTCGGTCGGGGCGTTCCGGCTGGCGACCTCAGGGGTATCGGATGCCACCCAGATCCACACCCACCTGTGCTATTCGGAATTCGGTGAGGTCATCGATGCGATCGCCGGACTCGATGCCGATGTCACCTCGATCGAGGCGGCGCGTTCACATATGGAAGTGCTCGACGACCTCAACGCACGCGGCTTCGATCTCGGCGTCGGACCCGGTGTCTACGACATTCACTCGCCCCGGGTGCCGAGTGTGGAGGAGATCACCGCTTCGCTCCGCGCTGCATTGAAAGCCGTTCCCGCCGAACGACTCTGGGTCAATCCGGACTGCGGGCTGAAGACCCGCGGGCCGGTCGAGGTCGAGGCTTCCCTGCGCAATCTGGTCGCGGCCGCGGCCGCGGTGCGCTGAATATCTCGGCATGACCGAATAGCGCCCGCCCTCCCCCGTTCGCGGGGAGGGCGGGCGTATCGGCACCGGGATGCGTGGTCGAGGGGACCACCCGCGCCATCAATGAAATACACTACGTATCAAGGTGATTCGGCCCCAGGAAACGGTCGCAACCGGCGGCGGGGCGGGTACCTGTCACAAACCTCACCGTTGCGCACAATCGGCCGCATCCGCGACCGAGCACCCAATCCCCGTCGCCACCCCGCAGGACATCCCGAGCAACGATCCATACGTAACCCCTCCTCATACGTCGCCATCAGATATCACCCCCGATGCCCTATTCGACGCGCGCCCGACCGATTCGGTTCCCGAATTCCCAAAGATCTTTCCGGGCGGACATGGGGCGGGAACCGCTACTCGGCGGCGTCGGTGCCGAAGGCTCGGTTTATGGCAGCCATATCGAAGTAGTCGCGCCAGGCGGTGATGGCACCGTCGGCGACTTCGAAGACACCCATTACCGGCAGCGGGGTGTCTTTGCCGAGGCCGCGCAGGGTGTCGGTGCGTTCGTTCATCACGATATTGCCGCTGGCGACCTGGTGGTGGATATCGAAGTCGATGGATTCGAAGCTCGTGAGGAATCCGGCGATGAACTCGCGGATGGCGGCACGGCCGTGGATCGGCTCCATCGGAATGTTGTGGTAGACGGCGTCTTCGGCGAAGAAGGCACTGATCCGGTCCGGGTCGGGATCGGCCCAGCTGCGGCACATGGCGGTGACGATATCGTCGGGACTCGACATTCGGTTCGCTCGCTTCCTTGCGCCCATGCGATGGGCGCATCGGTCGATTCGATCTCACCGATTACACCAAACAGTCGCTTGGTCGAGGAGGGCTTCGCCGCGATCATCCGTCGAGTCAGAGCGCCGACGCCCCCGAGACCAGCAGTTCGCGCTGCGGCACCCCGACGTATTCGGACAGCGGACGGATGAGGGCATTGGCGGCGGACTGCTCGATGATGTGGGCGGTCCACCCGGTAATGCGGCTCATCACGAAGATGGGTGTGAACATCTCGATGTCGAAGCCCATCAGGTAGTAGGCGGGACCGGCTGGAAAGTCGAGATTGGGCTCGATGCCGGTGGCCTCGGCCATGGCCTGCTCCAATGCGGTATACATGCGCAGCCAGCGCTGACCGCCGGTCACCTCGGCAACTCGCGCAAGAGCATCGCGCATTGTCGGCACCCGCGAGTCGCCGTTCTTATAGACGCGATGCCCGAACCCCATCACCTTCTGTTTGCCGGACAGCTTCGCGCGCAACCACTCCGCAGCGCGTTCGGGCTCACCGATCTCCAGCATCATGTGCATGACGGCCTCATTGGCGCCACCGTGTAGCGGACCCTTGAGCGCGCCGATCGCCGCGGTGATCGCGCTGTACATATCCGAGCGAGTCGAGGTGACCACCCGCGCGGCAAATGTGGATGCGTTGAAACTGTATTCCGCATACAGGATCAGTGAAATCTCGAAGGCGCGCACGATGCGCGGATCCGGAACCTCTCCGAAGCACATATTCAGAAAGTTCTCCGCGAAGCCCAGTTGTGCGTGCGGCGCAATAGGATCCTGCCCATGGCGGCGGCGCATATCGGCCGCGATCACCGTGGGCAGCGCCGCGGTCAGTCGCAGCGACTTCGCCAAGAGCGCCCGATCATCCTGCGCGGCATCGAGATCCGGATCCTGGGCGCCCAGGTAGCTGACCACCGTCCGGACCACATCCATCGGATGACAGTTGTCCGGCAGCTTCTCGATCAGCGACAGGATCGATCGGTCGACGCGCCGCTGTGCGCGTTCACGCTGGCACAGTAGTTGGAGTTGGGCGGCATCGGGCAGTTCGCCGTACCACAGCAGATACGCGACCTCCTCGAAACCGCAGTGCCGCGCCAGATCCTGCACCGCATAGCCGCGATAGGTCAGCGAATTGGTCTCGGGTACCACCTTGGAGATGCTGGTGGTATCGACCACCACCCCGGCCAAGCCCTTCTTGATATCGGTCATGGTCACTCGCTCACGGTGAAATTGAATATTCCGGAATCGAAGTCGTTGTACTGCTGGTAATCCAGCAATTCGTAGAGTCGTGCCCGGTGCTGCATGTGCCGCACCGATCCGAATTGTGTTCCGGTGTCGGCGATTTCACGCAGACCCCGCTCGACCGCATACATCGCCAAGCGCAATGTGGTTACCGGATAGATAACGGCGTTATAGCCGAGATCGGCCAACGTGCCCGCGGACAGCAGTTCCGACTTGCCGAACTCGGTCATATTCGCGAGCAATGGAATATCCACCGCCGCACGAAACTTCGCGAATTCGGCGGCGTCGGTCAGCGCCTCGGTGAAGATCAGATCCGCACCGGCGTAGGCATATGCCCTGGCCCGGTCGATCGCCGCGTCGAGCCCTTCGGTCCCCCGCGCATCGGTGCGCGCGCAGACGACGAAATTCGGGTCACGCCGGGCCGCGACCGCGGCACGCAAGCGGCGAACCATCTCGGCAACCGGAACCACCGCCTTGCCGTCGAGATGACCACAGCGCTTGGGATTCACCTGGTCTTCGATATGACAGCCCGCCAACCCGGCATCTTCCAGCAGGGTCACCGTGCGCGCTGCATTCATCGGCTCGCCGAATCCGGTATCGGCATCGATCAGCACCGGCAGATCGGTCACCCGCGCGATCTGCTGTCCGCGCGCGGTCACCTCGGTGAGCGTGGTCAGCCCGATATCCGGCAGCGCGAGCTCGGCCGAAACCACCGCTCCGGAGACATAGACGCCTTCGAAGCCGAGCTGCTGAATCAGCTTGGCCACCAGCGGATTGAATGCCCCGGGCCAGCGCTGGAGCCGACCGGAGGTCAACCCGGCCCGCAGCGCCACACGCTTATCGGCCGCACTCGTGGCGGCGGCCAGCAGTCCGGTCACCGCGACCGCCGCCCTAGGCTGGACCGATGAGCGAAGCTTCGCACAGCGATTCGATGCCGGGTGGTGGGTCCGAAGATCACCGCCTGCGCTACCGACTGATCACCGGCGTCGACGACGCTACCTTCTGCGAGCGGATCAGCGGCCTGCTCGATCAGGGTTACCGGCTGCACGGATCGCCCGCCGTCACATTCAACGGCACCGAGGTGATCGCCGCACAGGCGCTGGTCTGGGGCAAGGAGTAGGACGAGCATCAGAAGATCCCCTCCCGTGCCATCGGCGCCCGCCTCAGGACCTCGGGCGATACGGTGAACGTCAGCTGATCCAGCGCACCGGCGGCCAATGCTGGCGTGCGCTGCACCGCGTCGAGGAAGCGTTGCTGCTCTGCGGGATCGATGACACCCTCGGCGAGCGTTCGGAACTTCGCGAGGTACTGCTCGCGGGCGAACGGCCGCGCGCCGAGCGGATGCGCATCGGCGACCGCGAGTTCGTCGATGATCGTTTCGCCGCTTTTCAGGGTCACGACAGCCCGTGCCCCGAATGCCTTTTCATTCGGATCAATGGCGTGATAGCGGCGGGTCCACTCCGGATCCTCGACGGTAGAGATCTTGCGCCACAGCGCGACGGTATCGGCCCGGCGTGCGCGCTCGGGCGCATACGACCGCTCGTGATGCCAGCCGCCGTCTTGCAGCGCGACCGCGAAGATATAAGGAACGGAATGGTCGAGCGTCTCCCGACTGGCCTGCGGATCGAACTTCTGCGGATCACCGGATCCGGTGCCGATCACCACATGCGTGTGCTGACTGGTGTGCAAAACGATCGTGGCGATCTGATCGAGATCGCCGATGCGCGACCGCATTCGGCGCGCGAGATCGATGGGTGCCTGACTCTGGTATTCGGCCGAATGCTCCTTGGTGTAGCTGTCCAGGATCGCGCGCTTGGCTTCGCCCGGGCTCGGCAACGGCACCTGGTATTCGGCGTCCGGACCGCCGAGCAGCCAGGCGATGACGCCGTCCGCGCCCTCCCAGATCGGCGCGGGCGCACCCTCGCCGCGCATGGCGCGATCCACCGCCTCCACCGCCATCTTCCCGGCAAATGCGGGGGCATAGGCCTTCCAGCTGGAGATTTCACCCTTGCGGGATTGCCGGGTCGCGGTGGTGGTGTGCAGCGCCTGCCCGATCGCCTGATAGATCGTCTCGGTGCCGAGTCCGAGTAGCGTCCCGATGCCCGCGGCGGCGGACGGACCGAGGTGGGCGACGTGATCGATCTTGTGCTCGTGCAGACAGATTCCGCGCGCCAGATCGATCTGGATCTCGTAACCGGTGGCCAGGCCACGGATCAGCTCGGCGCCGCTGCGGCCGGTGTGCTGGGCGACGGCGAGAATCGGCGCGATGTTATCGCCCGGATGCGAGTACTCGGCGGCGAGGAAGGTGTCGTGAAAATCGAGTTCGCGCACCGCGACTCCATTGGCCAACGCGGCCCACTCCGGCGACACCCGGTCGGGCGCGGACAGCCCGAAAACGGTGGCACCCGCCCGACCCGGCCGCGGCATGTACGGCTGCGCAAGAGCCTGTGCCCGCGCGCTGGCCACCGGTCCGCGGACCAGGGCGGCCGCGGCGACGGCCGCATTGTCGATGATCCGGTTCACGATCATCTCGGTCACCTCGGCGCGCACCTCGACCGGATCGGCGGCAACCTCGGCAATCTTGGCGGCCAGATGTTCCGAGCGCGGAAAGTCCTCGGCGGCGCCGCGGGCGCGTACGATATGTGTCTTCATCCATCCTCCGGTTCCATGCGGCGGGCCAGCTGCCCCACTTCGCACGCTACGCAGGATTGATCGACGGCAAAATCCCTTGCAACAGCAGATTTCTGCGGGCGAGAATCACGCATTTTGCGATGTTTGCAAATTCCGAGGGCTACCATCTTGCGGTGCGCAAGATGTACGCGGGCGCCCGACTGAGGCGGTTGCGCGAAGAACGGCGGATGACCCAGGCGGCACTGGCGAAATCTCTCGATCTATCGCCCAGCTACCTCAACCAGCTCGAGCGCGACCAGCGACCGCTCACCATCCCGGTGTTGCTCAAACTCAACGCCACCTTCGACCTCGACGTGCAATTTTTCGCCGCCGACTCCGATGCCCGCTTGGTATCGGATCTGCACGAGGTGCTGGTGGACGCGGCGGGTGGCGATAGTGCGCCGCTGACCGAGGTGGAGGAGCTCGCGACGCGACTACCGGAGGTCGCCCGGATCGTCGTCGCGATGCATCGGCGACTGCGCGCCGCGACCGATCAACTCGATCTGCTCTCGGCCCGGGTGGCCGCGCCGACCGGTGCTCCCGGTGTGCCCATGCCGTACGAGGATGTCCGGGACTTCTTCTACGACCACCACAATCACATCGCCCAACTCGATCACGCGGCCGAACAGCTCTTCGAGGAGTGCGGCCTGAGCATCGGCTCGCTCGATCGGCAACTCGCCAGGGTGGCCGAGGAGCGCGCCGGAGTGACCGTGCTGGTGCGTGGTGATGGCGCGGATCCGTCCATCCCGAAACGGCATTACGATCCGGACAGCCGCACCCTGACCCTGGCGCGGCGGCTGCGTCCCGGGCAGCGCGCCTTCCAGATCGCCACCACGCTCGGATTTCTGTTGTACGGCAGGGACCTGGATGCTGTGCTGGCCGAAACACCGTCACTCATCAGCGAATCCCGGACGCTGGCGCGGATCGGGTTGGCCAACTATTTCGCGGGTGCGCTGGTGCTGCCCTACGGGCGCTTCCTGCGGTCGGCCGAGGAGCTGCGCTACGACATCGATCTGCTCAGTCTGCGTTTCGAGGTCGGCTTCGAGACCATCTGCCACCGGTTGAGCACGCTGCAGCGGCAGGGGCAGCGCGGTGTTCCGTTCTTCCTCGTCCGCACCGACCGCGCGGGCAATATCTCGAAACGCCAGTCCGCCACCGCATTCCACTTCTCCCGAGTCGGCGGCAGCTGCCCGCTGTGGGTGGTGCACGAGGCCTTCGCGAATCCCGGCCGCACCCTGACCCAGATCGCTGCGATGCCCGACGGCCGCCGCTATTTGTGGATCGCCCGCACCGCACTGACGGCGCCGCACGGATTCGGCACGGCCACAAAGGACTTCGCGATCGGCCTGGGTTGCGATATCGAATACGCCGACCGGCTGGCGTATTCCACCGGGCTGCATCTGGACAATCCGGCCGCCGCGGTGCCGATCGGTGCGGGCTGCAAGGTCTGCGAGCGCCCCTCCTGCCCCCAGCGCGCGTTCCCGCAGATCGGCAGTCCGCTCGCGATCACCGAACATATGAGTACTGATCTGCCCTATCCACGGATCGGACGTTGATACCGGCGTGCACCCTCCGAAACTGCGCGATCTCCAGTCGCCAGGAGGTGGCATGCGCCGCATATCCGAGCCAGAATGGGGTGCTGCGCCAAATGCAAGTAGCCGCGTAGCGAGAATTCACTGCCACGCCGCGACGACATCGTCCGTAACCCAGAGGAGGTAGATTCTCGCCTGATTGGTCGCCTCGGCAATTCCAGCCCTAGACACCACTCCCAGTCCGGTCGGCCGGGTTCTCAGCCGGAAACCTGAACCGTCACCGCCCGCAGTGTTCCAAGATCCCGACAGTCGGTGCGACTGACTTCCTAGTATCAACACAGCGCGAAGACGACCTCGATGACGCCCATACCCGACACAGCGGGCGCGTCGACACCTTCGGGCGACTACAGCCCCATGCTGAAATCCGATTCAGCACGCCAATCTGCGCGGTCTAGTAGTTGAGCCGCTGCCGCCGATATGGTGGACGCGTCCACCATCCGCACCTTCAACTGGTGTTGGCATGCTAACTGAACGCGAGTCCGGTAATAGTCGTGAAATAGGTTATTGCCGAACTGATTTCGGGTGCACCTAGATGTTGGTAGATGGCGATAGCCTGCCTGAGTTCAATGACACCACTCAGTGTATCGCCGAGGTCAACATGGCAACGGGCACGACCCTCTAACGCGCGTCCTTCTTCAAGAGGAATACCTATCTTACGTGCAAGGGACAGCGCTTCAGTGAAGCTGTCCAACGCTACACCAGGCAGACCGATTGCGATAGACAGCGTTCCGAGCTCACTGAGGGTGTGGGCCTCACCGAACCGGCTCCCGAATGTCCGATAAAGGGCCAACGCTTTCTGGAGCAGATTTGTAGCTTCGATGTGGTTCCCTATCCTCCGTTGCATGGTGCCGAGGTGGTCGAGGGTGAGGGCTTCCACATGCCGCGCGTTGAGCTCGCAGCAGATGTCGAGTGCTTGTTGGTGCAGGGTTATGGCTTCGGTGTAGTTTCCCGTCATCTGTTCCGCGGTGCCGAGGTGGTCGAGGATGAGGGCTTCGCTAAACCGATCGCCAACTTCGCAGCAGATGTCGAGTGCTCGTCGGTGCAGGGTTATGGCTTCGGTGCAATTTCCTGTCAACCGTCGCACACTGCCGAGGTGGTCGAGAGCCGTGGCTACGCCGCGTCGCGTTTTGAGTTCGCGATAGAGGTCGAGTGCTTGTTGGTGCAGGTTGGCGGCTTCGGTGTAGTTCCCAGCGAATTGCTGCACGACGCCGAGATTATTGAGGGCGTTAGCTTCACCGTGTTGGTTGCCGAGTTTGCGATAGAGGGCCAGTGCTTGTTGATGCAGTTTGGAGGCTGCTATATGGGTCTCGGTCGTTCTCTGTAAAATACCCTGCTGGTCGAGCGTGTTAGCTTCACCGAGTTGGTTGCCGAGTGCACGGTAGAGCTCAAGTGCTTGCTGATGCAGAGTGGCGGCTTCAGTATAGTTGCCGATCAATCTCTGGAAGATTCCAAGATTATTCAATGTATTAGCGTGACCGTTCTTGTCGCCGAGTTCGCGATAGAGGGCCAGTGCCTGGTGTGACAGATCGGCGGCCTGTAGATATTTTGCGGTCCTCTTCCCCAGATCGCCGAGGCTGTAAAGAGTATTGGCTTCGCCCAATTGACTGTCGAGGCTGCGGTAGATCTCCAACGCCTGCTGGTGCAGGTTGGCGGCTTCAGCGTAGTCTTCGATTGCCGTTTGCAGAGTGCCCAACGTGTAGAGTGTGTTCGCTTTGCCAGCTTGGTCGCCGAGTTCTTGGTAGAGGGCCAGTGCCTCGCGTAGCAGTTCGGCGGCCTGAAGATATTTTGCGGCTATCCGCTGCAGATCGCCGAGCCGGTAGAGGGTATTCGCTTCGCCGAGTTGGTTACCAACGCTGCGATAGATCGCCAACGCCTGCTGGTGCAGGTTGGCGGCCTCAGCGTAGTCTTCGATTGCCGTTTGCAGAGTGCCCAACGTGTAGAGTGTGTTCGCTTTGCCAGCTTGGTCGCCGAGTTCTTGGTAGAGGGCCAGTG